>NZ_JBVOOL010000014.1:0-203430 GCF_055664045.1 Kitasatospora sp. NPDC023385 | reverse complement strand
TACCGCTCTCACCTCATCGACGGATGCCTCGCCGCCACCGGCCTGATCATGGACGGCTGACCACCTTCAGACCGACATTACGAATTCAACTTCAGCAGCTCCTTGTAGTCGGTCGGAAGAGCAATGCCGAGCCGTGATTCCACCGAGGGCCAGTCGATCGTCCTGGTCCTCGTGCTCTCCCAGCCCGTGATGGCTGCGAGCTTGTCGTTCCACCTCGCTGTTGTGTCCACGCCGATGAGTAAACCGCAGCGTGCCGACAGTGGCGGCACCAGGCCTTAGCTGAGGCCGCCGCTATCCCCGAGGTCAGCCACGGGCGGGGCGTCCGGCCACGGCCACTCACACCAGGCGTCCAGGCCGTGCCGCTGGGCATCTGCCGTCCATGCGGGATTACCGCGCAAGTGCGGCAGGGCCTCTACCCAGCGATCCCATGGACCGTCGATAGCAGTGAATCGTTGCGCGTAGTCGGTGCCCAGCAGGATGTCCAGCCGGAGCAGGGCGCCCATGGCGAGTGGCTGCTCGTATCGGCGATCGAGCTGCGGTAGATACCGGGCGAGGTACTCCGTCAGGATCTGGGCATCCTCGGTTGTACCGAACCTGGCCAGCGCGAAGCAGTAGCCCTGGCCGGCGTACGTCAGTTCGCTGGCCAGTAGGAGCTGCCCGATCAAGCTCCGCCACTCGGTCCGCCTGGCCACCCCGGCCAGCCACGAAGCGGTCAACCGCGAGCGCCATTCGTAGCCGAAGAGCGCGCTCAGCTCTTCGACGGTCACTGAAGCGGCATCCGAGGCGAGGGCTTCGACGAAGTTCGATTGCTCTGGCCCATCCAGCCTGACGAAGTTGCCGTGCAGCAGCTCCAAGTACCTTTGGCCGGGTGTGACATAGCGCTCCAGCACATGCTCCTGGCCGACCTCGCGTGGATGCCTCATGCTCATCGGGCCATCCTCTCGAAGCCGTCAAGCCTTCAGCTGCTCGGGGCACGCACCGCTCGGCACTTTGGGGAGGGAGTTAGTCGGTCCACCTGACTGGGTTGCCGTGCAGATTTCCGTCTCCACAGGGCCAGACGCCGGAGGAAAGTGAGCCGAGTGGGGTCTGAAAAAGCAACAGCTCACTGTCCAACGCAAAAGCGATCTGCCCGGTGTCGAGCAGCAGGGTGCGGCTCATGACGTTTCGGGAGTCGTCGGTCGAGAAGTACTCCTGCTGCCCGAGGCTCGAGTCGATTGCCAGGAGCCTGCCGTCTCGCCAGAACACCGCGGTGCCCGCACAGTCCAGCGCGGGGTAGGAGGTGTAGTAGCCGGTCAGCGCAGGCCCGTCTACCAGCGCCCCTGTGTCGGTCAGCTCCCGGAACTTTGAGCGCGACGGGAGACGGTTTTCCAGTTCGGGACCCCGAACCGCACCGGACGCATCGACCAGCATGGCTCCGTGGCTGTTCCAGTGCGCGACCCGACCGCCGTCGCGGTTGTATCGCGCGGTGCTGAACTCCCCGTAGCCCTGCGAGCCGATCAGGAACTCCGCTGGCCCGGCAATGGCTTTCCGGCCCGCCGGCAAGGGCTTCGTCGATGCGACGATCCCTCCGCCCGCCAGGTCCAGGAAGAAGGTGGCGCCGATCCCACTGCGTTGCTCCACGAAGCTGGCGGCCACTCTGTCCCCGGACACCAGCAGCGGTTCCCAGTGATCGACGTCGACTTCCTGCGGAGTCCACGGCCGCTTGGGGCGCACCTCCCAGTCGGTCTGGACTCCCGCCTCAACCACACCTGCGTGAGAGAGCGCGCCGAGACTGATCGGTGACGACCACAGGCACCGGCCGTCGCGGGCGTACCTGGCTACACGGGGCTCGCGGTACGGGGTGTCGCCGCGCTGGAAGGGGGGAGCGGTGGCCCAGGAGATGCAGAACCCGTCGTCCAGTACCACGAAGGCGCTGATCTCTTCGCCGGCGTCGCAAGCAGGGGCAACAACGCTCCCGGTATCACCGTCCGGGCCGATTTCCTCCAGCACCGGACCGCTGTCCCCAGGCCGGGCCAGCCACATCACTCCCTGACGGGAGCCACGAGACCGCGGATGCCCGGTGCCTGGAAAGGTCCGCTGCCACAGCACGGCACCCGAGAGGTCCACCGCACTCAGAACCGTTTCGAGGATGTCGACCCCGTAACTCGTCACGTAGAGCGGGCCTGCAGGGTGGTGGGCTGCCAGGCTCCGCACCTGGCCGGGCATGGCTACACGCGTAGGGACGATCATGGATCCGAATCCTTCCGCATCGGGAAGGATCGTGTTGGGCCAACAATGGATCTGATGGGCCAGCCATCGATCCTCGTCACACGCCCCCGGTGTGGATCGACACATCCTCCTTGCATGGATTTTCCCCCGCGCGTATATTCATGCCACGACAAAGGAGGAACGCCATGGCATTGCGAGTCGCCGTCGCCGGCGCGAGCGGGTACGCGGGCGGGGAGGTGCTGCGCCTGCTGCTCGGCCACCCGGAGGTGGAGATCGGGGCACTGACCGGCGGCTCGAACGCGGGCACCAGACTGGGCGCGCTGCAGCCGCACCTGATCCCGCTCGCCGACCGCGTCCTCGAACCCACCACCACCGAGGTGCTGGCCGACCACGACGTGGTGTTCCTGGCGCTGCCGCACGGCCAGTCCGCCGCCGTCGCCGAGGCGCTCGGCCGGGACGTCCTGGTGGTCGACTGCGGCGCCGACTTCCGGCTCAAGGCCGCCGCCGACTGGGAGCAGTTCTACGGCTCCCCGCACGCCGGCACCTGGCCCTACGGCCTGCCCGAACTGCCCGGCCACCGCGCAGCGTTGAAGGGCAGCAACCGCATCGCCGTACCCGGCTGCTACCCGACGGCCGTCTCCCTGGCGCTGTTCCCCGCGTACGCGGCCGGCCTCGCCGAACCGGAGGCCGTGGTGGTCGCCGCCTCCGGCACCTCCGGCGCCGGCAAGGCCGCCAAGCCGCACCTGCTGGGCAGCGAGGTGATGGGCAGCGTGAGCCCGTACGGCGTCGGCGGCGTCCACCGGCACACCCCGGAGATGGTGCAGAACCTCACCCCGCTCGCCGGGGAGCCGGTCACCGTCTCCTTCACCCCCACCCTCGTCCCGATGCCGCGCGGCATCCTCGCCACCTGCTCGGCCAAGGCCAGGCCCGGCGTGAGCGCCGAGAGCCTGCGCGCCGCCTACACCGAGGCGTTCGCGGACGAGGCCTTCGTCCACCTGCTGCCCGAGGGGCAGTGGCCGCAGACCAGCAGCGTCTACGGCGCCAACACCGCCCTGGTCCAGGTCGCCCTGGACTCCACCGCGGGGCGGATCATCGCGATCAGCGCGATCGACAACCTGGTCAAGGGCACCGCGGGCGGCGCGGTGCAGAGCATGAACATCGCCCTCGGCCTCCCCGAGGAGCTGGGCCTCCCCCTGAACGGAGTCGCACCGTGAGCAACAGCAGCAACCTGGGCGTGACGGCCGCCAAGGGCTTCCGGGCCGCCGGCGTCACCGCCGGCATCAAGGCCTCCGGCACCCCCGACCTCGCCCTGGTGGTCAACGACGGCCCCTCGCTCGCCGCCGCCGGCGTCTTCACCGCGAACCGGGTCAAGGCCGCGCCGGTGCTCTGGTCCGAGCAGGTCCTCAAGGGCGGCCAGGTCTCCGCCGTCGTCCTCAACTCCGGTGGCGCCAACGCCTGCACCGGTCCGCTCGGCTTCCAGGACACCCACGCCACCGCGGAGCGGGCCGCCGCCGAGCTGGAGCTCAACGCCGGCGAGGTCGCCGTCGCCTCCACCGGCCTGATCGGCGTACGGCTGCCGATGGACCTCCTGCTGCCCGGCATCACCCTCGCCGCCGGAGCGCTCAGCGAGACCGGCGGGGAGGCCGCCGCGATCGCCATCAAGACCACCGACACCGTGCACAAGACCGCCCAGGTCACCAGCCCGGCGGGCTGGACGGTCGGCGGCATGGCCAAGGGCGCGGGTATGCTCGCCCCGAGCCTCGCCACCATGCTGGTCGTGCTCACCACCGACGCCGCCGTGGACAGCGCCGGCCTGGACGCGGCGCTGCGCGGCGCCACCCGCACCACCTTCGACCGGATCGACTCCGACGGCTGCATGTCGACCAACGACACCGTGCTGCTGCTCGCCTCCGGCGCGTCCGGCACCACCCCGGACCAGGCCGAGTTCGCCGAGGCCGTCCGCACGGTCAGCGCCGACCTGGCCCGCCAGCTGATCGGCGACGCGGAGGGCGCGAGCAAGGACATCCGGATCGACGTCACCGGCGCCGCCACCGAGGACGAGGCCGTCGACGTCGCCCGGACGATCAGCCGCAACAACCTGCTCAAGTGCGCCATCCACGGCGAGGACCCCAACTGGGGCCGGGTGCTGGCCGCGATCGGCACCACCACCGCCGCCTTCGACCCGAACCGGCTGGACGTCGCCATCAACGGCGTCTGGGTCTGCAAGGACGGCGGCGTGGCCGAGGACCGCGACCTGGTGGACATGAAGGGCCGCGAGGTCGTCATCACCGCGAACCTCAACGCCGGTACGGCGAGCGCCTCGCTGTGGACCAACGACCTCACCGCGGACTACGTCCACGAGAACAGCGCCTACTCCACCTGATCCGCGCTCCAGACGAGGGATACCCGTGCAGATCGCACCCAAGGGCGAACAGGCCCGCAACAACACCGCGTTGCCCAAGGCCATGACGCTGATCGAGGCGCTGCCGTGGCTGGAGCGCTTCCACGGCAAGACCGTCGTGGTCAAGTTCGGCGGCAACGCCATGGTGGACGACAGCCTCAAGTCGGCCTTCGCCCAGGACGTCGTCTTCCTCCGCTACGCAGGCCTCCACCCGGTCGTGGTGCACGGCGGCGGCCCGCAGATCAGCGCCCAACTCGACAGGCTCGGCCTGGAGTCCAGCTTCACCAACGGCCTGCGGGTCACCACTCCCGAGACCATGGACGTGGTCCGGATGGTGCTGGCCGGCCAGGTGCAGCGCGAGCTGGTCGGCCTGCTCAACGGGCACGGCCCGTTCGCCGTCGGCATGACCGGCGAGGACGCGCACACCATGACGGCGGTCAAGCGCTACGCGGTGGTGGACGGCGAGCAGGTGGACATCGGCCTGGTCGGCGACATCGTCAACATCGAGGCCGGCGCGGTGAAGGCGCTGATCGCCGACGGCCGGATCCCGGTGATCTCCTCGATCGCGCGCGGCGCCGACGGCCACGTCTACAACATCAACGCCGACACCGCCGCCGCCGCCCTGGCGGTCGCGCTCGGCGCCGAGATGCTCGTCGTCCTCACCGACGTCGAGGGCCTCTACAAGGACTGGCCGAACTCGGACGACGTGATCAGCCAGCTCAACGCGAGCGAGCTGGAGGAGCTGCTGCCCGTGCTGTCCAGCGGCATGGTCCCCAAGATGGAGGGCTGCCTGCACGCCGTCCGCTCCGGCGTGGGCACCGCCCGCGTCCTGGACGGCCGGGTGCAGCACAGCCTGCTGCTGGAGATCTTCACCGACGAGGGCATCGGCACGATGGTCGTGCCCGACGACGAACCGACCGTGACCGGGGGACTGGCATGACCGCGAACGAGCAACTGACCGGCCGGTGGCAGCACACCTTCACCGACAACTACGGCACCCCCCGGATCCCACTGGTGCGCGGCGAGGGCAGCAAGCTCTGGGACGCCGACGGCAAGGAGTACACCGACCTGCTGGGCGGCATCGCCGTCAACGCCCTGGGCACCGCGCACCCGGCCGTCGTCGAGGCGGTCGGCCGGCAGATCGCCACCCTGGGCCACGTCTCCAACCTCTTCATGGCCGAGCCGACCATCGCCCTGGCCGAGCGGCTGCTGGCACTGGACGGCCGGGAGGGCGGCCGGGTGTTCTTCTGCAACTCCGGCGCCGAGGCCAACGAGGCCGCGTTCAAGATCAGCCGGCGGACCGGCCGCACCCACCTGGTCGCCCTCCAGGGCGCCTTCCACGGCCGGACCATGGGCGCCCTCGCGCTCACCGGCCAGCCCGCCAAGCAGGATCCGTTCCGCCCGCTGCCCGGCGACGTCACCCACGTCCCGTTCGGTGACGTCGAGGCGCTGCGCGCGGCCGTCACCACCGGGACGGCAGCGGTCTTCCTGGAGCCCGTCCAGGGCGAGAACGGCGCGATCCCGCTGCCCGACGGCTACCTGAGGGCGGCGCGGGAGATCACCCGGGCCACCGGCACCCTGCTGGTCCTGGACGAGATCCAGACCGGCGTCGGCCGCACCGGCCACTGGTACGCCCACCAGGCCTTCGAGGGCGTCGAGCCGGACGTGGTCACCCTGGCCAAGGCGCTCGGCGGCGGCCTGCCGATGGGCGCCGTCCTCGCCTTCGGGGAGGCCGCCGAACTGCTCACCCCCGGCCAGCACGGCACCACCTTCGGCGGCAACCCGGTGGCCGCCGCGGCCGGACTCGCGGTGCTGGACACCATCGAGTCCGAGGGGCTGCTGGAGCACGTCCGCAAGCTCGGCGAGCGGCTGCGGCAGGGCGTCGAGGCGATCGGCGACCCGCTGGTCTCGCACGTGCGAGGGGCCGGCCTACTCCTCGGCATCGTGCTCACCGAGCCGGTCTCGGCCAAGGTCCAGGCCGCGGCGCAGGAGGCGGGCTTCCTGGTCAACGCGGCCGTCCCGGAGGCCGTCCGGCTGGCACCGCCGCTGGTGCTGACCGAACAGGAGGCGGACGCCTTCCTCGCGGCGCTGCCGGGCATCCTCCGGGCGGTGCGCGAGAGCGCCCCCGCCGATGCGAGTTGACCGTCGTCCGGGAGAATCATCACATGACCGCTTCCCACTCCGGCCCCTCCGCCGGCCCGACGCCGCAGGTCCCGCAGACCCGCACCGCGCGCCACCGGCGGATCGTGGACCTGCTCACCCGCCAGCCCGTGCGTTCGCAGAGCCAGCTCGCCAAGCTGCTCGCCGACGACGGGCTCGTGGTCACCCAGGCCACCCTCTCCCGGGACCTGGACGAGCTGGGCGCGGTCAAGATCCGCAACCGGGACGGCGCGCTGATCTACGCCGTCCCGGCCGAGGGCGGCGACCGCACGCCGCGCGCGCCGATGGGGGAGTCGGCCAGCGAGGGCCGGATGGCCCGGCTGGCCGGCGAGCTCATGGTCTCCGCGACGGCCTCCGGCAACCTGGTGGTGCTGCGCACCCCGCCGGGCGCCGCGCAGTTCCTGGCCTCGGCGATCGACCAGGCCGAGGTGTTCGAGATCATCGGCACCATCGCCGGCGACGACACCGTCCTGCTGATCAGCCGTGACCCGGCCGGCGGCCAGGCGCTCGCCGACCACCTCATGCAACTCGCCCAGGCCAAGGCGCAGTAGCGCCCTTGACCGGAGGAGCCCCGGCCGACGGAGTCCCGTCGGCCGGGGTTTGTGTTTCATGCGCTGTCGTGCATACTTATGCCATCTACCGCACATGTGTGAAGGAGTCACGCGATGACCGCGCAGCAGTCCGCCGACGTCCGCCTCTGGGGCGCGCGCTTCGCCGACGGCCCGTCCGAGGCGCTGGCCAGGCTCTCTGCCTCGGTCCACTTCGACTGGCGCCTCGCGCCGTACGACATCGCCGGCTCCAAGGCCCACGCCCGGGTCCTGCACAAGGCGGGCCTGCTCTCCGACGACGAGCTCGCCGCCATGCTGGCCGGCCTGGACCGGCTGCTCGCCGACGTCGAGGCGGGCACCTTCACCGGCACCGTCGCCGACGAGGACGTCCACACCGCCCTGGAGCGCGGCCTGCTGGAGCGCCTCGGCCCCGACCTCGGCGGCAAACTGCGGGCCGGGCGCTCGCGCAACGACCAGATCGCGACCCTGTTCCGGATGTACCTGCGGGACCACGCGAAGACCATCGGCGGCCTGCTGCTCGACCTCCAGCACGCCCTGGTCGGCCTCGCCGAGGCGCACCCGGACACCGCGATGCCGGGCCGCACCCACCTCCAGCACGCCCAGCCGGTGCTCTTCGCCCACCACGTCCTCGCGCACGTGCAGGCCCTCGGCCGGGACGCCGAGCGGCTGCGCCAGTGGGACGCCCGCACCGCCGTCTCGCCGTACGGCTCCGGGGCGCTGGCCGGCTCCTCCCTCGGCCTCGACCCGCAGGCCGTCGCCGCCGACCTCGGCTTCGAGGGCGGCTCGGTCGGCAACTCCATCGACGGCACCGCCTCGCGCGACTTCGTCGCCGAGTTCGCCTTCGTGACCGCGATGATCGGCATCAACCTCTCCCGGATCGCGGAGGAGGTGATCATCTGGAACACCAGGGAGTTCGGCTTCATCACGCTGCACGACGCCTTCTCCACCGGCTCCTCGATCATGCCGCAGAAGAAGAACCCGGACATCGCCGAGCTCGCCCGCGGCAAGTCCGGCCGCCTGATCGGCAACCTGACCGGCCTGCTGGCCACCCTCAAGGCCCTGCCGCTCGCCTACAACCGGGACCTGCAGGAGGACAAGGAGCCGGTCTTCGACTCCTGCGACACGCTGGAGGTGCTGCTGCCCGCGTTCACCGGGATGTTGGCCACCCTCACCGTGCACCGGGAGCGGCTGGAGGAGCTGGCCCCGGCCGGCTTCTCGCTCGCCACCGACATCGCCGAGTGGCTGGTCAAGCAGGGCGTGCCGTTCCGGGTCGCGCACGAGGTGGCCGGCGCCTGCGTCAAGGTCTGCGAGGCCGAGGGCATCGAGCTGTCCGACCTGACGGACGCGCAGTTCGCCGCGATCTCCGAGCACCTGACGCCGGAGGTCCGGTCGGTGCTCAGCGTGCACGGCGCCATCGGCGCCCGCGACGGGCGAGGCGGCACCGCCCCCTCGGCGGTCGCGGTCCAGCTCGCCGAGGTGAAGGCGGACCTGGCGCGGCAGCAGGACTGGGCGCGGGGTTGACCGAAGGCCTGCGGGAGGAGGGGCGCGGCGGTCCGACCGGCGCGCCCCTTCGGCGTACGCGCCCCGGCCCGGGCGTAACCGGCCCAGCCCCGGGCAGTCATGCACGGTGTGTGCACCACCCTTCCGCCCGTCCCCTCCGCCGAGGACGTCTACCTCGCCGACCGCCGCCGCCGCGTGGTCCGGGAGACCGTCGCCGCCCTGCCCGGGCGCTGCCCCGAGCTGGTCGCCGCCTTGGCCGAGAATCCGCCGCCCACCTACCGCGAGCTCGCCGAGCGCCTCGGGATGCCCCGCGGCTCGATCGGCCCCACCCGTTCCCGCTGCCTCGCCTGCCTGCGGACGCTGCTCCACGCGGAGCGTTACCCGTGAGCATCCGCGGGCCGGCGGGAGCTCCGCCCCGGTGCGGCTCTCCGCGTCCCCTCGCCCTCCCCACCGCCCCCTCCGCGCCCGGGCGTGACCCTCGCCACGTCCGGCCCCGAGAAGGTTGAGCGGAGCTGACGCCCGGGTAGAGCGCTGGCGAACGCAGCTCTTGACGGTGGCGCGATCATTCGGATACTGAGCGTGAGCGCGTCACCCTCTGCGCGCCGGGCACGACGACTGGGGAGGCCCCTCCACATGGGCATGAGCGTGATCATCTCGGCTGCGGAGGCCGAGGACGCGGAGCAGATCCTCAAGCTCCAGTACCTCGGCTACCAGCCCGAGGCCGAGCTGTACGGCGACTGGGCGATCGAGCCCCTGACGCAGAGCCTGGAGAGCCTGCGCGCCGAACTGACCGAGCGGTACTTCCTGGTCGCCCGGCTGGGCGACGAGGTGGTCGGCACCGTCCGCGGCCACCGCGGCCCCGACGGTGCGGCCCGGATAGAGCGCCTGGTCGTCCACCCGCGGATGCAGCGCCACGGTCTCGGCGGCCGCCTCCTGGACGCCCTGGAGCGCCGCCTCGCCGAGGACGGCCCGGTGAGCTCCTACCGCCTGTTCACCGGCCACCGCAGCCTCGGCAACCTGCGCCTGTACGCCCGCCAGGGCTACCGGCAGACCAAGGTCGAGCAAGTCAGCAGCCGGCTGAGCTTCGTCCACCTGGAGAAGCCCGCGAGCACGCAGCTCGCCGCGACGGCCTGAACCTGGCCGCCGCCGCCGATCCTCGGCGCCGCCACCATCCGGACGTTCCGGTGGCGGCGCCGAGGCATATCACCGCTGGTGGCGGCCGTAAGTGTCCGCATTGCGGACGGCGTGGCCAAATGATTGGGCGGAAATCGGCCCATCTGTTTTACTGGCTCACATGACTGCGACGACGAACTGGACCCCCACCGGCACGCTGCCGGCAGGTGAGCGTGCCATGTGCCGTCGAATGTGTCACCGCTGAGGGCCACCGCCCCCGGCACCCCGCGCGGGTGCCCTCTCCTCGCGCCCCGAAGCGAGACCCCGGCCGCTCCCGCTCGTGTGAGCGCGTCCGTCCTCCCGTACCCCTCCCCTTGCCATGCCCGCCCACCCGCGGGCGCCGGTGACTCGTAAGGGCCACGCCGTCGCGCGGCCCGGCCGTCCGACGGCCACGATCAAGG
This sequence comes from Kitasatospora sp. NPDC023385, assembly GCF_055664045.1. Lineage (NCBI taxonomy): Bacteria > Bacillati > Actinomycetota > Actinomycetes > Kitasatosporales > Streptomycetaceae > Kitasatospora > Kitasatospora sp. NPDC023385. The sequence continues at coordinate 193,018 of NZ_JBVOOL010000014.1, read as the reverse complement.
GGTTGACAGGTCCGGATCCCCCTGGCGAAGCGCCGTACGACGCCGCCCGGCCGCAACCCGGTCGGGGGGTCGACCCACGCCGCCCGCCCCCGACCCACGGAAGCAGCTGTGATCACCACCACGGACCTCACGAAGGTCTACCGCTCCCGAGGCCGCGAGGTGACCGCCCTCGCCGGTGTCGACCTGCACGTCCGACCGGGAGAGGTCTACGGAGTCGTCGGCACCAGCGGCGCCGGCAAGTCCACCCTCATCCGCTGCGTCAACATGCTGGAGCGCCCCACCTCCGGCACCGTCACCGTGGACGGGGTCGAACTCACGGCGCTGTCCGGCGGCGAGAACCGGGCCGGCCGGGAGCTGCGCGAGGCGCGCCGCCGGATCGGCATGGTCTTCCAGCACTTCAACCTGCTCTCCTCGCGGACCGTGCAGCAGAACGTCGAGCTGCCGCTGGAGATCATCGGCCTGGACCGCGCCCAGCGCCGCCGTCGGGCCGCCGAACTGCTCGACCTGGTCGGGCTCGGCGACAAGGCCCGCAGCTACCCCAACCAGCTCTCCGGCGGCCAGAAGCAGCGCGTCGGCATCGCCCGCGCCCTGGCCGGCGACCCCAAGGTGCTGCTCTCCGACGAGGCCACCTCGGCGCTCGACCCGGAGACCACCCGGTCGATCCTCAAGCTGCTGCGCGACCTCAACCAGCAGCTCGGCCTGACCGTCCTGCTGATCACCCACGAGATGGACGTCATCAAGTCCGTCTGCGACTCCGCCGCCCTGATGCGCGGCGGCCGGGTGGTCGAGTCCGGCGGGCTGGCCGACCTGCTGGCCGAGCCCGGCTCCGAGCTGGCCCGCGAGCTGTTCCCGCTCAGCGAGTTCGGCACCGGCCACCCCGGCTCCACCGTGCTGGAGATCACCTTCCAGGGCGACACCTCGGCCCGGCCGTTCGTCTCCCAGCTGGCCCGCACCTACCAGATCGACATCAACATCCTCGGCGCGGCCGTGGAGACCATCGCCGGCCGGATGGTCGGCCGGATGCGGGTCGAACTGTCCGGCGGCCACCAGGACAACGTGGTGCCGATCGGCTTCCTGCGCGAGCAGGGCCTGCAGGTGGACGTGATCGGTGCGGCGAACGGAGCGGTGGCATGACGTGGGACCAGATGCAGGAGCTGATGTGGCCCGCCACCCAGGAGACCTTCCAGATGGTCGGGGTGTCCGCGGCCGTCACCGTACTGCTCGGCCTGCCGCTGGGCGTCCTGCTGGTGCTCACCGACAAGGGTGGCCTGCTGGCCAATCGGGCCGTCAACAAGGCCATCGGCTTCGTGGTGAACCTCGCCCGCTCGGTGCCGTTCATCATCCTGATGATCGCCCTGATCTCCTTCACCCGCTGGCTGGTCGGGACCTCGATCGGCTGGCAGGCCGCGACCGTGCCGCTGACCATCGGCGCCATCCCGTTCTTCGCCCGCCTGGTCGAGACCTCCGTCCGTGAGGTCGACCGCGGCCTGGTCGAGGCGGTCCAGTCGATGGGCGGCAGCACCTGGACGATCGTCCGCAAGACCCTGCTGCCCGAGGCGCTGCCCGGCGTCGTCGCCTCCGTCACCACCACGGTCATCACGCTGATCGGCTACTCCGCGATGGCCGGCACGGTCGGCGGCGGCGGCCTCGGCACCCTCGCCGTCAACTACGGCTACCAGCGCTTCGAGACGGCCTTCATGTGGGTCATCGTCGCCGAGCTGGTGATCATCGTCACCGCCGTCCAGCTGATCGGCGACTTCGCCGTCGGCCGCCTCGCCCACCGCGGCCGCAGCGGCGGCCGGACCCGCCTGCTGGGGCGCACCCCGACGAGCCCCGACAAGGACCTCGTCGCCTCCTAGACCTCCCCCGTCCGACTCCGGACGCGGCTCCCCGCATCACGCAGAAAGGCACTTTTCGTGCGCAACGCCCTGAAGTTCACCAGCGCCCTGGCCACCGCCGGCCTCGCCCTCTCCCTCGCCGCCTGCGGCAGCTCGGGCTCCTCCTCCTCGGACCCGAACGCGCCGCTCAAGGTGGTCGCCAGCCCCACCCCGCACGGGCAGATCCTCAAGTACGTCAAGGACAACCTTGCGGACAAGGCCGGCCTCAAGCTCGACATCAAGGAGGTCACCGACTACGTGACCCCCAACACGGCGGTGCAGGACGGTTCGGCCGACGCGAACTACTTCCAGCACGTCCCGTACCTGGAGGACTTCAACAAGAAGCACGGCACGACCATCGTCTCGGTGGAGACCGTGCACCTGGAGCCGCTCGGCCTCTACTCCAAGAAGGTCAAGGCGATCACCGACCTGCCGGACGGCGCCACCATCGGCCTGCCCAACGACGCCACCAACGAGGGCCGCGCGCTCAAGCTGCTCGCCGACAACAAACTGATCACCCTCAAGGACGGCGTCACCACCGCCGCCACCCCGGCCGACGTGACCGGCAACCCGAAGAACCTCAAGTGGAAGGAACTGGAGGCCGCCCAGCTGCCCCGCTCGGTCTCCGACCTCGACGCCGCCGTCATCAACGGCAACTACGCGCTCGACTCCGGCCTGAAGCCGGCCACCGACGCGCTGGTGCTGGAGAAGGCCGAGGGCAACCCGTACGCCAACATCCTCGCCGTCAAGAAGGGCAAGGAGAACGACCCGCGGGTCAAGAAGCTCGCCGAGCTGCTGCACTCCGACGAGGTCAAGAAGTACATCACCGACACCTTCCAGGGCTCGGTCACCCCGGCCTTCTGACCGTCGCCGGCCGCCGTACCGGCCGACGCCCGCCGCCCGACCGGGCCCCCGCCGCACCTCGGCGGGGGCCCGGTCGGGCAGTATGCACCCGGGACGCCCCGGGCGACGGCGTTCTGACGTACCGTCGCGCACGCGGCGCACCAGGTGGTACCCGGAGCGCGACGGAGGCGTACGGTGTTGTGTTCACGACCCGGCGAGGAGAGACGGCATGGCAGCGAGCTTCCCCGAGACCGCCATCAGCACCGAAAGGCTGCTGCTGCGACCCCTTGCGGAGGACGACGCCCCCGGCCTGGCCACGATGATGGCCGACGACCTCGTCCTGGCGTGGACCGACCTCCCGCACCCCTTCACCGAGGAGTACGCGGCCGCGCTCGCCCGCACCCTCGCCCCCGCCCACCGGGCCGCCGGCCGCGGCATCGTCCTGGCCGTCACCGAGCACCTGACCCAGCGCCTGGTCGGCCTGGTCGAGCTGCGCAACACCGACTGGCGGCTGCGCAGCACCGAGATCTCCTACGTCACCGCCGCCTGGGCACGCGGCGAGGGCTACGCCCCCGAGGCCGTCCTCGGCGTCGCGCAGTGGCTGTTCGAGGACCGCGGCTTCCTGCGCCTGGAGATGCGCACCGCCGCCGGCAACACCGCCGCCCAGCAGGTCGCCCAGAAGATCGGCGGCATCAGCGAGGGCGTGCTGCGCAGCGCCTGGATAGTGCGCGGGGACTCCGGGTACTCAGGGGAGGCCGAGTCCGGGGCGGCGTCCGCGGAGAGCCGCAGCGACCTCATCCTGTGGAGCCTGCTCCCGGAGGACCTGGAGACACCCGAACCGCAACCGCACGGCTGGCACGGCGACCACCGCTACGTGCTGCGCGACTGAGCCGGCACCGCTGCCGCTACCACTACCGTCACCGCGCCGCGGACTCGGCGCGGACATGTGTGCGAGATGTCGGCGTCCAAGGGACGACACCCGGTAGCCTCTCCACCGGCGCCGCACGACGGCGCACCGAGTGGCGCACCGAGTCGAGGGAGAACGGCCGCAGATGGCTGACCGGATCACGGTCATCGGGTGGGACGGCACGCCGCTGACCGAGGCCGCCGGTGCGGCCCTCGCCGCGGCGACCCTGGTCGCCGGAGCCCCGTACCAACTGAACGCCCTCCCGGTGCCGGAGGCCGCCGAGCGGATCACCCTCGGCGCCATCGAGTCGGCCGCCCGACGGATCGCCGAGCACCGCGGCGCCGCCGTCGTGGTCGCCGAGGGCGACCCGGGCTTCTTCGGCGTGGTGCGCACCCTGCGCCGCCCCGAGTACGGCCTGGAGCTGGAGGTGCTGCCCGCCGTCTCCTCCGTCGCCACCGCCTTCGCCCGGGCCGGGATGCCCTGGGAGGACGCCCAGGTGGTCAGCGCCCACGGCGGACGGCTGCGCCGCGCGGCCAACATCTGCCGGGCCCACCCCAAGGTCGCGGTGCTCACCGCCCCGGGCGCCGGGCCCGCCGAACTCGCCCTGATGCTGCGCGGGGTGCACCGGACCTTCGTCGTCTGCGAGGCCCTCGGCACACCGGAGGAGGACGTCACCGTCCTCACCTCCGACCGGATCGCCGACCACGTCTGGCGCGACCCCAACGTGGTGCTGGTGATCGGCGGCGCCGCCCAGGTCGCCACGGTGGACCAGGCGGCCGGCTGGCTGGCCGGGCGCCCGGTCGGCTACCCCGGCGCGGAGAGCGGCTGGGCGCTCCCCGGCGACGCCTACGCGGGCGCCGGGCGCACGGGTGGTGAGACGGGCGCGCCGGAGGTGCTCCCCGCCCACGTGCGCGCCCTGGTGCTGGCCCGTCTGGGTGCACGCCCCGGGGACCTGGTCTGGTCGGTCGGCGCGGGCAGCGGCGCCCTCGCGGTCGAGGCGGCCCGGTTCGGCGCCGCCGTGGTCGCCGTCGAGGGCTCCCGGTCGGCCTGCGCCCGGCTGACCGTCAACGCCCGCCGGTACGGCGTCGAGGTGGAGGCCGTGTACGGCAGCGGCCCCGAGGTGCTGGGCGGCCTGCCGGAGCCGGACGCGGCGGTGGTGGAGTCCGGCGGCCCGGACGTGGTGCGCGCCGTGCTCGCCCGCAGGCCGGAGCGGTTCGTCGCGCTGCCCCGGACCTTCGCCGAGGCGGAGGAGGTCCGCCGGGCGCTCGGCGAGGCCGGCTACCGGGCGGACGGCGCGCTGCTCCAGTCGACGCCGCTGCGGCCCGTCGGCGAGGCCGGCGGACTGGAACTGGGGGCGGGCGGAACCGGCGTGCTGGTGCTCTGGGGTGAGCAGATCGTGTGAAGGCCTCGGGTGCGCCCCGGGTCCGTCCGGTGGTACGGGTGGGCAGGGACGGGGGCGCGGAGGGGGCGTGGAGGGGCTCCGACGGTGATCCAGGTCGCATCCGGACACTGATTCGGGAGGTGACCGCGCCGGGCCGGTAGTGTGACGTCCTGGGCGGCTGCAGCGATCGGCGACCCACCCGATTCGGTCGGTTTGTCACCTTTCTGACGTGGTGCAACCCCGTTCCGCTCGGAGTGTGGGCAATTCGACGAGCTTCGTGCCGGACCTGGAGAATGCCGTAGGGTCCGGTGCGGTCGTGCCGGTTGCTCCGGGTTGTCGTTGTTTCAGACGATGTGTGCCGCCCCGTGTGGCGGCGCGCGGGGCCGGGTGCCGCAGTGCGCCGGAAGGACTCGGGCCGCAGCGCTACGGCGCGGCGGCCGCGTGTGGTTGAGGGGCGGGTCGGTCGCAGGCCCGGCCCGTGCGGATGGGCGCTGCGATCGGTGATCGTGTCGCCAAGGGCGCGGCAGCGGCCTGGAAGGAGCTTTGACAATGACCGATGGCGGCCACGTCCCGGGCGAGGGACTGCCGGAGCACCTGCACGCCGGGCCCGACCGGCTCGGCGGACCGGAGGGCGTCGCGGGCGTTGCACCCCTGCAGGGCGTCGCGACGGACGGCGGTGTGATCCCGAATCCGGCAGCCCCGGTCGGCGCGATGCCCCTGGGTGCGGGCGTCATCCCGCCGCAGAGCCAGCACGGCTTCACCGGCGAGGGATGGGCCGCCGACCCGGGCGTCCCGCGCCCGGCCTTCCACTTCCTCGACCAGCCCGACGCGCCGGACGGCCTGGACGACGATGACGACGTACTGCTGATGCCCGGCCCGCAGGGCTCCTGGGGCGAGCCGCTGGCGTCCGTCCCGGGCGAGCAGGTGCCGCTCGCGCCGCAGCAGGACGGCATGCCGGTCGAGCCGTCCTGGCCGCCGGTGGACCCGCCGGTGCTCGGCGCCGAGCACGCCCAGCAGCCGTCCGTACCGGCGCAGCAGCAGGCGCAGCAGCCGATGACGCAGGCTCAGCCGCCGCGCCGCCCGCTGCACGCGGGGCCGCCGATCCCGGACCCGTCGCTGATGACCGGTCAGGTCCCGGTCCGCTCGTTGGCCGACCGCGGCCCGTCGCACGGCGGCACGCCCGCGCACGGCATCCCGGTCGTCGGCCGGCCGCCGATGCCCGAGGCCGCCGTCCAGGCTCCGGCCGCCGCGCCGCAGGCCGCTCCGATGGTGCCGGTGCCGCCGGTCGTTCCGGTGGCTCCGGCTGGCCCGGGGGCTCCGGCGGCGGAGGGGCAGCAGCTGCCGCACCCGCAGGACGCCCAGCAGGCGGTGCAGGTGCAGGTGCCGCTTGCCTCGCAGCCGATCGAGGCCGTGATGGCCGTCGAGACGGTCGGGGCGATCGAGGTGATCGAGGTCGCCGAACTCCCGGAGGCCGTCCAGGCCCTGCAGGGCGCTCACGCCGCGGCCCAGCCCGTGCAGTCCGTTCCGTCGGATCAGCCCGTTCAGCCCGTGACGGCGCCTCAGGCCGCGGTGGCGCCCGAGGCCGCTGCGGAGGCCGTCGCCGTCGCGGCGCAGGCCGTCGTGGCCGAGCCGGCCGTGGCGGAGGCCGCCGAGGCGCCGGCCGAGCCCGTGGCCGTCGAGGCCGCTGTCGCCGAGGCCGCTGTCGCCGAGGGCGCCGCCGCGCCCGTCGAGCAGCCCGAGGCCGCCACGCCGGCTGGTCAACCGCGCCGGATCTCCGCTTTCCTCGCCGCGCCCACCCCGCACGGCCTGCCCAAGATCGCGGCGGCCCCGCAGACCCCCGAGGCCGCGGCGCCGCAGGAGCCGGCGCCCATAGCGGCCGCCGACGCGCCGCAGGCCGCCGAAACCGTTCAGGCGGAGCCGGCCGCGCCTGGCGTGGAGCCCGTCCCGGATGCCGGGACGGCTGAGGCCGCCGTGGCCGCCGAAGGGGCGCCGGAGGCCGTCGTGGAGCCGGTCGCCGAGACCGCCGCGGGTACCGGTGAGATGCCGTCCGGCCAGGCCGTCAGCGAGCCCGTCGCCGAGGCCGAGCAGCCGCAGCAGCAGGAGGCCGTCCCGGCCGAGACCCCTGCGGAGGCCGCCGTCGAGCCGGTGGCGGAGCAGCCCGCCGAGGCGCCCGCCGACGCCGACGCCGACACCGCTGCCGCTGCCGTCGTGGAGCCGGTCGCCGAGGCCACCGTCGAGACCGAGGCGCAGCCCGCCGAGGCCGTCGCCCAGGAGCCCGAGCAGCAGCCCGTCGCCGAGGCCGCGCCGGAGGCCGTCGCCGAGCAGTCCGGGACCGGCGCCGCGAACGCCGCCGAGGCCGCTGCCGAGGCCTCCGTCGAAGCCGCCGCCGAGCAGGCCCCCGCGGGCCCGAAGGCCGAGAGCCCGGTCGAGGCCCCGGCCGAGGCTGTGGCCGAAGCCGTCACCGAGCCGGTCGCCGCCGCTGCCGCCGAGCCCGTCCAGGCGCAGGCCCCCGAGGCCCCCGCCGCCGAGGAGCCGCAGGTCGAGCAGCCCGTCGACCAGCAGGCCGAGCAGCAGGGCGACCAGCCGCCCGCCGACCAGTCCGTAGCCGAGCCCGTCGCCGAGCAGCCGTCGGCCGATGAGGAGCCGCAGCCCGAGGAGCCCGCCGAGCCGCGCGGACCGGCCGCCCCCGGCTACGGCGACACCGACCGCGAGGCCGTCCACCAGGTGATCCGCGAGCGCCGCGACGTCCGCAACGGCTTCCGTCCGGACCCGATCCCGCACGAGGTGCTGATCCGGGTCCTGGAGGCCGCCCACACCGCGCCCAGCGTCGGCTACTCGCAGCCCTGGGACTTCGTGGTCATCCGTTCGGCCAAGACCCGCAGGCGGATGCACGCCCTGGCCGAGCGCCAGCGCGAGGCGTACGCGGACTCGCTGCCCAAGGGCCGGGCCAAGCAGTTCAAGGAGATCAAGACCGAGGCGATCCTGGAGACCCCGGTCAACATCGTGGTGACCGCCGACCGCACCCGCGGCGGCCGGCACACCCTGGGCCGCCACTCGCAGCCGCAGATGGCCCCGTACTCGGCCGCCCTGGCCGTCGAGAACCTCTGGCTGGCCGCCCGCGCCGAGGGCCTGGGCGTCGGCTGGGTGAGCTTCTTCGACGACGAGGAGCTGGTCCGCGAGCTCGGCCTGCCGGAGCACCTGGAGGTCGTCGCCTACCTGTGCGTCGGCTTCGTCGACTCCTTCCCGGACGAGCCCGAGCTGGAGCAGCAGGGCTGGGCGAAGAAGCGCCCGCTGTCCTGGGTCGTCCACGAGGAGCAGTACGGCAATCGCGCGCTGCCCGGCGAGGAGCCGCAGAGCCTGCTCGCCGACACCCTGCGCGGCATCCGGCCGCTGGACGCCAAGGCGCTCGGCGAGGCCTGGGACCGGCAGAAGCGGATGACCAAGCCGGCCGGCTCGCTCGGCATGCTCGAGATCATCTCCGCCCAGCTGTGCGGCCTGTCCCGCAAGTGCCCGCCGCCGATCCCGGAGCCCGCCTGCGTGGCGATCTTCGCCGGCGACCACGGCGTGCACGCCCAGGGCGTCAGCCCCTGGCCGCAGGAGGTGACCGCCCAGATGGTCGGCAACTTCCTCGCTGGGGGAGCGGTGATCAACGCCTTCGCCAAGCAGATCGGCACCGAGGTCTGCGTGGTCGACGTCGGCGTGGCCGCCGAGCTGCCGGACGCCGTCCAGCAGGGCCGCGCCACCGGCCTGCTGCCGCGCAAGATCCGGCCCGGCACCGCCGACATGACGCAGGGCCCGGCGATGACCCGCGAGGAGGCCCTCAAGGCCATCGAGGTCGGCATCGAGACCGCCCGTGACCTGGTCGCGGCGGGCAACAAGGCACTGGTCACCGGCGACATGGGCATCGCCAACACCACCGCCTCCGCCGCCCTGATCTCGGTGTTCACCGGCCTCGACCCGGCCGAGGTCACCGGCCGCGGCACCGGCATCGACGACGAGACCCACGCCCGCAAGATCGAGGTCATCCGCGCCGTGCTGGCCCTGCACCGGCCCGACCCGAGCGACCCGGTCGGCGTGCTGGCCGCCGTCGGCGGCCTGGAGCACGCGGCCATCGCCGGTTTCCTGCTGGGCGCCGCCTCGCTGCGCACCCCGGTGATCCTGGACGGCGTCATCGCCGGTTCGGCCGCGCTGGCCGCCAAGGCCATCGCGCCCGAGGTGCTGGCCGCCTGCATCGCCGGCCACCGTTCCGCCGAGCCGGGCCACCAGGCCGCGCTGGCGAAGCTCGGCCTGCGTCCGCTGATCGACCTGGACCTGCGCCTCGGCGAGGGCACCGGTGCCCTGCTGGCCCTGCCGCTGGTGCAGAGCGCGGCCCGGGCGATGCACGATGTAGCCACCTTCGACTCCGCCGGGGTCACCGAGAAGGCCTGACGTACTCCCTGTCACCGCTGCGCGGGCCGGCCCGAGGGCGCGCCGGCCCGCGCAGCGGTGTCCCGCCGTACCGTCCCCCCACCCGCACCCCGATCAGGAGCACCGCCGATGACCGCGCCCAACCCGCACCCGAGCACCGAGGGCCTCACCCCCTACCCGGTCGGCCTGCTGCTGGCCGGTCGTCGCGTCGTCGTGGTCGGCGGCGGCCAGGTCGCCCAGCGGCGGCTGCCCGCGCTGATCGCCGCCGGGGCCGACCTGCACCTGATATCGCCGGCCACCACCCCGGCGGTCCAGGCCATGGCGGACGCGGGGGAGCTCACCTGGCACGCCCGCCCGTACCGGGACGGCGACCTGGCCGGCGCCTGGTACACCCTGGTCGCCACCGACGACCCGGCGGTCAACGCGGCGGTCAGCGCCGAGGCCGAGCGCGAGCGGGTGTTCTGCTCCCGCAGCGACGACGCCTCCGCCGCCACCGCCTGGACCCCGGCCAGCGGCCGGGACGCGGGCGCCACCGTGGCCGTCCTCACCGGCGACCCGCGCCACTCCGCGGCCCTGCGCGACGCCATCGTGGACGGCCTGCGGGACGGCTCGCTCGCCGCCCGCCAGTACCGCTCGCACGGCGCCGGCGTCGCCCTGGTCGGCGGCGGCCCGGGCGACCCGGACCTGATCACGGTGCGCGGCCGGCGCCTGCTCGCCGACGCCGACGTGGTGGTCGCCGACCGCCTCGCCCCGCGCGAGCTGCTCGCCGAACTGCCCGAGCACGTCGAGGTGATCGACGCCTCCAAGATCCCCTACGGCCGGTTCATGGCCCAGGAGGCGATCAACCGCACGCTGATCGAGCACGCCAAGGCCGGCAAGTTCGTGGTCCGGCTCAAGGGCGGCGACCCGTACGTCTTCGGACGCGGCGGCGAGGAGCTGCTGGCCTGCGCCGAGGCCGGCCTCCCGGTCACCGTCGTGCCCGGCATCTCCAGCTCGATCAGCGTCCCCGCCTCGGCCGGCGTGCCGGTCACCCACCGCGGCATGACGCACGAGTTCACCGTGATCTCCGGCCACGTCGGCCCGGACGACGAGCGCTCGCTCACCAACTGGGAGGCCGCCGCGCGGATGAGCGGCACCCTGGTGCTGCTGATGGCCGTGGACAAGATCGGCGCGATCGCCGCCAGGCTGGTCGAGTACGGCCGGGCGGCGGACACCCCGGTCGCGATCGTCCAGGAGGGCACCACCGCCGCCCAGCGCCGGGTGGACGCGACGCTGGGCACCGTCGCCGCCGTGGTCGAGGCCGAGGGCGTCAAGCCGCCGGCGGTCATCGTCATCGGCGACGTCGTCAACGTCCTGGCCGCGGCCTTCCGCCCGTAGGCATCCGCCCGTTGCGCCTCCCGCCCGCACACCTTCCCGGAGTGGGAAGTCGGCCCGTCCGACTTCCTACTCCAGCGGCTGCTCCGTCCAGATGACCTTCCCGGTCGCCGTGTACCGCGTCCCCCAGCGGTCCGCGAACTGCGCCACCAGGAACAGCCCGCGCCCGCCCTCGTCCTCGGTCGCCGCGTACCGCAGGTGCGGCGAGGTGCTGCTGCCGTCCGACACCTCGCAGATCAGCGCGCGGTCCCGCAGCAGCCGCACCCGGATCGGCGCAGAGCCGTACCGGATCGCGTTGGTGACCAGCTCGCTCAGGATCAGCTCGGTGACGAACGCGGCCTCGTCCAGCCCCCACTCCTCCAACCGCCGCGCCACCTCCGCCCGCACGGCCCCCACCGCCGCCGGGTCCGACGGCACGTCCCACTCCGCCACGTGGTCCGGTGCCAGCACCCTGGTCTGCGCCACCAGCAGCGCGATGTCGTCCTGCGGATGCAACGGCAGCAACGCCCCGAGCACGTCCGTGCAGGTCTGCTCAGGCGTGCGCGTCGGGCCGGCCAGCGCCGCGCGCAGCAGCTCCAGCCCCTCGTCGATGTCCCGCTCGCGGTCCTCCACCAGCCCGTCCGTGTACAGCACCAGGCGGCTGCCCTCCGCCAGCTCCACCTCGGCGGACTCGAACGGCAGCACCGCCAGCCCCAGCGGCGGCCCGGTCGGCAGCTCGGGGAACACCACCCGGCCCTGCGGGTCCACGACGGCCGGCGGCGGGTGCCCGGCGGTGGCCATCGTGCAGCGCCGCGACACCGGGTCGTAGATCGCGTACAGGCAGGTCGCCCCGGTCAGCCCGGCGCTCTCGCCGCCCGCCGCCTCGTCCTGGTCGATCCGGTTCACCAGCTCGTCCAGGTGCCCCAGCAGTTCGTCCGGCGGCAGGTCCAGGGTCGAGAAGTTGTGGATCGCCGTCCGCAGCCGGCCCATCGTCGCCGCCGCGTGCAGCCCGTGCCCCACCACGTCCCCGACCACCAGCGCCACCCGCGCGCCCGGCAGCGGGATCACGTCGAACCAGTCCCCGCCCACCCCGGCCTGGGCCGGCAGGTAGCGGTGCGCCACCTCCAGCGCGTTCTGCGCGGGCAGGCGGCGCGGCAGCAGGCTGTGCTGCAGCGTCACCGCCATCGCGTGCTCCCGGGTGTAGCGGCGGGCGTTGTCGATGCACACCGCCGCGTGCGACACCAGTTCCTCGGCCAGCGCCAGGTCCTCCGGCTCGAACGGCTCGGCCCGCTGCGCCCGCCAGAACCGGGCCACCCCCAGCAGCACCCCGCGCGCCCGCAGCGGCACCCGCGCCAGCGAGTGCATCCCGTACGCCACCATCCGCGCCGACTGCTCCGGGTCCTGGTCCCGCCACCGCCAGGCCTCCGCCAGGTTCGGTTCCAGGCCCGGCTCCCCGCTGTGCAGCGCCCCGGCCAGCGGGGTCTCGGGCACCACCTCCACCACGGTGCCGACCGGGTAGAACGGCGCGTCGTCCCGTACGCCCGCCACCGCCGCACGCCGCATCCGCCCCAGCGGGGCACCCACCGGAGGCTCCTCACCCGCCAGGACCTGCTCCGCGAGGTCCACCGTGACGAAGTCCGCGAACCTCGGTACCGCGACCTGCGCCAGTTCCTCCGCCGTCCGCGTCACGTCCAGCGTGCTGCCCACCGTCACCCCGGCGTCGTACAGCAGCCGGAGCCGCCGCTGGGCCCGGTCGGCCCGGCCGGACAGGGCCAGCAGCTCGGTGGAGTCACGCAGCGTGGCGACGCAGCCGGGCGGCCCGCCCACCTGATCGGTCAGCCGGACGTTCACCGCCAGCAGCCGCTCGCCGGACAGCACCACCTCGTCGGTCACCTGGCGGTTGGCGATCAGCAGCTCCAGCGGCGCAGGTTCCAGGCCCAGCTCGGCCACCGGCCGGCCCTCGGCGTCCGGCGGCAGGTCGAGCAGCCGGCGCGCCTCGTCGTTGCAGAGCAGCAGCCGCCCGTCCCCGCCGACGATCATGACGCCCTCGCGCACCGCGTGCAGCACGGCCGCGTGGTGCTCGTACATCCGGGTCATCTCGACCGGGCCCAGCCCGTGCGTCTGCCGCCGCAGCCGTCGGCTGATCAGCGCCGACCCCAGCGTGGCCAGGCCGACCGCACCGGCCGCCGCGCCCAGCACCACCGGCAGCTGCCGCTCGCTCGCGGTGCTGACGTGCGCCAGCGTGACGCCCGCCGAGACCAGCCCGACCACCTGGCCGTCCGGCGCGTACACCGGGACCACGGCCTGCACCAGCGGGCCGAGGGTGCCCGTGATGTGCTCGGTCACCACCTGGCCGTGCAGCGCGGGTTGGTAGTCGCCGACGAACTTCTGGCCGATCCGGGCCGGGTTCGGGTGGGTGTAGCGGATGCCCTGGTTGTTCAGCACCACGATGAAGTCCACGCCCGAGGCGATCCGCGCGGACTGCGCCTTCGGCTGCAGGACGGCGGTCGGGTCGGGGGAGCGCAGCGCGTCGACCATGCCCGGCGAGTTGGCGAAGGCCTGCGCGACCGCCACCGACCGGTTCCGGGCCTCGTTGTCGGCGTCCTTGTGCGACTGCACCACCAGTGCCACCACCGCGGCCACCACCAGCAGTAGCACGACCAGGATCTGCAGGGCGAACACCTGCCCGGCCACCGACCGGTGCCAGACCGGCCGCGCCCGCTTCGCGCGCGGCAGCTGTGGCCGACCGGGTGGGCGCCCACCGGGGGAGCCGGCGGAGCCAGTGGCGCCAGAGGCCGACGGAGCCCAGGATCGGCCCGGGTAACGGGCCATACGGTCATGCTTGCACTCCCACCAGCCGGGGACCACCCCGCCCCGTCGGCCGTTTGGCCTTCCCCGCCCCCGCTTGGCAAGATCGCAGGGTGTCCGAACCCAGCACCATCACCGACCCGGCCGACCCCCGCCTCGCCGACTACACCGGCCTCACCGACGTCGAACTGCGCCGTCGCCGCGAACCCGCGGAGGGCCTGTTCATCGCCGAGGGGGAGAAGGTCATCCGCCGTGCCCTCGCCGCCGGCTACCGGATGCGGTCGATGCTGCTCACCGCCAAGTGGCTGGACGTGATGGCCGACGTCATCGCCGAGGCGGACGCCCCGGTCCACGTGGTCGAGCCCGCGCTCGCCGAAGCCGTCACCGGCTACCACGTCCACCGCGGCGCCCTCGCCTCGATGGAGCGCAAGCCCCTCCCGGACGCCGCCGACGTGCTCACCGGGGCCCGCCGGGTCGCCGTCCTGGAGGGCCTGGTCGACCACACCAACCTCGGCGCCATCTTCCGCAGCGCAGCCGCCCTCGGCATGGACGCCGTCCTGCTCTCACCCGACTGCGCCGACCCGCTCTACCGGCGCGCCGTCAAGGTCTCCATGGGCGCGGTCTTCGCGGTCCCGTACGCCCGCCTCGACCCCTGGCCCGCCGCCCTGGACACCGTCCGTGCCGCCGGCTTCACGCTCCTCGCCCTCACCCCCGCCGAGGCCGCCGTCGACCTCTCCTCCCTCACTCCGTACAGCCTGCCCAAGGCCGCCCTGATGCTCGGCGCCGAGGGGGACGGCCTCACCCCCCACGCCATCGCCGCCGCCCACTACCCCGTCCGCATCCCCATGGCGCACGGCATCGACTCACTCAACGTCGGCGCCGCCGCAGCCGTCGCGTTCTACGCCGTCACCACCCCCTGACGGCTGCGCGACCCACGGCTCCTCTGGCCCGCCAGCCGCCACGGTGGCACGGGAAGCCAGCCCGTCCGACTTCCCGTGCAGGACCTCCGCCCGCCGTCCCGCGCAAACGCCCTACCGACCCGCGTCGGGTCAGCCCGTGGGGGCCGTGGGCGGGGCCGGGGCGGCGGCGGGGGGCGGGGTGGGGAGGCCGGCGGAGCCGGCGCCGGGCCAGGACTCGTCGAGGGTGCCGTCGGCCCGGACGGTGTAGCGGGTGGAGGTGACCGCGCCGGTGGCGGCCACGCGCTCCTCGCGGACGACCGTGCTGCCGTCCAGCCGCCAGGTGGCCACGGCCTGCGGGTCCGCCGCCGAAGTGCGGGAGGTGGTGGCGACCGGGGTGTCCCCGGCGAAGCCGTAGAGCTGGACGAGGTCGACCGGCGCCGATCCCTCTGCCCGCCGCAGGACAACGACGGCGGCCGGCAGGCCCCGGTACCTGGCCGGCAGGACCGCGCTCAGCGCGACCTGCGGCCCGGCCCCCGCCGAGTGCCCGTCCTTCAGCGTGATGGCGGGCCCGCCCGCCCCGTCGGGGTAGCTGCGGTTCGGCCAGTCGACCGCCGGCACCGGCCCCTGCGGGGGCGTCAACGCGCCGTCCGCCGCCGCACTGCCGCGCGCCGCCGCCGGGAGCGGGGTGGGCGATGCCTGCGGGGCGACGTCCACCGACGTGCCCGGTACCGCGAGCTCTCCGCCGCCCGAGCCGGCGTTCGCACGCGCGACCGTCCCGGCCGGCGGACGCAGCCCCTGGTTGCTGCGGTTCTCGCACCCCTGCGCCGCCGCGATGGCCAGCGCCACCCCGATCGTCACCGTGACGAAGACCACCAGCCGCTGGCGCAGCAGGCGTTGCCGCGCGGTGCCGGGGCGCCCGCCGGGGGCGGGGGTCTGCTGGCGGTCGCGGGGCCGGGCCCGGTCACGGGCGCCGGATCCCGCCGGGGGAGGTGTCTGGGGGCGGTCCGTCCGCAGCGGGCGGGTCACGGGCGTGGGCTCGGGCCGGGGGAGGGGCGCGCCCGCGCCCTGCGGCCGCCGCCCTGCGCTGCCCGCCACCTGCGCTCCCGGCCGGCCGGCCGCGGCCCGGGCCCGCGCCCCGGCGGACGGCTCGGGCGAGTGCCCGGGCGCGGGAACACCCGGCCGGGCACCCTCGTGGGAGGCGGGAGCGGTCGCACCGCGCCCGGGCCGGGCCGTGCGCGCGCCGTTGCCGGAGGCCCCGGTGGCGGCACCGCGCGCCGCCAGTTCGCTGAGCCGCTCGTGCAGCGCCGCCGCGCCGGGCCGTTCGGCGGGCTCCTTGGCCAGGCAGGCCCGGATGAGCGGCGCGAGTTGGAGCGGTACCGCCGACAGGTCGGGCTCCTCGTGGACGACCCGGTACAGCATCACCTCGGAGGAGGCCCCGGATCCGAACGGCGTGTCACCGGTGAGCGCGTACGCGAGGGTGGCCCCGAAGGCGAACACGTCGGTGGCGGGCGTGACGGCCGCCCCGCGGACCTGTTCGGGCGCGAGGAAGCCGGGGGAGCCGACCGCCGTGCCGACGTGGGTGAGCGTGCTGGCGCCGCGCGACCACGCGATGCCGAAGTCGATGATCCGCGGGCCGCGGGGCGAGAGCAGGATGTTGGACGGCTTGAGGTCCCGGTGGACGACTCCGGCCTCGTGCACCTTGACCAGCCCGTCGGCGAGCGCGGCCCCGATCCGGGCCGCCTCGGGCCAGTTCAACGGTCCCTCGTCGCCGACCCGCTTGTAGAGCGAGGGCCCGGGCACGTACGCGGTGGCCAGCCAGGGCCGGTCGGCCTCGATGTCCGAGCCGACCACGCGGGCGGTGCAGCCGCCGCGGATCCGGGAGGCGGCGGCGATCTCGCGGGCGAAGCGGGTGCGGAACTCCTGGTCCTCGGCGAGTTCGGCGCGGATCAGTTTGAGGGCGACGCGCTGCCCGCGGCGGTCGGATCCGAGGTACACCACCCCCATGCCGCCGGCGCCCAGTCGCCGGTGCAGGCGGTACGGCCCGACGATGCGGGGGTCCTCACGCCTCAGCCGCATCATCGCCATGTTCCGTTCCCCGTCAGGTGTGGGTGAGGCCCCGTCGGTTGGGCCATCGTCAGTTCCTGTCCGGCACAGCTTACGGACTGCCCGCTGCGGTGTGCTGATACGCAACACCTCAAGCCGCCGTCCGATTGTCCGATCGTGCGCTGACCCGCAGGTCAGAGGGGTGCCGGATCGCCTCTCGGGGTTGCCCCTCAGGGTTCCCCCGGGGGTCGGACGAGCATTCCGTCCCCCTGCGGTAGTAGGCCCTGGGGCCGAGCGTCATCCTCCGGGACGTCCGAGGAACAGTACGACGGCATGACGTCCGGCGGACCCCCCGACCAATAGCGTTGAGCCCAGCGGTGGACGGGGAGCTCGTCCCCCGAGGTAAGCCGTTCACCGCGCCAACTCGACCGGATCTGGAGCAAGGGCATGGCACCGCAGCTCATGGGTACCCCCCGCCGCCGTCGGCCGGCCTTCGTCCAGTCCCGGTCCACCACCGAGCAGCCCACCCGGCACCCCGCGGTGGCGCTGGCCATGGCCCTGCCGTGCGCCGTGCTCCTGGTACTGCTCTTCGGCGGTTGGGACCAGATGGCGAGCCAGGCCCAGGCCGTCGCCGATCTGATCATCCGCTGAGGAGCACCTGAGAAAGGCGCCGCTCCGAGGGGCGGCCACAGAACGGGCACCGGTCCCCAGGGGACGGGGAGCGGTGCCGCCGGGGAAGCCGCGGCCGTGGTGACACGCGGACGGGCGAGGAGCGGTACGCAGAGCGCCCCGGCAGGCGGAGATGCCGCGTACGGACGTCGGTGAGGGCGTCCGTACGCGGCTCTTCTGTTCTCGTCTTCCCGCCGGCCGACGCAGAGGCCCCCAGGTGCCAAGGCGGCGGCCCCGAGGCAAGGACCCGAACGCAAAAGGCCGGAGCCACGATCCTGACGGATCGCGGCCCCGGCCGTTACTGTGCGCGATACTGGGATTGAACCAGTGACCCCTACCGTGTCAAGGTAGTGCTCTCCCGCTGAGCTAATCGCGCCTGGTATGGCGGTCCTGCAGCAGACCCCGAAGGGCCCGACGTGCGCGATACTGGGATTGAACCAGTGACCCCTACCGTGTCAAGGTAGTGCTCTCCCGCTGAGCTAATCGCGCCTGGTATGGCGGTCCTGCAGCAGACCCCGAAGGGCCCGACGTGCGCGATACTGGGATTGAACCAGTGACCCCTACCGTGTCAAGGTAGTGCTCTCCCGCTGAGCTAATCGCGCGGGGAGGTCTCCGGGAGAACCGGATGAACCTCTTGGAGGTGGAGACGGGATTTGAACCCGTGTACACGGCTTTGCAGGCCGTTGCCTCGCCTCTCGGCCACTCCACCAGGCAACACACGAAGAACGATCTTACACTGTTCTCCATCGAGCGGACGACGAGATTCGAACTCGCGACCCTCACCTTGGCAAGGTGATGCTCTACCAACTGAGCCACGTCCGCCTGTCTCCCAGGGCCTTCACCGTTTTTCTCGGCTGCGCTCCCTGGCGACGTGTTGAACTCTAGCGGATTCCGGGGCCAGCTAAAAATCCGTTCCCGCAGCGTGCCGAGGGGATGCCGGCCGCGTGCCGTTCCGTCAGTCCTTCCGGACGGTCACCGGCCGCCACCTGCGGCGCTCCCGGATGATCATCCGCGGCCACCTGGCGCACACCCGCGCGACGCCCGGACCGCTCAGGGCCGGGGCGGCTCACGCCCGGGTCTGTGCCCTGCCGCACACGCCCCGGCTCGCGAGCCCGGTCGCGCGAGCGGCTCCCCGGGCCCGGGCCCGCGCCCCCGACCTACACTTCAGGCACCGCCGCCCAGCACCCCGCGCAGGAGAACCGTGTCCGGCCACCCCGACCCCAGCACCCCGCTCGCCCGCTTCGGCGGCCGCCTGGCCACCGGGCTGCGCGACGTCACCTCGGACCCGGCCGCCCTCGACTCCCGCGGCTACTGGGCCGTCGCCTACGACTTCGAGGGCCGGCTCACCTGCGCCCGCTTCGACGAGGTCCGTCCGGCCCCCGCCCCGCCCTCCGGCGCCGGCTGGCGCGGCCCGGACGCCGGCAGCTGGCACAGCTCCCTGGACCGCACCGCCTACACCGCGGGCGTACGCCGCATCCGCGAGCACATAGCCGCCGGCGAGGTCTACCAGGCCAACCTCTGCCGCGTGCTGTCCGCGCCGCTGCCCGACCCGGACCTCACCGACGTCGACGCGCTCACCGGCCTCCTCGCCCACGGCAATCCCGCCCCGTACGCCGGCACCGTCCGCCTGCCCCGGCACGGCGTCGAGATCGCCACCGCCTCACCCGAGCTCTACCTGCGCCGCACCGGCCGCACCGTCTCCTCCGGCCCGATCAAGGGCACCGGCCGCACCGAGGACAACCTCCTCGACAAGGACCACGCCGAGAACGTGATGATCGTGGACCTCGTCCGCAACGACCTCGGCCGCGTCTGCGAGACGGGCAGCATCACCGTCCCCGACCTCTGCGCCGTCGAGAAGCACCCCGGCCTGGTCCACCTCGTCTCCACCGTCGAGGGCACCCTGCGCGACGGCGCCAGCTGGCCCGAACTCCTCGCCGCGAGCTTCCCGCCCGGCTCCGTCACCGGCGCCCCCAAGTCCAGCGCCCTGCGGATCATCGACGCCCTGGAGACCGCCCCGCGCGGGCCCTACTGCGGTGCCGTCGGCTGGGTCGACGCCGACCGGGGAGAGGGCGAACTCGCCGTCGGCATCCGTACCTTCTGGCTCGACCGGACCGACCCCGGCGCTCCCGTCCTGCGTTTCGGCACCGGTGCCGGCATCACGTGGGGCTCCGACCCCGAACGCGAGTGGGCGGAGACCGAACTGAAGGCCGCCCGCCTGGTCGCGATAGCGTCGGGCAGCGCAACCGACCCGGCCGGGGCGTGAGCCCCACCGGTCCCACTGGCCCACCGCTGAGGAGCAGCCCTCGATGCACAACCGCACCACGAGCTGGGTCAACGGCACGCTCGTCGATTCCGCAGACGCCGCCGTCTCGGTCCTCGACCACGGCCTCACCACCGGTGACGGCGTCTTCGAGACCATGAAGACCGTCGACGGCGAGGCCTTCGCGGTCACCCGCCACCTCGACCGGCTCACCCGCTCCGCCCGCGGCCTCGGCCTGCCCGACCCCGACCACGACCTGGTCCGCGAGGCCTGCGCCCAGGTCCTCGCCGCCAACCCCGCGCCGCTCGGCCGCCTGCGCGTCACCTACACGGGCGGCAACGCCCCGCTCGGCTCCGAGCGCGGCACGACCGGCCCCACGCTCGTCGTCGCCCTCGGCGCCATCAACCGCCGCCCCGACGAGACCGCAGTCGCCGTGGTTCCCTGGCGCCGCAACGAGCACAGTGCCGTCGCCGGGCTCAAGACCACCTCGTACGCCGAGAACGTCGTCGCCCTGGCCGCCGCCCACCGCGTCGGCGCCTCCGAGGCCCTGTTCGCCAACACCGCCGGCCGGCTCTGCGAAGGCACCGGCTCCAACGTCTTCGTGGTCATCGGCGGCCGCCTGCTCACCCCCGCCCTCGCCTCGGGCTGCCTGGCCGGCATCACCCGGCAACTCGTCATCGACTGGTGCGACGCCGAGGAGGCCGACCTCCCGCTCGACGCCCTCCAGACGGCGGAGGAGATCTTCCTGACCTCCACCACCCGCGACGTCCAGGCCGTCACCCGCGTCGACGACCGTGAGCTGCCGCGCATCGGGTCCGTCACCGCCAAGGCCATGGCCGTCTTCTCCGAGCGCAGCGGCGACGACCTCGACCCGTGACCCCCGCCCCCGGGAGACGGAACCGGCCGCGTGCAGACCCTCGTGGATAACCTTCCGAGCAAGGGGAAGGGAGCACCACATGACCACCACGCTGCGCCCCGAGGGCCCGGAGACACCCACCGCGGCCGGTGGCCGCACCAGACGCTGGCGGATCCTGACCAACGGCCGCCCGGTCGGCGCACTGCGCACCACCGCCGTTCCGCATGGCAGCCAACTCTGGGGTGGGATCGATGAGTTGGAGGTCTCCGAAGGACGCGGCCGGGGGCGCGGCACGTTCGGTGCGCTGGCCGCGGAGGAGGTGCTGCGCACCTGGGGCTGCACCCGGGTGGACATCAGGATCCCGGAGTCGGCGCCGATCGCCCGCGCCCTCGCCGCAGCCCTCGGGTACACCGAGCGCATGCGGACCCTGAGCAAGCGCCTGGCCGCCGCCCCCGCCCTGCCCGCCGGGCTCGTCGCGAGGCCGATCGAGGCCACGGAGCTCACGGCTTGGCTCGACCGGGCCGCGGAGGACTTCGCCCGCGGGCTCACGGCTTCCGGCCTCAGCGAGGAGGAGGCCCGCGCCATGTCGGCCGGCGGCCAGGAGCACCTGCTCCCGCAGGGCGCCGACACCCCGGGCGTGGTCCTGCGCAGCCTGTACCGTGCCGACGGCGGGTCGGGGCCGTACGGCTCGATCTGGGTGGACCTCCACCTGCGCGACCTGCCGGACGGCGAGCCGCTCGCCTGGGTGATGGTGGTGGAGGTGCCCCCGGCCCACCGGAGCCGGGGACACGGCCGCACCCTGATGCTGCTCGCCGAGCGGGAGTGCCTGGCCGCCGGGGTGCGCAACCTCGGCCTCAACGTCTTCGCCGACAACGACGTCGCCGTCCGGCTGTACGCCTCGCTCGGCTACCGGGTCACCAACCGCCTGTACGGCAAGGCGCTCTGACGTGCCGTCAGGACGTCCGCTGTCAGGCCGTCTTCGCTTCCTCGATGGCGGCCGTGATCCGCTCCCGCAGCCCGTCCTGGCTCTGCCCGCCGTCGAGGCGCTTGCCGCTGATCACGTACGTCGGCGTGCCCGTGATCCCGATCGCCTTCCCCTCGGCCTGGTCGGCGTCCACGGTCAGCATGTGCCGGCCGTCGATCAGCGCGGTGTCGACCTCCTCGACGTCCACCCCGACCTCCCGGGCCACGTCCAGCAGCACCTGCGGCCCGCGCGCGTCCAGCTCCTCGACCCGGGCCAGCAGCGCCTCCACGAACGGCCAGCCCAGTCCCTGGGCGAACGCCTCCTCGGCCGCCTCCGCGGCGGCGTAGGCGTGCTTGTGCTTCTCCAGCGGGAAGTGCCGCAACTCCACGGGCAGGGCGTCGCCGTACTGAGCGCGCAGCGCCCGGACGTCGTCCAGCGCGGTGCGGCAGTCGGGGCACTGGAGGTCGCACCAGAACTCGAGCCGGGGGAGGGAACCATCGATCATTCCCCCAGTGTTCCACTAGTGGGTGCCCGCTCCGGCCGGTGGTGCGCCCGAAGGCGGACCGACAGGGAGGCGTCGATGACCAGGACGACCGGACACGAAGGGGCGGTCCCGTGCTGAGCGCGGCGATCAGCTTCGTCCTCACGGCGGGCGGGGTGGCCGTCGCAGGCCTGCGGGCCTACCGGCGGCGCTTCCTCTCGGCGACCCGCTGGTTCGCGGTGGCGCTGCTGCCCGCCGGGCTCTACCTGACCGGCCTGTTCCCGTTGGCGAGCACGATCGGCCGGGCGTTCGCCGACTGGGCGGCCAAGCTGGTCTTCGACCCCCGGGTGTGGGCCGGCATCGTCCTGCTGGGCGTCTCCGCGGTCCTGCTGGTCACCACCCGGTGGGCGGGCCGGCGCGGCACCGCCGTGGAGACCGCGCCGGAACGCCCCGCGGCCACCGGCCCGACGCCCGAGCGCCCCGCCGTGGCGCCGGCACCCGCGGCCCCCAAGAGGCAGACCGGCGGCAAGCGGGAGGACGGCCTCGGCGACTTCGCCGACATCGAGGAGATCCTCCGCAAACGCGGAATCTGATCGCCGCCCCCGGCGGCACCGGAGCGGCCCCCCGGCGGGTCAGGCGGAGGGGACCGCCTCCGCCGAGCGCTGCCGCGCCCGGTACGCGGCGACGTGCAGCCGGTTGCCGCACGTACGGCTGTCGCAGTAGCGCCGGGAGCGGTTCCGGGAGAGGTCGACGAAGACCCGTGCGCAGTCCGGCGCCTCGCACCGGTGCAGCCGCTCCCGCTCGCCCGCCATGAGGATGAAGGCCAGTGCCATGCCCAGCTCGGCCGCCAGGTGGTCGCCGAGAGCGGCATGCGGCGCGAAGTAGTGGATGTGCCAGCCGTGGCCGTCGTGGTTGGTCAGCCGGGGCGTCGTCCCGGCGGCCGCGACGATCGCGTTGACCATGTCGGCGGCCTTCGCGGTGGACTCCGTCCCGAACACCTCGCGCAGCCGGGTGCGCAGCTCGTGCACCCGGCGCAGGTCGTCCTCGGTAAGCGAGTCGATCTCGCTGATCTCCTGGCGGACCACGAAGGCGTCCAGCGCGGCGACGTCCGGCAGCCGCTCGGCGCCGCACACCTCGGGCGCGGTGTTGAGGAGCTCCACGAGGATGCTCAGCGCGCACTCGGTGTCATGGGTGATCAGCACGTTGGGGGCTCCTCGCGCAGGGGACTCCGATACCCCGCGTCCACGGTTACCCCAGACCATACCGGGCCTTGTGCCAGAAGGGCGGAGGGTTCTTTCGAAGCTGTGTACGTATTCCGCCAGAGCGTCCGAAACCGGCCGCCGCCCTGCCGTCCCGGCCCCCGGAGCGGTGCAGACGTCGGCGCCCGGCATCGAGGCCGGCCACCCGTTTCGGATGGCCGGCCTCGATGCCGGGCGCCTGTGGTGCTGCGGGTCCGCTCCGGTGGGAGCGGGCCACCTGCCGGCCCCGAGACCGCGTCGTGCGCGGCTGAGTCCGCTGCCGTGCCCCCGAGTAGGACGGCAGCGATGACGGCAGGGGGTACGGCCCCGCCGACGGCGGGGCGTGACCGCCTCCGGTCGGGGTCAGCTTTCGGCGAGGATGTGGGACAGCTCCCGGTCGAGGTCGAAGTGACGGTGTTCGGTGCCGGGGGGCACCGCGGCATCCGTCCGCTTGAGGAACGACTCAAGCGCCCGGGCCGGGGCCTCCAGCAGGGCTTCTCCTTCCGGAGAGCTCAGTGCGATGCAGACCACCCCTTGCCCGTGGCTGCGCGACGGCCACACCCGGACGTCGCCGGTACCGGTGGGTCGGTGCAGCCCCTCCGCGAGGAGATCTCGGGCGAACACCCACTCCACGGTCTCGTCGGCGCCCGTGTGGAACGTGGCGTGCACGGCGTAGGGGTCGGCGGTGTCGTAGCGCAGGCCCGCGGGGACGGGCAGTGAGGACTCGCTGGACACGATGAGGCGCAGGTGCAGCTCGCAGCTGACCGTGGTGTTCATAAGCGCCATGGCCTTTCGCTCAGTGTGCGCTCGGGGAATCGCACGTCGGCGAACGGACCATCCCACCCCCAAGACCGATGTAAACCCCTCTGTCCCGATTCGGGCGCGAGTCGTACCCCTTACGGCGCATTGCGGAATCGTCCCGGTGCGGGCGGGCCGGGCATTACCGAGGTGCTTCTTGGTTAGTTTCCTGGCATGACTGTGCGAAACGACAAGACGGCCGAGAACACGAGAACGGGTGAAGCGGCTACGGCGGATGACGCGGCTGTCGCGGGCGGCCGGGCGGTCGGCTCCCGGGCTCCCGCCTTCGTTCGCCGCTCGCCGGCGCTGCACCGGGCCTGGCAGGCGGTGATCTTCCTGGCCGGGCTCGCGGTGGTCGCGCTCGGCCTGGTCATGCTGCCGCTGCCCGGCCCGGGCTGGGTGGTGATCTTCCTGGGCATGGGGATCTGGGCCACCGAGTTCGTCTGGGCCCAGCTGGCCCTGCGCTGGACCCGTCGCAAGGTCGCCGAGGCCGCCCGGCAGGCCATGGAGCCGCGGGTGCGCCGCCGCAACCTGACGATCACGGCGGTCGGTCTGGCCGTCCTCGCCGGCGCGGGCGGCTGGTACCTCGCCCGCTACGGCCTGGTCGTCCCCTGGCGGCTGGACGAGAGCTGAGGGGGTCGGGCCCGGGGGCGGGGAGAGGGTTCGGACCACCCTCCGGGATGCGGTAATGTTTTCCCTGCACCCGGGCGATTAGCTCAGCGGGAGAGCACTTCGTTCACACCGAAGGGGTCACTGGTTCGATCCCAGTATCGCCCACCGGAATGCATTGTGATACGTGAGGCCCAGCCGATTATCGGCTGGGCCTCACGTATATTTCCGGAATCCGCCGGAAGGGCCGTCCGTAATCGGCTGAGCCTCAGTCACCTTCCGCGCGGAGCACGAGTTCTGCGGATGCGTCGGCGCTTCCCCTAAGGGACGAGTTGTACGACGACCCCCGAATGGTGCTACTGTTCTTCTCGTTGCCCGGGCGATTAGCTCAGCGGGAGAGCACTTCGTTCACACCGAAGGGGTCACTGGTTCGATCCCAGTATCGCCCACCGGACAGCACGCAGGCCCTGACCAGGAAACCGGTCAGGGCCTGCGGCGTACCCGGCGCCCGAACTGCCGGGGCCGACAGCTACGCCGCCGCCTCGCAACCGTGCTCCGGCTCCAGCCGACGGCCGCAACCGCACCGGGCCGGCCGCAGCGGCCAGGACAGGTCCACCCGCTCCGTCACCCCCGAGCGGTCGAACCAGCTCTGCAGCCCGCGCGCCTGCGCCGCGTGCCAGATCGCCTGCCGCAGGTGCAGCTCCGCAGCCGGCAGGCCGCCGAGCGCCGCCGGGTAGCGGGCGCCTATTCGCCGGGTCAGTGCCAGAGCCGCCGTCGCGTCCGCCGCCGCGTCGTGCGCTCCGGCCAGCTCCACGGCGTAGTGGGCGCACAGGTCCGTCAACGTCCGGCGGCCCTTGCGGTAGCGGTCCACATGCTTGTCCAGCACCCGCGGATCCAGCACCAGCAGCCCGGCCGCCGCCAGCCCGTCGGCCAGCGTCAGGCCGTGGTGGCGGCGCAACTCCCGGTCCAGCAGCGTCAGATCGTACGGCGCGTTCATCACCACCACCGGGTGCCCGGCCCGCGCCTCGGCCGCCAGTGCGCGGGCGACCTCCGCCACCACCGCGCCGGCCGGCCGGCCGTGGGCGCGCACCCGCTCGTCGGTGATGCCGTGCACCGCACGGGCGCCGTCCGGGATCGGGACGCCCGGATCAGCGAGCCAGGTGGTCGTCCGCACCGGTGCCCCCGGGGCGAGTTGGACCACGAGGGCGGCCGAGACGATCCGATCGGACTCGACGTCCACGCCGGTGGTCTCGGTGTCGAAGGAGGCGAGCGGGCCGGTGTACCAGTGCTGCTGCATGACTGCCCCTCAGACGAGCGCTGCGCGCCCGGTTGATACCCGGTCCTGACGCTTCTTCAACCCGTTTGGCCCACGCCCGACCGGGGATCCTGCCCATGACTGTCCCGTTCGTACGACCGGCGCGTTCGCATTCGGGCGGGCCCGGAACCGGGGAGGGCACGGGGCGATGGCACTGACACAGCCGCAGCCGCAGCCCGAGGAGGCGACGGCCGTCCTGCGGGGGAACCTCGCGGTCACCGCCTGCATGGAGACGCTGCAGGTCGGCTATCTGCACGCGGTCGCCGCCGCGGCCGGCTGCTCGCTCTCCCAGCCGTTCCCGGACAACGGCATCGACTGGCAGGTCAACCACGGCTCCCGGGCGCACGACGTGGACGACGAGGTCACCATCAAGATCCAGCTCAAGGCCACCCAGCAGATCGCCCCCGGCCCGGCCGGGCGGTTCTTCAGCTTCACCCTGGACAACGACCACCTGCGCAAACTCGCCCGGCCCAGGGTCGCCGTCCCCCGGATCCTGGTCGTGATGCTGCTGCCGAGCCGGGTCGACCACTGGCTCCGGGCCCGCCCGGACGCCCTGGAGCTGCGCCACTGCTGCTACTGGGTCAACCTGGCCGGCCACCCGGTCACCGGGCGGCGGCGGACCAACGTCCGGGTGCCCACCGACAAGGTCTTCGACGACCGCGCGCTCTGCGACATCATGGCCCGGGTCGGCGCGGGCGGCAGCCCGTGACGGCCCGGGCCCGGCAGCGAGGAGCCGAACCCATGACACTGCCGCACGGACCGGACGAGCCGGCCCCGGCCCTGCCCGACCCGGCCACCGTCGACCCCGCGGTGCTCTCCACCCTGCTCGCCCGGCACGGCTGGGTCCGCCGCGGCGGCCCGGCCGCCCGGTACGGCCGCTGGACCCCGCCCGACGGTGAACCCGGCACCAGCCTGCTCGTCCCGGCCGGGGGCGGCTTCGACGACGCGGTCGAACTCCTCACCGACGCCGTCACCGCGCTCTCCCGCTCCCGCACCCCCTCCGCCCGCTCGATCCTGCTCGCGCTCACCGTCCCCGGCGACGAACTGCGCTGGCGCCGCGAGCCGCCGGGCCCCGCCGACGCCGCCCACTGGGACGACGCCGAGCGGCTCCGCCAGGCGGCCCGCGGGATGCTCGCCGCCGGGGCCAAGGCCGCCCGGACCAGGGCCGCCTACTTCGGTGCCCGCCTGGACGGTCTCGCCGGGGACTACCTGGATCGCGTCCTGGTGGTCGAGCAGGGCGCCGCCCTCACCGCGTACACCCCCGCGCCGGAGGGGCGCGCCGCCGTCACCACCCTCGTCCGCGGGCTGGAGGCGCTGCGCGACGCGGTCGACTACCGCCGGGTCAGCGGCGGGCCCGAAGCCTTCGAGAACGCCGTCCAGGCCGGGGTGAGCCGGGAACTCGTCCAGTCCGTCGAGGAGTTCGTCCGCGACGCGACGGCGGCCCGGCTCACCGTCTCCTGGTCGCCCGCCGCCGGGGCGCCGGGCGGCTTCGGGGACCGCAGGATCGTCCTCGACTTCTCCCCGGGGGACCTGCCCGCCCTCACCGAGGCCGCCGAACTGCTGGAACGGATCGAGCCCGCCGTCGCCGTCACCGTGGTCGGCGTGGTCACCCGGCTCAAGCGCAACGACCCGGCCGGCCCGGGCTCGGTACGGCTGCGCGTCCTCGGCGGCGCCGAGGTCCGCGAACTCAAGGTCCGGCTGCCCGACCCCGACTACCGGCTCGCCGCCGAGGCCCACCTCGCCGGCCTGCCGGTGCGGGTCGCCGGGCGGCTGGAGCGGCACGGTGGCTTCCGCCGCCTGACCGGCCCGCACGGACTGGAACTGTGCGGCTGGGAGGAAGGGGACCGCGAGCGGCTGCTGAAGTCGCTCGGAGCGGGGGCGGAGGGCGCGGAGGAGGGGGCGTAGGTGGACGGCGGGGGCGGCGCTCTCGGTACCATCGTCACGCGCAGCGCTGTGTTGCGTCCTCTGAAATCCAGCACGTCAGGAGAGACCGGTGACGGACGTCCGGGTAATCATCAGCCGCGAACCCGATCGGGAAGAGCGCGTGGTGACGACGGGCACTACGGCCGCCGAGCTCTTCGCCGACGACCGCTCGATCATCGCCGCCCGGGTCGGCGGCCAGCTCAAGGACCTCGCCTACGCCGTCCAGGACGGCGACGAGGTCGAGCCGGTCGCGATCGGCAGCAAGGACGGCCTGGACATCCTGCGCCACTCCACCGCGCACGTCATGGCCCAGGCCGTGCAGCAGCTCTACCCCGAGGCCAAGCTCGGCATCGGCCCGCCGGTCAAGGACGGCTTCTACTACGACTTCGACGTCGAGAAGCCCTTCCACCCCGATGACCTCAAGGCCATCGAGAAGCGGATGCAGGAGATCATCAAGCGCGGGCAGAAGTTCTCCCGCCGCGTGGTCACCGACGAGGCCGCCCGCGAGGAGCTGGCCGCCGAGCCGTACAAGATGGAGCTGATCGGCCTCAAGGGCTCCGCCGCCACCGCCGGCGAGGGCGCCGACGTCGAGGTCGGCGCCGGCGAGCTCACCATCTACGACAACCTGGACGCCAAGACCGGCGAGCAGTGCTGGGGCGACCTCTGCCGCGGCCCGCACCTGCCCAGCACCCGGCACATCCCGGCGTTCAAGCTGATGCGCAACGCGGCCGCCTATTGGCGCGGCAGCGAGAAGAACCCGATGCTCCAGCGCATCTACGGCACCGCCTGGCCGACCAAGGACGAGCTCAAGGCCCACCTCGACTTCCTCGTCGAGGCGGAGAAGCGCGACCACCGCAAGCTCGGCAACGAGCTCGACCTCTTCTCCATCCCGGAGGAGATCGGCTCCGGCCTCGCCGTCTTCCACCCCAGGGGCGGCATCATCCGCCGCGCCATGGAGGACTACTCGCGCAAGCGGCACGAGGAGGAGGGCTACGAGTTCGTCTACACCCCGCACGCCACCAAGGGGAAGCTCTTCGAGAAGAGCGGCCACCTCGACTGGTACGCGGACGGTATGTACCCGCCCATGCAGCTCGACGAGGGCGTGGACTACTACCTCAAGCCGATGAACTGCCCGATGCACAACCTGATCTTCGACGCGCGCGGCCGCTCGTACCGTGAACTGCCGCTGCGCCTCTTTGAGTTCGGGACGGTGTACCGCTACGAGAAGTCCGGCGTCGTGCACGGCCTGACCCGGGCCCGCGGCTTCACACAGGACGACGCGCACATCTACTGCACCCGCGAGCAGATGGCGGAGGAGCTCGACTCCACGCTGACCTTCGTGCTCAACCTGCTCCGCGACTACGGTCTGACCGACTTCTACCTGGAGCTGTCGACCAAGGACCCGGTGAAGTACGTCGGTTCGGACGAGACCTGGGAGGAGGCCACCGCCGTCCTGGCGAGCGTGGCCGAGAAGCAGGGCCTTCCGCTGGTGCCGGACCCGGGCGGCGCGGCCTTCTACGGCCCGAAGATCTCGGTGCAGGCGCGCGACGCCATCGGCCGTACCTGGCAGATGTCGACCATCCAGCTGGACTTCAACCTGCCCGAGCGCTTCGACCTCGAGTACACGGCGGCGGACGGCTCGCGCCAGCGGCCGGTCATGATCCACCGCGCGCTGTTCGGCAGCATCGAGCGGTTCTTCGCGGTGCTGCTGGAGCACTACGCCGGCGCCATGCCGCCGTGGCTGGCCCCGGTCACCGTGACCGGCATCCCGATCACCGACGAGCACGTGCCGTACCTGCTGGAGGTCGCGGCCGAGCTCAAGAAGCACGGGGTCCGGGTCGAGGTGGACACCTCGGACGACCGCATGCAGAAGAAGATCAGGAACGCACAGCGCAGCAAGGTGCCGTTCATGCTCATCGCGGGCAACGACGACGTCGAGGCGGGCGCGGTCTCCTTCCGCTACCGCAACGGCGAGCAGAAGAACGGGGTGCCGCGCGACCAGGCGATCGCCGAGATCGTCGATGCCGTGGCGCGCCGTATCCAGGTCTGACCGGTTCCCCGCCTGAGCGGGGGGTGGCCCTGGCGTTCCGGTGGCCGAGGCGGTCCACGAAGTCCCGCGCGGGGCAGGCTCTCGATGAGTCTGCCCCGCGCGGCTTTGCATCCACCGTCGGGCGAATATGCTGATCAGCATGACGACTGAGCCGGAACTGCAGCGGGGCGTCGGGGAGCCGGACGGCTTCCGCCGCCTGTGGACCCCCCATCGGATGGCGTACATCCAGGGTGAGAACAAGCCCACCGGCCCGGCTCCGGACGACGGTTGTCCGTTCTGCTCGATCCCGTCGCTGAGCGACGAGGACGGGCTGGTCATCGCCCGGGGAAGCGCCGTGTTCGCGGTGCTGAACCTGTACCCGTACAACGGCGGGCACCTGATGGTGGTCCCGTACCGGCACGTGGCCGACTACACCGACCTGGACGAGGCGGAGACGGTCGAGTTGGCCGCCTTCACCAAGAAGGCGATGACCGCGCTGCGGGCGGCCTCCGGGGCCCACGGGTTCAACATCGGCATGAACCAGGGCGCGGCGGCCGGCGCCGGGATCGCGGCGCACCTGCACCAGCACGTGGTGCCGCGCTGGGGCGGGGACACCAACTTCATGCCGGTGGTCGGCCACACCAAGGTGCTGCCGCAACTGCTGGCGGACACCCGCAAGATGCTGGCCGAGGTCTGGCCGCAGGGCTGACCCGGAGCGCGCGTGGGAAGGGGCCCGCCACCGACGAGATCGGTGGCGGGCCCCTTCGTCGCGCGCGGCGGGTCAGCCGGCGTTGAACGTGTCGACGTCGTACGGGCGGCTGCCCTGCGCCTCGGACTTGATGATCGAGGTGCGGTTCTTGAAGAACCGGTCGGCGTCGAGGTCGTGCTCCCGCAGGAACTCCAGCGTGGCGGTGTGGACCGCGTTGAGCACCGGGACGGAGGCGTTCATGGCGTTGTCGATCATGGTGCGGTTGTCCCACGCGCGGCCGACCCAGACGTGCCGCAGGCCGAACGGCTCGGGCAGGCCGAGCCCGCCGCCGAGCCAGCCGAGCAGGCCGGGCATCCGGTAGAACGGGGCCCGGACGGCCTGGCGGACGACCTCGTCGTTGTCGATCAGGGGGAGCTTGACGGTGTGCTCCTCCCAGAACTTCACGGTCTTGGCGACCGTCTTCTCCTTGTCCTTGGGCTTGTCGAAGAAGACGCCCTTGACCGGGCCGAGCGCGTAGCCGGCCACCGAGATGGTCAGCAC
This sequence comes from Kitasatospora sp. NPDC023385, assembly GCF_055664045.1. Taxonomy (NCBI): domain Bacteria; kingdom Bacillati; phylum Actinomycetota; class Actinomycetes; order Kitasatosporales; family Streptomycetaceae; genus Kitasatospora; species Kitasatospora sp. NPDC023385. Next base: position 162,109 of record NZ_JBVOOL010000014.1, on the reverse strand, counting down.
GTCGGCGAGCAGGGTGACGGTGACGGTGAAGGTGATGACCAGTTTGCCGTCGTGGGTGATGAACTGGGTGGCGAGGTAGTGCCGGGGGCCGCCGGGGAAGGTCTGCTTGTCGGCGATGCTCTGTACGGCGAAGTCGCGCATCCGGTCGCCGTCCATGTCGGCGTTGCCGGGCCGGCTGATCTCGTCGGCGCCCGCGCTGATGTCGAAGACCACCCACTGCTTGATGGCCACGTTGGGGATGCCGCTGTTGGCGACGTGGCTGATGCCGAGCCCCTTGAGATGGGAGGAGATCCGGCGGACCAGGTCCCAGGGGTGGAAGGCGCGGAAGTCGGCGTGGCCCTCGGCGGGGTGGAGGGTGTCGGCGAGGCGCCACTCGCCCCAGCGGCGGCCGGCGCCGAGGATGCCCTTGGGGACGGCGTAGTGCTGGACGTTGGTCTCCTGCTCGGCGTCCAGGCGGCCCAGCTTGTCGCGCAGCTCGACGGCCTTCTTGTCGAGGTCGTCGCGGGGGACGGCCTTGGCGACGGTGGCGGCCACCGCGGTGCCCTCGACCAGGGACTGCCAGCGGGCGCGCATGTCCTTGGCGGAGCGCTCGACGATCCGGCGGGCGAGGTACCAGCCGATGACCGGGGCGAGCATCGTGATCCGCAGGTAGATGCCCAGGACGCCGGTGGCCGGGGGGCGCAGCACGAGGAAGACCGCGAGGGCGCCGGCCAGGGCGAGGGTGATGCCGCCGTAGACGCCCGCGCTCCTCGGGTTGTCCCGTTTGAGCCAGGCGCGGACCTGGAAGGCGGCGAGCCAGAGCAAGGTGCCGGGCAGGAAGAGCGCGCCCGTGACGAGGGTGACGGTGGTGAGCTGCCGGTCCCGGTTGTGGCGCAGCTCCTCGGCGGCCAGGCAGTGCTCGACGACCTGGCGGGTGTCGACGCCGAAGGACGGGACGAGGGGTTTGCGGCCGCCGCCGAGGGCGCGGGAGATGAGCGCCTTGCTGAAGGCCTCGCCGACGTTGGGGCGCAGGAGGGCGAAGCGGCCCTTCTTCTCCTTGGCGTCGGCGACGGCTTCCACGAAGGGGCCGATCTCGCCGTCGCGGTAGGCGGCCGAGGAGAGCGCCTGGGTGACGGCGGTCTGCGGGCCGGCGTCGGTACGGGGTATCTGCGCACCCGGGGTCATGTCGAGTGTGGTCACGGTGGCGTCCCCTCCTCCCCTTGTCAGCGGCAGGTTACCGTGCCGCGGCACCCCTGCGCCGATGATCGTCTGAAGTACCGTCACGATCGAGCCGAACCGGGGCCCGAGGGGCATGATGCCCAGCTTCGACCCGGTCGATGCCCCGCCGGGGCGGGCCGGGGTAAGGCGGAGGAGGATGCTGGTGGAGACGGCGAAAAGGGGAGTGGCTGTGAAGGATCCGGTGCTGGTCTTCGACGGGGACTGCGCGTTCTGTTCGTCCTGTGTGCGCTGGGCGGAGCGGTACTTGCGGCAGACGCTGGCCTCGGGGGGCTGGGAGGCGGTGGCGTTCCAGTTCGCGGATCTGGCGGCGCTGGACGTGCGCGCGGGCGGCCGGGGCGAGGTGTCGGCCGAGCGGGCGGAGCGCGAGGTGCTGTGGGTGACGCCGACGGGGCGGGTGTACGGGGGCGCGCAGGCGGTCGCGCGGCTGCTGATGCGCTCCGGCGGGGCGTGGGCGTACCTGGGCGCGGTGTTGACGGCGGCGCCGGTGCGGCCGGTGGCGGCCCTGGCGTACCGGTGGGTGGCGCGCAACCGGCACCGGCTGCCGGGGGGTACGGCGGCGTGCGCGCTGCCGAACCGGCAGGCCGCTCAGTCGGTGTAGCGCTCGGCCAGGGCGGTGGGCATGGGTTCGTGGCGCAGGTAGGCGCGGGAGAACTCGGCGGTGCCGTGGGTGAGCGAGCGCAGGTCGACCGGGTAGCGGACGAGTTCGAGTTCCGGGACCTCGGCGCGCAGCAGGGTGAGGCCGGGGCCGCCGGTCTCGGTGCCGAGGACGCGGCCGCGGCGGGCCGAGAGGTCGCCGAGGACGGCGCCGAGGTAGTCGTCGGGCAGCAGGACGCTGACGGCGGCGACGGGTTCGAGCAGGCGGATGACGGCGTGCTCGGCGGCGTCGCGCAGGGCGAGGGCGGCGGCGTTCTGGAAGGACGCGTCGGAGGAGTCGACGGAATGCGCCTTGCCGTCGGTCAGGGTGACCCGGATGTCGACGAGCGGGTGGCCGGTGGCGACGCCCTTGCCGAGCTGGGCGCGGACGCCCTTCTCGACGGAGGGGATGAAGTGCTTGGGGACGGCGCCGCCGACGACGTGCTCCTGGAACTCGAAGCCGGAGCCGGCCGGGAGGGGCTCGACCTCGAGGTCGCAGATGGCGTACTGGCCGTGGCCGCCGGACTGTTTCACGAGGCGGCCGTGGCCGGCGGCGGCGGTGCCGAAGGTCTCGCGCAGGGCGACCTTGGGCGCGACGGTGTCGACGTGGACGCCGTGGCGGGTGCGGAGGCGGTCGAGGACGACCTCGACGTGGGCCTCGCCGGTGCACCAGAGGACGAGCTGGTGGGTGTCGGGGTTCTGTTCGAGGCGTAGCGCCGGGTCCTCGGCGGTGAGGCGGGTGAGGGCCTGGGAGAGCTTGTCGTCGTCGGCCTTGCTGTGGGCTTCGACGGCGATCGGGAGCAGCGGTTCGGGGACGGTCCAGCCGTCGAGGTCGACGGGGTGGCCGGGATCGTGGACGGTGTCGCCGGGGCGGGCGGTGGTGAGCTTGGCGGCGCAGACGAGGTCGCCGGCCACGGCGTGCGGGACGGGGCGCTGGAGCTTGCCGAAGGGGCTGGTGAGGGCGGTGACGCGTTCGTCGCCGTTCTGGTCGGCGGTGTGCGCCGGGCCGACCAGGTGGATCTTGGTGTCGGGGCGGAGGGTGCCGGCGTAGACGCGCAGCAGGCTGATCCGGCCGACGTAGGCGTCGCCGGTGACGCGGACGACCTGGGCGGCGAGCGGGGCGTCGGGGTCGCAGGCGGGGGCGGGACGGGTGCGTTCGGTGGGGTCGGGGAAGGTGTGCGCGATCAGGTCGAGGAGTTCGGTGGCGCCGAGGCCGTTCTCGCTGGTGGGGACGGCGGGGTGGAGGGCGCAGGCGAGGACTTCGCGGCGCAGGCCGGCTTCCAGGGAGTCGGTGTCGAGGGCGTCGCCGGCGAGGTAGCGCTCCATGAGGGTGTCGTCCTGGCCGGAGATGGCCTCGACGAGGCTGTCGTGGGCGGGGCCGGTGTCGGGGAGCGGGGTGGCGTCGCCGTAGGTGTCGCCGGTGAGCAGGTCGACGCTGCCGTCGGGGCGGCCGTCGTGGAGAACGGGCAGGAAGAGCGGGCGGAGGGTGTCGGGGCCCAGGCCGAAGGCGTCGTGGCAGGTGGTGAGGATGTCCTCGAAGCCGCTGTGGGCGAGGTCGAGTTTGGCGACGGCGATGGCGCGGGGGATGCCCTCGGCGGCGCACTCGCGCCACAGGGCGCGGGTGGGGGCGGTGACCGGGTCGGCGGCGGAGACGACGAAGACGGCGGCGTCGGCGGCGTGCAGGGCGGCGCGCAGGTCCGCGGTGAAGTCGGGGTGGCCGGGCGGGTCGAGCAGGTTGATCTTGACGCCCTTCCATTCCAGCGGCAGCAGCGAGAGCTGGACGGACCGCTGCTGCTGGTGCTCGATGTCCTCGTGGTCGGAGACGGTGGTGCCGTCGGTGACGCGGCCGGCCCGGCCGGTGGCGCCGGCGGCGTGGGCGAGGGATTCGGCGAGGGTGGTCTTGCCCACACCGCTGGAGCCGATGAGGACGACGTTGCGCAGGTCCCGGGGGCCGGTGACGGCGGGTGCCTGGCCGGCTCGTGCCGTGCTGCGGTCGGGCATCGGGGTCTCCTCCCGTGGCGCCGAGGCTGTCCATCGCAGTCTAGGGTCGGGTTCGGCCGGGGCGCGTGTCGTACGGCCGGTCGGTGACCGTACGTGTGCGTGCCGTGGGTGCGCGCGGTGTCGGACGGTGCGTGCGCCGGAGCGTGTCGTCGGCGTGGCTACGATGGGTGGGCCGGACGGGCTGATCCGTTCGGCCGTCTGCCGCGTCTGCTGCGCCAGGCGGGTACCAGGGAGAACGGAGCGGCTGGGAAGGCCATGCTCAACAAATACGCGCGTGCCTTCTTCACACGTGTCCTGACCCCGTTCGCCGCGTTCCTGATCCGGCTGGGCGTGAGCCCGGACGCCGTGACGCTGATCGGCACCGCCGGCTCGGTGGCCGGCGCGCTGGTGTTCTTCCCGCGGGGGGAGTTCTTCTGGGGCACCATCACGATCACCCTGTTCATCTTCTCGGACCTCGTGGACGGGAACATGGCCCGCCAACTGGGCCGGAGCAGCAAGTGGGGGGCTTTCCTGGACTCCACGCTGGACCGGGTCGCGGACGCGGCGATCTTCGGCGGGCTGGCGATGTGGTACGCGGGCAAGGGGGACAACAACCTGCTCTGCGCGGTGGCGATCTTCTGTCTGGCGAGCGCCCTGGTGGTGTCGTACACCAAGGCGCGGGCGGAGAGCCAGGGCCTGCCGTGCGACGTGTCGGGGCTGGTGGAGCGGGCCGAGCGGCTGGTGGCGGCCCTGGTGGCGGCCGGGGTCGCGGGTCTGCACACGTTCGGTGTGCCGTACGTGGAGTGGCTGCTGCCGGTGGCGCTGTGGCTGGTGGCGGCGGGCAGCCTGGTCACGGTGTTCCAGCGGATGCTGACCGTGCGCCGGGAGGCGTTCGAGGCCGACCGAGCGGCGGCCGGGAGCTGATGGGGGGCGTCCTGCGGTGACGGACCGACTGGTGTACTGGGCGTACGCGCTGGGGTGGGGGGTGCTGAAGCACCTGCCGGAGCCGGTGGCGCGCGGGCTGTTCGACCGGCTGGCGGACTACGCGTGGCGCAAGCGCGGCAAGCGGGTGCTGCAGCTGGAGGCGAACCTGCGGCGAGTCCGCCCGGAGCTGGACGAGGCCGCGCTGCGGTCGCTGTCGCGGGCCGGGATGCGCTCGTACCTGCGGTACTGGATGGAGTCGTTCCGGCTGCCGGTGTGGAGCCGGGAGCGGGTGGCCCGGGACGTCCGGGTGGACGGCTTCGAGCACCTGCGGGAGACGCTGGAGGCCGGTCGGGGCGCGGTCATAGCGCTGCCGCACATGGGCAACTGGGACCTGGCGGGCACCTGGGTGGCGCAGCAGGGCTACCCGTTCACCACGGTCGCGGAGCGGTTGAAGCCCGAGCGGCTGTTCGACCGGTTCGTGGCGTTCCGGGAGGGCCAGGGCATGGAGGTCCTGGCGTTGACCGGCGGCGGGGTGAACGTGATCGGCACGCTGGCGCGGCGGCTGCGCGAGGGCCGGCTGGTGTGCCTGGTGGGGGACCGGGACCTGTCGGAGGCGGGCCTCGAGGTGTCGTTCTTCGGCGAGGCGACCCGGATGCCGGCCGGTCCGGCGGCGCTGTGCCAGCGGACCGGGGCGGCGCTGCTGCCGGTGACGCTCTGGTACGACGGTCCGATGCTGCGGGCGTTGATCCACCCCGAGGTGGTGGCGCCCGAGGAGGGCGACCGCAAGGAGCGGACGCGCGCGATGACCCAGGCGATGGCGGACGTGTGGGAGCGGGGGATCCGCGAGTACCCGCAGGACTGGCACATGCTGCAGAAGTTCTGGCTCGCCGACCTGCCCGCCCGTGAGACGGTGAAGGAGCAGGCGTCCGCGGTCCGCGCGGAGGCGGCTCCGGAGCCCGCGGCCGAGGCCTCCGGGGCCTGAGCCCGACCCGTACGACTGTCCTGAGGAGCTTGAGGAACCCGTGAAGATCGGCATCGTCTGCCCGTACGACTGGGACGTCCCCGGCGGGGTGCAGTTCCACATCCGGGACCTGGCCGAGCACCTGATCGCCCTGGGGCACGAGGTGTCGGTGCTGGCGCCGGCCGAGGACGACGAGGCGCTGCCGCCGTACGTGGTCTCCGCCGGGCGGGCGGTGGCGGTGCCGTACAACGGGTCGGTGGCGCGGCTGAGCTTCGGCATCCTGTCGGCGGCGCGGGTGCGGCGGTGGCTGCACGACGGGCGGTTCGACATCCTGCACGTGCACGAGCCGGCCTCGCCGAGCCTGTCGATGCTGGCCGCCTGGTCGGCGACCGGGCCGATGGTGGGGACCTTCCACACCTCCAACCCGCGCTCGCGGGCGATGATCGCGGCCTCGCCGATCCTGCAGCCGGGCCTGGAGAAGATGCGGGCCCGGATCGCGGTGTCGGAGTACGCCCGGCGGACGCTGGTGGAGCACCTGGGCGGGGACGCGGTGGTGATCCCGAACGGCGTGGACGTGGGCTTCTTCGCCGGGGCCGAACCGGACGAGCGCTGGACCGGCGGCGCGGCCAAGGGGGAGCCCGGCACGATCGGCTTCATCGGCCGCATCAACGAGCCGCGCAAGGGCCTGCCGACGCTGCTGGCGGCGCTGCCGAGGATCGTGGCGGAGCGCCCCGGGGTGCGGCTGCTGGTGGCCGGCAAGGGCGACGAGCAGGAGGCCGTCGCCGGCCTGGCGCCGGAGGTGCGCCGGCACGTGGAGTTCCTCGGGATGGTGAGCGACCAGGAGAAGGCCCGGCTGCTGCGCAGCGTGGACCTGTACGTGGCGCCGAACACCGGCGGCGAGAGCTTCGGCATCATCCTGGTCGAGGCGATGTCGGCGGGTGCCCCGGTGCTGGCGAGCGACCTGGACGCGTTCAAGCAGGTGCTGGACGGCGGGGACGCGGGCGAGCTGTTCCCGGTGGAGGACGCGGACGCGCTGGCCCGGACGGCGCTGCGGCTGCTGGGCGATCCGGCGCGGCTGGACGAGCTGCGGAAGGCGGCCTCGCGGCACGTGCGGCGGTTCGACTGGTCGACGGTCGGCGCGGACATCCTGGCGGTGTACGAGACCGTGACGGCGGGGGCCGCGGCGGTGGTCGAGGAGGACGAGCGCAGCGGGCGGCGCGGCCGGTTCGGGCTGGCCCGGGACTGATCCGGGACTGGCCCGCCCCTGATCCGGGACTGGTCCGCGGCTGATCCGCGACGGGGGAGAGGGCGGGCGCGGCCCGGCCGTCGGCCGGGTTAGGGTCGGGCGACCGTACCGCTTCACCGCATGGGGGAAACGATGCCGCACATCTCCGTCGACTACTCGGCCGGCCTGGCCGGCGGGTTCGACCGCCGGGCGCTGGGCCTGGCGATCAACCGGCTCGCGGAGGAGACGATCGACGCGAAGCCGGGGTCCTGCAAGACGCTGTTCCGGCAGAGCGAGCAGCTCGTGGTCGGCACGAGCGGGACGTCGGCGGACGCCCAGGTGTACGTCGAGGTCCAGATGTTCCCCGGGCGGACGCCGGAGGCGAAGGCCGCGCTGAGCGAGGGCGTCCTGGCGCTGCTGGCCGAGCACGTCAAGCCGGCCGCCGGCACGCGGCTGTTCACCGCCGTGAACCTCGCGGACATCGACCGGGACAGCTACCGCAGCGCGGTCGCGGCGGGCTGACACCGGCCCGGGCGGCCGGTGACACCCGGTAACGTAGCGGCCCGTGACTACCTGGATCTGGGCCGGCGTGGCCGTGGTGCTCTTCGGCATGTACCTGAGTTGGACGGCCGGCCGGTTGGACCGGCTGCACGCCCGGATCGACGCCGCCCGGGCGGCGCTGGACGCGCAGCTGGTCCGTCGGGCCTCGGTGGCGATGGAGCTGGCGACGTCCTCGCTGCTCGACCCGGCGACCTCGCTGGTGCTGCTGGACGCGGCGCACGCGGCCCGGCAGGCCGACGACGAGCAGCGCGAGGTCGCGGAGAGCCAGCTGAGCCTGGCGCTGCGGGCGGTGTTCGAGGAGCCGGAGCAGGTGGCGGTGCTGGTGGCCGAGCCGGGCGGTGAGGACGCGGTTCGTGATCTGACGGCCGCGGTGCGCCGGGTGCCGATGGCCCGCCGGTTCCACAACGACGCGGTGCGGGCGGCGCGGGCGGTGCGCGAGCACCGGCTGGTGCGCTACTTCCGGCTGGCGGGCAAGGCGCCGTTCCCGTTGGCCTTCGAGATGGACGATGCCCCGCCGCCCGCCCTCACCCCCGAGGGAGCGCCTGCTTAGGCTGTCCCCGGATACGGCCCGTTTGTCGCATCCCGTCGTCCGGGCTGGACTTGGTGGCGCATCGATGGCTCACCCGGTCTGCCTACCATAGGGCGATAGCACTGGTTCATTCTCGAGTGAGGTCTCACGTGTCCACCACCCCCACCACCGCAGACCAGCCGCAGATCGGTACCGCCCGGGTCAAGCGCGGCATGGCCGAGCAGCTCAAGGGCGGTGTGATCATGGACGTGGTCAACGCCGAGCAGGCGAAGATCGCCGAGGACGCCGGCGCGGTGGCCGTCATGGCCCTTGAGCGGGTTCCGGCCGACATCCGCAAGGACGGCGGCGTGGCCCGCATGTCCGACCCGAACATGATCGAGGAGATCATCGCCGCGGTCTCCATCCCGGTGATGGCCAAGTCCCGCATCGGCCACTTCGTCGAGGCCCAGGTCCTGCAGTCGCTCGGTGTCGACTACATCGACGAGTCCGAGGTGCTGACCCCGGCCGACGAGGTCAACCACTCCGACAAGTGGGCCTTCACCACCCCCTTCGTCTGCGGCGCCACCAACCTGGGCGAGGCCCTGCGCCGCATCGCCGAGGGCGCGGCCATGATCCGCTCGAAGGGTGAGGCCGGCACCGGCAACGTCGTCGAGGCCGTCCGCCACCTGCGCCAGATCAAGAACGAGATCGCCAAGCTGCGCGGCTTCGACAACAACGAGCTGTACGCCGCCGCCAAGGAGCTGCGCGCCCCGTACGAGCTGGTCAAGGAGGTCGCCGAGCTGGGCAAGCTGCCGGTCGTGCTGTTCTCCGCCGGTGGCGTGGCCACCCCGGCCGACGCCGCGCTGATGCGCCAGCTGGGCGCCGAGGGCGTCTTCGTCGGCTCCGGCATCTTCAAGTCGGGCGACCCGGCCAAGCGCGCCGCCGCCATCGTGAAGGCCACCACCTTCTACGACGACCCGAAGATCATCGCGGACGCCTCCCGCAACCTCGGCGAGGCCATGGTCGGCATCAACTGCGACACCCTGCCGGAGACCGAGCGCTACGCCAACCGCGGCTGGTAGTCGCCCGCAGCTTCCGAGCCGGCCCGCCGCAGCGCCTCGGCGCGTGCGGCGGGCCGTGCCACGTCCTCCCGTAGCAACGATCGATTGAGGTTGAAGACCGTGAGCACTCCAGTCATCGGCGTCCTCGCCCTGCAGGGCGACGTCCGCGAGCACCTCGTGGCGCTGGCCGAGGCCGACGCGCTCGCCCGCCCGGTGCGCCGTGCCGAGGAGCTGGCCGAGGTCGACGCGCTGGTCATCCCCGGCGGGGAGTCCACCACCATGTCCAAGCTGGCGCTGCTGTTCGGCGTGATGGACCCGCTACGCGAGCGGGTCGCCGCCGGGATGCCGGTCTACGGCACCTGCGCGGGCATGATCATGCTGGCCGACAAGATCCTGGACGGCCGCGACGACCAGGAGACCGTCGGCGGGATCGACATGACGGTCCGCCGCAACGCCTTCGGCCGCCAGAACGAGTCCTTCGAGTCCGGGATCGCCTTCGAGGGCCTGGACGACGCGCCGGTGCACGGCGTCTTCATCCGCGCCCCCTGGGTCGAGGCGGTCGGCGCGGGCGTCGAGGTACTGGCCGAACTGCCCGCCGCGGACGGCCCGGAGAGCCGGATCGTCGCCGTGCGCCAGGGCAACCTGCTGGCCACCTCGTTCCACCCGGAGCTGACGGGCGACCACCGGGTGCACGGGTACTTCGTGCGGATGGTCGAGGAGCACCTCGCGGTGGCCGCGCGCTGACCGTGCGGCAGCTGTGCGGTGGCCGTGCGCTGACCGTGTGCGTCTCACCGGTGACGGCACCGGTAAGATCTCATCTGTTTCCTTCCCATCGGCGACGTAAAGGAGCTGGCGATGTCCGGCCACTCTAAGTGGGCTACCACCAAGCACAAGAAGGCCGTGATCGACGCCAAGCGCGGCAAGCTCTTCGCCAAGATGATCAAGAACATCGAGGTGGCGGCGAAGACCGGCGGGCCGGACCCGGCGGGCAACCCGACGCTCTACGACGCCATCCAGAAGGCCAAGAAGAGCTCGGTCCCGATCGACAACATCAACCGCGCCGTCAAGCGCGGTGGCGGTCTCGAGGCCGGCGGCGCCGACTACCAGACCATCATGTACGAGGGCTACGGCCCCAACGGCGTCGCCGTCCTGATCGAGTGCCTCACCGACAACCGCAACCGCGCCGCCTCCGACGTGCGCGTCGCGATGACCCGCAACGGCGGCTCGATGGCCGACCCGGGCTCGGTGTCGTACCTGTTCACCCGCAAGGGTGTCGTCATCGTCCCCAAGGCCGACGGCGTGGACGAGGACAAGCTGTTCGAGATCGTCCTCGACCAGGACCCGGAGGAGATCAACGACCTCGGCGACTCGTTCGAGATCGTCTCCGAGGCCTCCAAGATGGTCGACGTCCGCACCGCGCTGGTGGACGCCGGCATCGACTACGACTCGGCCGAGGCGAACTTCCTCCCGAGCATGCAGGTCGAGCTGGACGTCGACGGCGCCCGCAAGATCCTCAAGCTGATCGACGCGCTGGAGGACAGCGACGACGTGCAGAACGTCTTCGCCAACTTCGACATCCCCGACGAGGTCGGTGCGCAGCTCGACGCCGAGTGATCCACGTGATCCACGTGATTCACGGCGAGTGATCTTCGCACTGCCCGGCCCGGTGGTCCCAGGACCGCCGGGCCGGTGTCGTCGCGGGGTTGTCGGACCCGGACGGTAGCCTTCGCAGGTCGGAGACGAGAGGCGGGGCGAGTGGTACGGGTACTGGGCGTGGACCCGGGGCTGACCAGGTGCGGGGTCGGCGTGGTCGAGGGCGCGCCGGGCCGGCCGTTGCGGATGGCCGGGGTCGGGGTGGTGCGCACTCCCGCCGAGGCCGAGATCGGGCAGCGGCTGCTCCAGGTCGAGCAGGGCATCGAGGCCTGGCTGGACGAGCACCGGCCCGACCTGGTCGCCGTCGAGCGGGTGTTCGCGCAGCACAACGTGCGCACCGTGATGGGTACCGCGCAGGCCAGCGCGGTCGCGATGCTCTGCGCGACGCGCCGCGGCATCCCCGTCACCCTGCACACCCCGAGCGAGGTCAAGGCGGCCGTCACCGGCTCCGGCCGGGCCGACAAGGCCCAGGTCACGGCCATGGTGCAGCGCCTGCTGCGGCTGGACGCCCCGCCCAAGCCCGCGGACGCCGCCGACGCGCTGGCGCTCGCGATCTGCCACATCTGGCGCGGCGGGGCGACCAACCGGCTGGAGGCCGCCGTCCGGGCCGCCCAGGCCACGCCCCGTGCCACCCCCGTGAAAGGAACGTACCGGTGATCGCCTTCGTGCAGGGGCCCGTGGCGGCCATCTCCTCCGGGGTCGCGGTGGTCGAGGTCGGCGGGGTGGGCATGGCCGTGCAGTGCACCCCGAACACCCTGGCCGGCCTGCGGCTGGGCGAGCCGGCCCGGCTGGCGACCTCACTGGTGGTGCGGGAGGACTCGCTGACCCTCTTCGGCTTCGCGGACGACGACGAGCGCGCCGTCTTCGAGATCCTGCAGGCCGCGCCTGGTGTCGGCCCCAAGCTGGCGCAGGCGATCCTCGGCGTGCACAGCCCCGACGCGCTGCGGGCCGCGATCGCGGGCGGCGACGAGAAGGCGCTGGTCGCCGTCCCGGGCATCGGCAAGGCGAAGGCGGCCAAGCTGCTGCTGGAGTACAAGGACAAGCTGGGCGCCCCGCACGGCGCGGTGCCCGCGCAGAAGCCGATCGCCGCCGGCCCGGCGCCGTGGAGCGAGCAGCTGCACTCCGCGCTGACCGGCCTCGGCTACGCCCCGCGCGAGGCGGACGAGGCGGTGGCGGCCGTCACCCCGGACGCCGAGGCCCAGCAGGTGCCGGACGTCGGCGCGCTGCTCCGGCTCGCGCTGCGCGGCCTCAACCGCGCCCGCTGAGACCAGCTGACGACCTGTCGGTTTGTCGACTCTGGAGACTTGGGAGCCCACGACGATGTACGACTCGGAACCCGCCGACCGGCTGGTCACGGCCGCCGCGGACGGCGAGGACCAGGCGGTGGAGGCGGCCCTGCGCCCCAAGGTCCTGGACGAGTTCATCGGCCAGGAGCGGGTGCGCGAGCAGCTGTCCCTGGTGCTCCAGGCCGCCCGCAAGCGCGGCAGCGCGCCCGACCACGTACTCCTGAGCGGGCCGCCCGGGCTGGGCAAGACCACCCTGTCCATGATCATCGCGGCCGAGCTGGGCGCCCCGATCCGGATCACCTCAGGCCCGGCCATCCAGCACGCGGGGGACCTCGCGGCGATCCTGTCCTCGCTCACCGAGGGCGAGGTGCTCTTCCTCGACGAGATCCACCGGATGTCCCGGCCGGCCGAGGAGATGCTCTACATGGCGATGGAGGACTTCCGGGTCGACGTAATCGTCGGCAAGGGCCCGGGCGCCACCGCCATTCCGCTGGAACTGCCGCCCTTCACCCTGGTCGGCGCCACCACCCGGGCCGGCCTGCTGCCGCCCCCGCTGCGGGACCGCTTCGGCTTCACCGGGCACATGGAGTTCTACGCCCCGGCCGAGCTGCAGCGGGTGGTGCACCGCTCGGCCGCGCTGCTGGACGTGCAGATAGACCCGGCGGGCGCCGCCGAGATCGCCGGCCGCTCGCGCGGCACCCCGCGCATCGCCAACCGGCTGCTGCGCCGGGTCCGCGACTACGCGCAGGTGCGGCACGACGGCGTGGTCACCGTCGGGATCGCCGCCCAGGCGCTGGACGTCTACGAAGTGGACGCCCGGGGACTGGACCGGCTGGACCGCGCGGTGCTGAACGCGCTGCTGAGGCTGTTCGGCGGCGGCCCGGTCGGTTTGTCGACACTCGCGGTCGCCGTGGGGGAGGAGTCCGAGACCGTCGAGGAGGTGGCCGAGCCCTTCCTGGTCCGCGAGGGCCTGCTTGCCCGGACCCCGCGGGGGCGGATCGCCACCGCCGCGGCCTGGCAGCACCTCGGCCTGACCCCGCCGGTGCAGACCCCGTCGGGCCAGACCGCTCGCGGACGCCTGCCTGCCCAGTCGGAGCTGTTCCCCGCCGACGAATGTTGACCGCCCTCGGCTGAACGGGTGAGCCGCGCCCGGACGTTCCCGCCCGGTGTCGCCGCCGGACCCCAAGGCGGGGCCGGGAACCGGGTCCGGGAAACAGTGCAGGCGGAGGGTCGCCACTTTCGGGGGCAGGATGCGATGCTTGGCGTTGTCCGATCGATTCGGGGTTGCATAGACTCCGCCGGACCGCCCCTCTCACCTGACGGGCCGACCCATACCACACAGGCCGCCGGCCGGCGGCCCGTAAAGGACCCTGGCTGCAGTGAACCTCATCATCCTTCTCCTCCCGATCATCGCGATCGTGCTCATGTTCCGGTCGCAGAAGAAGCGCCAGCAGCAGCAGCAGAGCATGCAGACCGCGCTGGAGCCCGGGGCCGGAGTGCGCACCATCGGCGGCCTGTACGCCCAGGTGAAGGCGGTCAACGACGAGACCGTCGAGCTGGAGCTCGCGCCCGGCGTGATCGCCCACTTCACCAAGAGCGCGGTCGCGGCCGTCCTGGACCCCCAGGAGTACGACGCGATCATCAACGGCCGCCCCGCCGACGACGAGCTCCCCGAGCCGGAGGCCGAGGACGCCGACGCCGAGCCGGCCGAGGACAAGCCGCTGTCGCTCGCCAAGGACAGCGCCGAGAAGGGCGACGTCGAGGGCGGGGCTCCCGCGAGCAAGTAGTACGGACGGGCAATCCGCCCGGACGCGCGGCGCAGTGCCGCGAGCCCACAGGACCTCAGGGCCGCAGAACCGCCGGACCCCTGTCCCGCCACGAGCCGGACGGGGGTCCGGTCGGGGAAGTGGCATGGACAGGGAGAAACGAGCAAGGTGGCAACACCCAAGTCGCGCCCGCGCGACGGCTACCCAGGGCGGGCGCTGGCCCTCATCCTGGTCGTCACCGTCGGACTGGTCGCCCTCATGTTCGGGACGGGCAACACCAAGCCCCGGCTCGGGATCGACCTCGCCGGTGGCACCAGCATCACGCTGACCGCGAAGTCGACCGACCCCAAGGCGATCAGCAAGTCCAACATGGACATCGCCACCGGGATCATCGAGCGCCGTGTCAACGGCATGGGTGTCTCCGAGGCGGAGGTCCAGACCCAGGGTGACGACACGATCATCGTGAACATCCCCAAGGGCGGCGACCGGCAGAACGCGGCGGACCAGGTGGGCACCACCGCGAAGCTGTTCTTCCGTCCGGTCCTGGCCGTGGCGCCCAGCGGCATCACCGCCCCGGCGCCGACCGGCACCCCGTCCGCGGGCGCCACCGGCACCCCGGGCGCGGCCCCGTCGGCCGGTGCCGCTCCCTCGGGCGCCGCGGGTAGCGGCGCGCCGTCCGCGCCCGCGAGCGCCACCAAGCAGGGCCGCACCGTCGGTGAGGCGCTGGCCGCCGAGGGCACCAGCCCGACGGCCGCCGCGACCGGCGCGAGCGCGGCCCCGACGGCCGCCGCCACCGGCAGCGCCGCCCCGGCCGCCAGCGGCGCCCCGAGCGCCCCGGCCACCCCGCCGAGCGCCGCCGACCTGAGCGCCGCGATGACCCAGGGCACCGTCCCGCCGGAGCTGTCCGCCGCCTTCGCCGCCCTCGACTGCTCCAAGCCCGAGGTCCGCGCCGCCCAGACCGGGCCCGAGGAGAAGGCCGTCGTCGCCTGCTCCCAGAAGCCCGAGAACGGCTACTACGAGAAGCTGGCCCTCGGCCCCGTCGCCGTGAAGGGCTCGGACGTCTCCAAGGCCCAGCCCAGCCTGGACACCCAGCAGGGCTCCGGCTGGCAGGTCCAGCTGCAGTTCAACGGCACCGGCACCGACGCCTTCGCGAAGGTCACCGGCCAGCTGGCCACCCAGACCCCGCCGACCAACCAGTTCGCCATCGTGCTGGACAACCAGGTCGTCTCGCACCCGCAGGTCAACGGTCCGATCCCGGGCGGCAGCGCGGTCATCACCGGCCGCTTCACGCAGGCCGAGGCGAAGGACCTCGCCAACGTGCTGGGCTACGGCGCCCTGCCGCTGGAGTTCGCCAAGAGCGACATCACCACCGTCTCCCCGGCGCTCGGCGGGGACCAGCTCAAGGCCGGTCTCGTCGCGGGCCTGATCGGCATGGTGCTGGTCGTCGCGTACTCGCTGCTCTACTACCGCGGTCTCGGCCTGGTGTCGATCGCCGGTCTGATCGTCTCGGCGATCATGACCTACTCGATCATGAGCCTGCTCGGCGGCGGGATCGGCTTCGCGCTGAACCTGCCCGCGGTGTGCGGTGCGATCGTCGCGATCGGCATCACCGCCGACTCCTTCATCGTGTACTTCGAGCGCATCCGCGACGAGGTCCGCGAGGGCGCCCCGCTGCGCCCGGCGGTCCAGCGGGCCTGGCCGCGCGCCCGGCGCACCATCCTGGTCTCGGACTTCGTGTCCTTCCTCTGTGCCGCCGTGCTCTACGCGGTCTCGGTCGGCAAGGTCCAGGGCTTCGCGTTCACGCTGGGGCTGACCACCGCGCTCGACGTCGTGGTGATCTTCCTCTTCACCAAGCCGCTGATCACCCTGCTGGCCCGCCGCAAGTTCTTCCTGGACGGCCACCCGTGGTCCGGCCTGGACCCGAAGCGGCTGGGCGCCCGCCCGCCGCTGCGCAGCAGCCGTCGCCGTAGCCCCTCCTCTGCCGTGAAGGAGGCCTGACACCGTGTCGCGCTTCTCCAATCTGGGCCACCGGCTCTACCAGGGCGAAATCAGCTTCGACTTCGTCGGTCGCCGCAAGCTCTGGTACTCCATCTCCGGCGTGATCGTGCTGGTCGCCGCGATCGGTCTGGCCATGGGCCTGCACCTGGGCATCGAGTTCAAGGGCGGCTCGGTCTACACCGTGGCCAAGCCCGGCCTGACCGTCTCCCAGGCGCAGGAGAAGGCCGACCAGGTCGTCTCCTCGCACCCGCTGGTCCAGTCGACCGACAACGGCAAGATCCGGATCCAGGTCAGCACCGAGGAGCCGAAGAGCTCGGACGAGGTGCGCTCGCAGCTCGCCGAGAAGATCGGCATCCCGCTGGACACCGTCGAGGCGCAGGTGATCGGCCCCAGCTGGGGCAAGCAGATCTCCAACAAGGCACTCACCGGTCTGATCATCTTCATGATCCTGGTGACGGTCTACCTGGCGATCGCCTTCGAGTGGCGGATGGCGGTGGCCGCCCTGGTCGCCCTCATCCACGACCTCCTGATCACCATCGGCGTGTACGCCCTGGTGGGCTTCGAGATCACCCCGGGCACGGTGATCGGCTTCCTGACGATCCTCGGCTACTCCCTCTACGACACGGTCGTCGTCTTCGACACCGTGAAGGAGAACACCAAGGGGCTCGCCAAGCAGAACAAGCTCACCTACAGCGAGGCGGCCAACGCGGGCCTCAACCAGACCCTGGTGCGCTCGCTCAACACCACCGTCGTCGCACTGCTCCCGGTCGCCGCACTGCTGTTCATCGGCGGCGGCTTCCTGGGCGCCGGCACGCTGAACGACATCTCGCTCGCGCTGTTCATCGGCCTCGCGGCCGGTGCCTACTCCTCGATCTGCGTCGCCACCCCGCTGCTGGCGCAGCTCAAGGAGGAGCAGCCGGACATGAAGGCGCTGCGCAAGCGCGTCCTGCAGCACCGCGCCGCGGCCGCCAAGGCCGAGCCGTCGGACGCGTCCGCCACGGACGAGCCGGCGGAGGACGACCAGCCTGCGGGTATGGTCGGTCAGCGCGGCCGGGCAGCCGGCACCACCCGTGCCAAGGGCCGTCCGTCCACCAAGCGCTGACCGCACCACGACCCCGAGGACACATCGTGACCACCGCCGACATCGCCCTGGCCGAGCTGCTGAACAGCCGGATCCGGGACGTCCCGGACTACCCGAAGCCGGGTGTGCTGTTCAAGGACATCGCGCCGCTGCTCGCCGACGCCGAGGCGTTCGGCGCCCTCACCCGGGCGCTGGCCGACCGGGCCGAGGCACTCGGGGCGACCAAGGTGGTGGGCCTGGAGGCGCGCGGCTTCGTGCTGGCGGCCCCGGCGGCCTTCGCGGCCGGGCTCGGCTTCGTGCCGATCCGCAAGCAGGGCAAGCTGCCCGGCGAGGTGTTCCGGCGCTCGTACGAGCTGGAGTACGGCTCGGCGACGCTGGAGGTGCAGTGCGACGCCTTCACGCCCGGTGAGCGGGTTCTCGTGGTGGACGACGTGCTGGCCACCGGCGGGACCATCGGCGCCTCGCTGGACCTGGTGAAGGAGGCCGGGGCCGAGCTGGCGGGCGTCGTGGTGCTGATGGAGCTGGGCTTCCTGGACGGCCGCGAGCGGCTGGCCGGGCACCTCGGCGACGCCCCGCTGGAGACGCTGGTCACGGTCTGACGGACCCGCGTGAAGGACGGCAGTCGGAACTTCCGACTGCCGTCCTTCCGTTTCCTGGCCCGGCCGGATGAACACCGGGCCGCCCGGCTCGGTACCATGAAGATTCATCCCCTCCCGGTTGTCCCCGTCCGTTCGGGCCCGGCAGGGGTCGGCCCGGTGCCCCGAGGAGTAGTCCTTGCCCGACGAGGTTGTGCCCACGGCCGAAGCGGCCGCTCCCGAAGACCGTCCCACGCCCTCGGGGGCCACCCCGGCACGCCCGGCGCCGACCTCCTCGCGTTCGCTCGCGCCCTCCGGCCGCGGTTCCACCGGCGGCATGCGGGCCCGGCTGGCCCGCCTCGGCGGTCAGCGCTCCAGCGTGCTCAACCCCGTCCTGGAGCCGCTGTTCCGCTCGATCCGGGCCAATGACCCGAAGGCCGACCCGGCGCTGCTGCGGGACATCGAGCGGGCGTACGCGGTGGCCGAGAAGTGGCACCGGGGGCAGAAGCGCAAGAGCGGCGACCCGTACATCACCCACCCGCTGGCCGTCGCGACGATCCTCGCCGAACTCGGCATGGACGCCCCGACCCTGATGGCCGGGCTGCTGCACGACACCGTCGAGGACACCGACTACGGCCTGGAGACCCTGCGCAAGGACTTCGGCGACTCGGTGGCCCTGCTGGTGGACGGCGTCACCAAGCTGGACCGGGTCAAGTTCGGTGAGGCCGCGCAGGCCGAGACCGTCCGCAAGATGGTCGTCGCGATGGCCAAGGACCCGCGCGTCCTGGTGATCAAGCTGGCCGACCGCCTGCACAACATGCGCACGATGCGCTACCTCAAGCGGGAGAAGCAGGAGAAGAAGGCCCGCGAGACGCTGGAGATCTACGCCCCGCTGGCGCACCGGCTGGGCATGAACACCATCAAGTGGGAGCTGGAGGACCTCGCCTTCGCGATCCTCTACCCCAAGATGTACGACGAGATCGTCCGGCTGGTCGCCGAGCGCGCCCCCAAGAGGGACGAGTACCTGGCGACCGTCATCGACCAGGTCCAGGCGGACCTGCGCGGCGCCCGGATCACCGCCTCCGTCACCGGCCGGCCGAAGCACTACTACTCGGTCTACCAGAAGATGATCGTCCGGGGCCGGGACTTCGCGGAGATCTACGACCTGGTGGGCATCCGGGTCCTGGTCGACACCGTCCGCGACTGCTATGCGGCGCTGGGCACCATCCACGCGCGGTGGAACCCGGTGCCGGGGCGGTTCAAGGACTACATCGCGATGCCCAAGTTCAACATGTACCAGTCGCTGCACACGACGGTGATCGGCCCCGGCGGCAAGCCCGTCGAGCTCCAGATCCGCACCTTCGACATGCACCGGCGCGCCGAGTACGGCATCGCCGCGCACTGGAAGTACAAGCAGCGCGCGGTCGCCGGGGCCTCAAAGGTCCGCACCGACACCCCGAACCAGGTCCGCAAGGACGACAAGGCCGGCGCCGTCAACGAGATGGCCTGGCTGCGGCAGCTGCTGGACTGGCAGAAGGAGACCGCCGACCCGGGCGAGTTCCTGGAGTCGCTCCGCTTCGACCTGGCCAGCAACGAGGTCTTCGTCTTCACGCCCAAGGGCGACGTGATAGCCCTGCCGGCCGGCGCGACCCCGGTCGACTTCGCCTTCGCGGTGCACACCGAGGTCGGCTACCGGACGATAGGCGCCCGGGTGAACGGACGCCTGGTGCCGCTGGAGTCGACGCTGGAGAACGGCGACACCGTCGAGGTGTTCACCTCCAAGGCGGAGAACGCCGGACCGTCCCGGGACTGGCTGGGCTTCGTCAAGTCCCCGCGCGCCCGCAACAAGATCCGTGCCTGGTTCTCCAAGGAGCGCCGCGAGGAGGCGATCGAGCACGGCAAGGAGGCGATCGTCCGGGCGATGCGCAAGCAGGGCCTGCCGATCCAGCGGATCCTCACCGGCGACTCGCTGGTCACCCTGGCCCACGAGATGCGCTACCCCGACATCTCCTCGCTCTACGCCGCGATCGGCGAGGGCCACGTCGCCGCGCAGAACATCGTGCAGAAGCTGGTCCAGGCGCTCGGCGGCGAGGAGGGCGCGACCGAGGACCTGGCGGAGACCGCCACCCCGACGCACGACAACCGCCGTGCGGCGCGCCGCCGGGCCAAGGGCGACCCGGGCGTGATCGTCAAGGGCGTCGAGGACGTCTGGGTCAAACTGTCCCGCTGCTGCACCCCGGTGCCGGGCGACCCGATCGTCGGCTTCGTGACCCGCGGCAACGGCGTCTCGGTGCACCGCGCCGACTGCGTCAACGTGGAGTCGCTGAGCCAGCAGCCGGAACGCATGATCGACGTCGAGTGGGCGGCCACCCAGTCCTCGGTCTTCCTGGTGGCCATCCAGGTCGAGGCGCTGGACCGCTCCCGACTGCTCTCGGACGTCACCCGGGTGCTGTCCGACCAGCACGTCAACATCCTGTCGGCGGCGGTGCAGACCTCGCGCGACCGGGTGGCGATGAGCCGCTTCACCTTCGAGATGGGCGACCCGAAGCACCTCGGGCACGTGCTCAAGGCGGTGCGCGGCGTCGAGGGCGTGTACGACGTCTACCGCGTCACCTCCGCCCGCAAGTGACGGCGGGCACGACGGCCTGACGGCATGAGGAAGGCCCCCGGGGAGCTCCCCGGGGGCCTTCCTCATGGTGACCGTTCGGGCCGGGTCAGCCGCTGAACTCCTCCTGGCTCCGGTGCGCCTGCTCCAGCAGGGTCTGCACGCCGGCCAGCTCGGACTCCAGCTTGGCGACCTTGGCGGCGTTGCCGGCCGTACGGGCCCGGTCCAGGTCCGACTGGATCTTCTCGGCCTTGGCCTGGAAGAGGCCGACCATGCCGGCCGCGCGGGCCTTGGCCTCCGGGTTGGAGCGCTTCCACTCGCTGTCCTCGGCCTCGCGGATGGCCCGCTCGACCGCGTTCAGCCGGCCGTCCAGCTTCGGACGGACCTCGCGCGGCACGTGCCCGATCGCCTCCCAGCGCTCGTTGACCTCGCGCAGCGCGGCCTTGGCGGCCTTCAGGTCGGTGATCGGCAGGATCGCCTCGGCCTCGGCGGCCAGCGCCTCCTTGAGCTTCTGGTTCTCCACCTGCTCGGCGTCGCGCTCGCTGAACACCGAGGAACGGGCCTGGAAGAAGACGTCCTGCGCGCCGCGGAACCGCGCCCACAGCTCGTCCTCGATGTCCCGCTGGGCCCGGCCGGCGGCCTTCCAGCGCGCCATCAGGTCGCGGTAGGCGGCCGCGGTGCTGCCCCACTCGGTGGACGAGGACAGCGCCTCGGCCTCGGTGACCAGCGCCTCCTTGGTCTGCCGGGCCTGCTCGCGCTCGGCGTCCAGGGTGGCGAAGTGCGCCTTGCGGTGCTTGGAGAAGACCGAGCGGGCGTGCGAGAAGCGGTGCCACAGCTCGTCGTCGCTCTTGCGGTCCAGCCGCGGCAGGCCCTTCCAGGTGTCCACCAGGGCGCGCAGCCGGTCCCCGGCCTCCCGCCACTGGGTGGACTCGGCGAGCTGCTCGGCCTCGGCGACCAGGGCGTCCTTGGCCGCGCGGGCCTCGTCCTGCGCCTTGGCGCGGGCGGCCTTGCGCTCCTCCCGCCGGGCCTCGATCTCGCCGGCGAGCGTGTCCAGCCGCTTGGCCAGGGCCTCCAGGTCACCGACGGCGTGCCCCTCGACCACCTGCGCACGCAGGTGCTCCAGCGCGGTCTGGGCGTCCTTGGCGGCCAGGTCGGTGGTGCGCACCCGCTTCTCCAGCAGGCCGATCTCCACCTCGATGCCCTGGTACTTGCGCTCGAAGTAGGCGAGGGCCTCCTCGGGCGAGCCGGCCTGCCAGGAACCCACGACACGTTCGCCGTCGGCCGTCCTGACGTAGACCGTGCCCTGCTCGTCCACACGGCCCCACGGGTCGCTGCTCATAGCGCGTCCTCCACATGACGTCGCGCCCGCGCCGGGGCGGCGCGCGACCGTCGTCCACAGTTGATGTGCGGCGGACCGATGAGTCCGCCGTCCCCGTCCGCCGTGCCTTTCTGCCGAGGGTGACGGCTAGGCGGGTCCGGGCACCCTATACAACGCCAACATAGGCGACCAGGCCCGGTGCTGTCCGCATCCGGGCCGGGCGATTTCGGGCCGGGGCCGGGCGAGGACGTCCTGGACGTCGCCCGCGGCGGCCCCGGGGTTGGTCAACCCTTCGAGACCGTAGCCGAGTTGAAGGTGACGTCGGCCATCGGGTGGCCGTCCGGGGCGCCCTCCAGGGTGCCGGCGGCGGCGATCTTCTGCACCACGTCCAGGCCGCCGGTGATCTTGCCGAAGGGGGTGTAACTCGGCGGCAGCTTGGTGTCCTTGTAGACCAGGAAGAACTGGCTGCCGTTCGTGCCGGGGCCGGAGTTGGCCATCGCCACGGTGCCCGCCGGGTAGGTCGCGCCGGTCAGGTTCTCGTCCGCGAACTTGTAGCCGGGACCGCCGGTGCCGCCGGGGACCGTCGCGCTGGCGGTCGGATCGCCGCACTGCAGCACGAAGATGCCGTCGGTGGTGAGGCGGTGGCACTTCGTGTGGTCGAAGTACTGCTGGCCGGCCAGGAAGGCGAAGGAGTTCACGGTGTGCGGCGCCTTGGCCGCGTCCAGCGCGATCGTCACCTTCCCGCAGTTGGTGTCCAGGGCCATGGTGTACGAGCCGCTCGGGTCGATCGACATGGCCGGCTCGGCCTGCCACTGCTTGCCGTTGGGCGCGCCCGGCGCCGGATCGGCGCAGCCCTCGACCGGCTTGCGGGTCGGCGTCGCCGGCGTGGTCGGCCCCGTGGCCTGGGTCGGCGCGGCCTGCGCGGAGCTCGCGCTCGCCTTGTCCTTGCCGTCCGAGCCGAAGGCGCCGGTGGCGACCAGCGTTCCGCCGGCGGCCAGGACCACGACGGCGAGCGAGGCGCCCAGGATCGTGTTGCGGCGCCTGCGTGCGGCCACCGCCTCGGCCCGCCGCTCCATCTGGCGCTCGTACTTCTCGCGGGCGAGCTGCCGCCGCCGCTGTTCGCTGCTGACCACCGGCCGTGTCTCCTACGGATCGTGCGGGGAAAAGTGGAGGGATTCCGGAGCGGATCATCGCATCCCTCGGCGCCCAAGTGTAGGGACCGGGCCCGTAAGAACGCGGTGAACCTGTCAGACGGCCGCGCCCGGCCACCCCTATCTGGTTAGCAACCGGGCCCGCACCGCCGGTAGGCTGCCCCTGAATGACGGATTCGCAGCATCACTCCTGGTGGTCCTCGCAGAACCGACCGCCGCACACCCGAAGGACGCGCGTGTTCATCGCCGGATTCCCCGCTGGAGCCTGGGGCACCAACTGCTACCTGGTCGCTCCGGCGGCGGGCGAGGAGTGCGTCATCGTCGACCCCGGCCACCAGGCGGCCCGCGGCGTCGAGGAGATGGTCCGCGAGCACCGGCTCAAGCCCGTCGCGGTGCTGCTCACGCACGGCCACATCGACCACGTGGCCTCGGTGGTCCCGGTCTGCGGCGCCCGCGGCGTCCCGGCCTGGATCCACCCCGAGGACCGGTACATGATGTCCGACCCGGAGAAGGCGCTCGGCCGCTCCCTGGGCACCCAGCTGATGGGCGAGCTCACCGTCGGCGAGCCCGACGACGTGCGCGAGCTCACCGACGGCAGCGTGCTGGAGCTCGCCGGCCTGCGGCTCACCGTCGACCACGCGCCGGGCCATACCAGGGGGTCGGTGACCTTCCGGACGCCCGGTGCCGAGGACCTCCCCCCGGTGCTGTTCTCGGGCGACCTGCTGTTCGCCGGCTCCATCGGGCGTACCGACCTCCCGGGCGGGGACAGCGAGGCGATCATGACGTCGCTGGCCCGGGTGTGCCTGCCCCTCGACGACTCCACCGTGGTCCTCTCCGGCCACGGCGGTCAGACCACCATCGGCCGCGAGCGCGACACCAACCCCTACCTCCGACAGGCAGCAGGGGCGACCGGCGCCCCGGCTTTCCCGCGACGAGGAATGTGACGGATAGAGAAGTTGAGCACCTTCACCGCCCCCAAGGGCACCTACGACCTGCTGCCCCCCAGCTCCGCGACCTTCCTGGCGATCCGCGAGCGCATCGCCGCGCCCGCCCGCCGGGCCGGCTACGGCTACGTCGAGACCCCGGTCTTCGAGGACGTGAAGCTGTTCTCCCGCGGCGTCGGCGAGTCCACCGACATCGTCACCAAGGAGATGTTCTCCCTCACCAAGCGCGGCAAGGAGGACCTCGCGCTGCGCCCGGAGGGCACCGCCTCGGTGCTGCGCGCCGCGCTCCAGGCCAACCTGCACAAGCAGGGCAACCTGCCGGTGAAGCTCTGGTACTCCGGCTCGTACTACCGCTACGAGCGCCCGCAGGCCGGCCGTTACCGCCAGTTCTCCCAGGTCGGCGCCGAGGCGATCGGTGCCGAGGACCCGGCGCTGGACGCCGAGTTGATCATCCTGGCCGACGACGCCTTCCGCTCGCTGGGCCTGAGCGACTACACCCTGCTGCTCAACAGCCTCGGCGACAAGCAGTGCCGCCCGGTCTACCGCGCCGCGCTGATCGAGTTCCTGTCCGGCCTGGACCTGGACGAGGACACCCGCCGCCGCGCCGAGATCAACCCGCTGCGCGTCCTCGACGACAAGCGCGAGGCGGTGCAGGCCCAGCTGGTCGGCGCGCCGATGCTGCGCGACTTCCTGTGCGAGGACTGCAAGGCGTACGACGAGAAGGTCCGCGAACTGCTCACCGCGGCCGGCGTGGCCTTCGTCGACGACCCGAAGCTGGTCCGCGGCCTGGACTACTACACCCGCACCACCTTCGAGTTCGTGCACGAGGGCCTCGGCGCGCAGTCCGCGATCGGCGGCGGCGGCCGCTACGACGGCCTGTCCGAGATGATCGGCGGCCCGGCGCTGCCGTCCGTCGGCTGGGCCCTCGGCGTGGACCGCACCTTCCTCGCGCTGGAGGCCGAGGGCGTCACCCTCGACCTGCCGTCCGCCACCGCCGTGTACGCGGTCGCGCTCGGCGAGGAGGCGAAGAACGTCCTGTTCGCCAAGGTGGTCGAGCTGCGCCGGGCCGGCGTGGCCACCGACCTCGCCTTCGGCGTCAAGAGCATCAAGAACGCCATGAAGTCCGCCGACCGGTCCGGCGCCCGCTTCGCCCTGATCGCCGGGGACCGGGACCTCGCCGAGGGCGTCGTCCAGCTCAAGGACATGAGCACCGGCGAGCAGACCCCCGTCGCCCTCGACGCACTCGTCCCCACCCTGAAGGAGAAGCAGCTGTGATCCGCACGCACGACGCGGGCACGCTCCGCCCGGAGCACGCAGGCACCACCGTCACCCTGGCCGGCTGGGTCGCCCGCCGCCGCGACCACGGCGGCGTCGCCTTCATCGATCTGCGCGACGCCTCCGGCACCGTGCAGATCGTGGTCCGCGACCTGGACTCGGTGCACGGCCTGCGCGCCGAGTACTGCGTCAAGGTCGTCGGCGACGTCCGGGTGCGCCCCGAGGGCAACGAGAACCCGGACATCCCGACCGGCGCGATCGAGGTCGTCGTCAGCGGGATCGAGGTGCTCTCCGAGGCCGCCCCGCTGCCCTTCCCGGTCGCCGAGTACGAGCCGGGCACGGTCAACGAGGAGGTCCGGCTGCGCTACCGCTACCTGGACCTGCGCCGCGAGGGCCCGGCCAAGGGCCTGCGGCTGCGGTCCAAGGTCAGCAACATCATCCGCCGGGTGATGGAGGAGAACGACTTCCTCGACATCGAGACGCCGTACCTCACCCGCTCCACCCCCGAGGGCGCCCGCGACTTCCTCGTCCCGGTCCGCCTGCAGCCCGGCCACTGGTACGCGCTGCCGCAGTCGCCCCAGCTGTTCAAGCAGCTGCTGATGGTGGCCGGCATGGAGCGCTACTACCAGATCGCCCGCTGCTTCCGCGACGAGGACTTCCGCGCCGACCGGCAGCCGGAGTTCACCCAGCTGGACATCGAGGCCTCCTTCGTCGACCAGGAGGACATCCTGGCCCTCGGCGAGAAGATCATCGGTGCCGTCTGGCGCGAGGTCCACGGCTACGAGATCCCCGCCCCGCTGCCGCGGATGACCTACGCGGACGCCATGGGCCGCTACGGCTCCGACAAGCCGGACGTCCGCTTCGGCCAGGAACTCACCGACCTCACCGGGTACTTCAAGGGCACCGAGTTCCGCGTGTTCCAGGCCCCGTACGTCGGTGCCGTGGTCATGCCCGGCGGCGCCTCGCAGCCGCGCAAGCAGCTGGACGCCTGGCAGGACTGGGCCAAGGCGCGCGGCGCCAAGGGCCTGGCCTACGTGCTCATCGACGCCGAGACCGGCGAGCTGCGCGGCCCCGTCGCCAAGAACCTCTCCGCGGAGCACCTGGCCGGCCTGGCCGCCGCCGCGGGCGCCAAGAACGGTGACGCGGTCTTCTTCGCGGCCGGCAAGGAGCGCGCCTCGCAGGAGCTGCTCGGCGCCGCGCGGCTGGAGATCGGCCGCCGCTGCGGGCTGATCGACGAGTCGAAGTGGGCCTTCCTCTGGGTCGTCGACTTCCCGATGTTCGAGCCGATCGAGGACGACAAGGGCGTCTTCCAGGGCTGGCACGCGGTGCACCACCCGTTCACCGCCCCGACCGCGGAGTCGCTGGACACCTTCGACACCGACCCGGGCGCGGCGCTGTCCAACGCGTACGACCTGGTCCTCAACGGCTCGGAGCTGGGCGGCGGTTCGATCCGTATCCACCAGCGCGACGTGCAGAAGCGGGCGTTCGACGCGATCGGCCTCTCCGAGGAGGAGGCGGCCTCGCAGTTCGGCTTCCTGCTGGACGCCTTCAACTACGGGCCGCCGCCGCACGGTGGTGTCGCCTTCGGCCTGGACCGGATCGTCACCCTGCTCGGCGGGTACGACACCATCCGCGACGTCATCGCCTTCCCGAAGACGTCCACCGGTGGCGACCCGCTGACCGGTGCGCCGACCCCGATCACCCCGGCGCAGCGCCGCGAGGCCGGCGTGGACGCCCAGCCCAAGGTCCGCGAGGACGCCAAGTCCGAGGCGCAGCCCGCGTCCTGACGTCGCGTCATCGGCGTCATCCGCGTCATCCGTTAACCTGCAACGGCCCCGGACGGTCCACCCACCGTCCGGGGCCGGGCCACAACGGTGTGTGACACAGGGAGGGTCGACCCATGCAGATCACCACGAGAGTCGAACGTCCGCAGGACGCCCCGGCGACCAGGCGCGTCCACATGGCCGCGTTCCCCGGCCCGGACGAGGCGGACCTGGTGGACGCGCTGCGCCGCGATCCCGCCTGGCTGCCCGGCCTGTCACTGGTCGCGGTCGACGAGACCGGGCTGGTGGTCGGGCACGCCCTGCTGACCCGGCTGCGGGTCGGGGAGGGCGACGCGGTGGCGCTCGCGCCGGTCGCCGTGGCGCCCGAGTGGCAGCGCCGGGGCGTCGGAGACCTCGTCGTCCGGGCCGCGCTGTCGGCGGCCGAGGAGGCGGGGGAGAAGCTCGTGGTCGTCCTCGGCGACCCGGAGTACTACGCGCGGTTCGGCTTCCGGCCGGCCGGGCGGCACGAGGTCGTCGGCCCGTTCGAGGTGCCGGAGGCCTACTTCCAGGCGCTGCCGCTGACGGCGTACGACGGCGACCCGCGCGGGCTCTGCCGCTACCCCGAGCCCTTCGTCGGGGTCTGAGGCCCGCGGCGGAAGCCCGCCGGTGAGTCGGCCGCTCCGCCTCCTCCGACCGCTCCGTTCCGATCTGCGGACCCGCCGTGCCGCGCCTACGGTGAGGGTGCATCAGCATCAGCCGGACGGAGGACCAGAGGGTGGCCGACGAGCAGCGGACCGCGAGGCCGGAGCGACTGACGAGGAAGCCGTACGAGCGGGAACTGCTGCGGCTGCAGCAGGAGTTGGTGAAGCTCCAGGAGTGGGTGCGGGTCGAGGGCGGCCGGCTCGTGGTGGTCTTCGAAGGGCGAGACGCCGCGGGCAAGGGCGGGGCCATCAAGCGGGTGACGGAGTACCTGAACCCGCGCATCGCCCGGATCGTGGCGCTGCCCGCACCGACCGAGCGGCAGAAGACCCAGTGGTACTTCCAGCGGTACGTCGAGCACCTGCCGGCGGCCGGCGAGATCGTGCTGTTCGACCGCAGCTGGTACAACCGGGCCGGAGTCGAGCGGGTGATGGGCTTCTGCACCGACGAGGAGTACTGGCAGTTCCTGCACCAGTGCCCGACCTTCGAGCGGATGCTGACCGAGGCGGGCATCCTGCTGCGCAAGTACTGGTTCTCGGTGAGCGACACCGAACAGGAACGGCGCTTCCGGGACCGGCTGGAGGACCCGATGAAGCGCTGGAAGCTCTCCCCGATGGACGTCGAGTCGATCACCCGCTGGGAGGACTACTCACGGGCCAAGGACGAGATGTTCATCCACACCGACACCCCGGACTCGCCCTGGTACGTGGTGGAGAGCGACGACAAGCGCCGGGCCCGGCTCGACATGATCGCCCACCTGCTCTCCACCCTGCCCTACCGCGAGATCAGGGCGCCGCAGATCGAGCTGCCGCCCCGCCCGGCCTCGCGCGGCTACCAGCGGCCCCCGCGCGGCCTGCAGAAGTACGTTCCGGACCACGCTGCCACACTGGACTAGGAGACGGGGTTTCTCCGGGCGCCGCATCCGACGACGGCCCCGCGTGGCGTCCGGGCGTCCTTGGGAGGCACGCTCATGTTCGTTCGTACCGTCTACGCCACCGGCCACCCCGCCCGGATCGAGCAGACCCTCGACGGGCTCCGCACCGAAGCTCTCGCACTCCTCTCCGGGCAGCCCGGCTACCGCGGCTACGGGCTGTTCGCCGACCGGGAGCTCGGCAAGATCGCGATGGGCTCTTGGTGGGAGTCCCGGCAGGCCGAGCAGGACAGCCACCGGGACCTGGCCGAGCGGCGGGCCGAGCTGCTGGCGCCCCTCGCGGGCACGGCGGCCACCGACGTCTGGGAGGCCGCGGTGGTGGCCCCGCCCGGTGCGGCCGGGCCGGGCGGCGGGTTCCGGATGGTGCAGGGCTGGATCGACCCGGCCAGGCTGACCACGCTGGTCGAGGTCTTCCGGGACCGCGCACTGCCGACCCTGGCGAAGCTGGGCGGGTTCGTCACCGCCGCGCTGCTGACCGACCCGGCGACCGGACGCACCTCGGTGGGCGCGATCTTCGCCGACCGGGAGAGCTTCGTGGACTCGCGCGGCCCGATGGCCGACGCCCGGGCCCAGGCGGTCGCCGCGGCCGGATCCACCGTGTGGGCGGTCGAGGAGTTCGACGTCGTGCTGCTGGACAGCCCGCTGCAGGACTGAGGGCGTGCGGCCGAACGGTGTCGGCGGCCTCGCATAGGCTTCCGGTGTGGACGAACCGGACCTCTTCACCGCCGCCGCCGAGGAACGCCAGGCCAAGGAGCCCGGCCGGGCGCCCCTGGCCGTACGGATGCGCCCGCGCACCCTCGACGAGGTGGCCGGGCAGCGGCAGCTGCTGAAGCCCGGCTCGCCGCTGCGGCGGCTGGTCGCGGGCTCGCGCGGGCCGGCGGCCACCAGCTCGGTGATCCTCTGGGGGCCGCCCGGCACCGGGAAGACCACGCTGGCGCACGTGATCAGCCAGGCCGTCGAGGGGCGCTTCGTCGAGCTGTCCGCGATCACCGCCGGGGTCAAGGAGGTCCGGGCGGTGATCGACGGTGCCCGGCGGGCGGTCGGCATGTCCGGCCGGGAGACGGTGCTCTTCCTGGACGAGATCCACCGCTTCTCCAAGGCCCAGCAGGACTCGCTGCTGCCGGCCGTGGAGAACCGCTGGGTCACCCTGATCGCGGCGACCACCGAGAACCCGTACTTCTCGGTGATCTCCCCGCTGCTGTCCCGCTCGCTGCTGCTCACCCTGGAGTCGCTGACCGACGAGGACATCCGCGCGCTGCTGCGCCGCGCGGTGGCCGACGAGCGCGGCCTGGCGGGCGCGCTGGAGCTGACCGAGGACGCCGAGGACCACCTGGTGCGGCTGGCCGGCGGCGACGCCCGACGGGCGCTCACCACGCTGGAGGCGGCCGCCGGGGCGGCGCTGGAGAAGAGTGAGGCGAGCATCACGCTGGCCACCACCGAGACGGCCGTCAACCGGGCGGCGGTGCGCTACGACAAGGACGGCGACCAGCACTACGACGTGGCGAGCGCGCTGATCAAGTCGATCCGCGGCAGCGACGTGGACGCCACCCTGCACTACCTGGCCCGGATGATCGAGGCGGGGGAGGACCCGCGGTTCATCGCCCGCCGGCTGATGATCTCGGCCAGCGAGGACGTCGGCCTGGCGGACCCGACGGCGCTGCAGACGGCCGTCGCGGCCGCGCAGGCGGTGGCGCTGATCGGCTTCCCCGAGGCCCGGATCATCCTCTCCCAGGCGGCGATCGCGCTCGCCCTGGCGCCCAAGTCCAACGCCGCCTACCTGGCGATCGACGCGGCGCTGGCGGACGTCCGGCAGGGCCTGGCCGGCGCGGTGCCGGCGCATCTGCGGGACGCGCACTACGGCGGCGCGGGCAAGCTCGGCCACGGCAAGGGGTACCAGTACCCGCACGACCTGCCGGAGGGCATCGCCGCCCAGCAGTACGCGCCGGACCAGGTGCACGGCAGGGAGTACTACCAGCCCACCCGGCGCGGCGGCGAGGCCCGGTACGCGGACGTCGTGGAGTGGACCCGGGGGCGGCTGCGCGGGGAGCGGCGGAGCGAGAAGGCGGCGGAGCGCAGGACCGAGGCCGAGGCGAAGGCCGCGCCGGGGGCGGAGAAGAAGGCCGGTACGAAGCCCGGGGAAGAGGGCGACTGATCGGCGGCTATACTCGATCGGAGTGCCATGTCCCGGGACGGCGGCGGGGGAGACCCCACCGACCGGCCGCACCAGCGGGGCATCGGCCGTAGGCCCCTTCCGAGGGGTCCGCACCAGGAGCGTCGCGCACCGTCTCGGTGTCGCGGACGGCCCGGATTCCGGGTCGTTCCGTGTGACAAGCACTTCCGTGCCCGGCTCCGGAGAGCGGCTGATCCCATCGCGCAGGCGGCGGGGTTTTCTCCGGGTCGCGACGAGCGACCTCCGTCAACACCTGGTGAAGCCGTATTCATAAGCAAGGAAGGTTTGGTTCATGGCGAACCAGAAGCGCCCCAAGGTCAAGATCGCGCGCGCGCTCGGCGTGCCGCTGACCCCGAAGTCCGTCAAGTACTTCGAGGCCCGCCCGTACCCGCCCGGCCAGCACGGCCGTGGTCGCAAGCAGAACTCGGACTACAAGGTCCGTCTGCTCGAGAAGCAGCGTCTGCGCGCCCAGTACGACCTGAGCGAGAAGCAGATGGCGCGCGCGTTCGACCGCGCGAAGAAGGCCGAGGGCAAGACCGGTGAGGCGCTCGTCGCCGACCTGGAGACCCGCCTGGACTCCCTGGTGCTGCGTTCGGGCATCGCCCGCACCATCTACCAGGCCCGCCAGATGGTCGTCCACGGCCACATCGAGGTCAACGGCGGCAAGGTCAACAAGCCGTCGTTCCAGATGAAGCCGGGCTTCGTCGTGACCGTCCGCGAGCGCAGCAAGGAGAAGGTCCCCTTCCAGGTCGCCCGTGAGGGTGGCTACGCGGGTGAGGGCCAGACCCCGAAGTACCTCGAGGTCAACCTGAAGGCCCTGGCCTTCCGCCTGGACCGTGCGCCGCAGCGCAAGGAGGTCCCGGTGATCTGTGACGAGCAGCTGGTCGTCGAGTACTACTCGCGCTGACCCGCGAGTGGTCCCGCTCCTCGCGGGACCACGAGTGAGCCCCCGTCGCCTTTCGAGGCGGCGGGGGCTCGCCCCTTTTGTCGGTGCTTCACCGGCTCTCGCCGGTCATCGCGGCGGCCAGCCGCAGGTGCGGGCGGGCCTCCTCGGCGCGGCCCTGGCGCTCCAGGGTGCGGCCGAGCATCATCCGGGCGTAGTCCTCGGCCGGGTCCGCGTCCAGGATCCGGCGCAGCTCGGCCTCGGCGCGGCCGAGTTGGGCGGAGTGGTAGTAGCTGCGGGCGAGCAGCAGCCGGACGGAAGTGTTGGCCGGCTCCTCGGCCAGCACGCCCTCCAGCATGCGGGCGGCGTCGGTGTACGCCTTGGAGTCGAAGTAGAACTTCGCCATGCGGTACTCGTCGGCGGCGTTGTGGACGGCCATGGTGTTCCTTCCCGGTGGATGCTTGCCTCCTCAAGCAACGGGCAAGTATCGGGTATTCCGGGCCTCGGCGTTGCCGGTCTCAGCGCTGCCGGTCTCACCTCCTCCGGACGGGCGAGGGCGCCGGGGCCGGCGGCATCGAGCGCGGCCCCGGGCCCGGCTCGGCGCCGCTCGCCGAGCTCCCGCCCTCGAGCGCTCGGGAGACGGCGGCGTCCAGGTCCAGCCGGGCGCCGGCCTCGAAGCACTGCTCGTACTCCTGGTCGGTCAGCCCGGCCCGGGCCCGCTCGGCGCACTCCTGGTGCGTGCCGAAGAAGTTCCGCGAGCCCAGGAAGGGTGTGCCGACGGTGCGCCAGATCCGGTGCGCGGCGCCCTGCAGCACCCGGGCCTCGCGCAGGTCGCCCGGTTCGCCGGGGCCGCTCGGTTCGGTCTCCAGCAGCGCCAGCAGGTCGATGCCCAGCACGATGCCGAGCAGGTCGTGGAAGAGGTGGTTCAGCCGGACGCACTCCCGGGCCAGCGCGCGGGCCGGCTGGACGGCGCCGTCCAGCCAGTGCGAGTACGCCATGGCGTACAGCACGTACGCGTACGCCCACTGCTCGCCGTGCTCCTCGCACAGCTCGCGGGCCTGGCCGAACCAGAGCTCGCCGCTGTCCGGGTCGCCCTGGAACAGGTAGGCCAGGCCCAGCTCCAGCATGGCCATCGCCACGTTGCTGTTGAGCTCGCCGATCGTCCGGTAGTGCCAGAGCGCCTCCTCGAACAGTTCGGCGGCGCGCTCCGGGTCGTCGCCGATCAGGGCGGCGCAGCCCTGGCGGTGGACGGCGTAGGCGAGGGCGCGGTCGTCGCCGGTGTCCAGGGCCTGGCGGCGGCACTCCTCCAGGGCCGGCCGGGCGGCGGCCAGGTCGCCCTGCAGGGTGGCCATGTAGCCGGTCACCCAGAGCGCCTTGGCGCGGGCCTCGGTGGGTTCGCGGTCCAGGGCGAGCGCGCGGTCCAGCCAGTGCCGGCCCTCGCCGAGGTGGCCGCAGCCGACCCAGTAGAACCAGAGCGTGCCGGCCAGCAGCAGGGCGATCTGCTCCTCGCCCGGCTCGGCGAGGCAGAACTCCAGCGCCGCGCGGAGGTTGGTGTGGGCCAGCTCGGTGCGTTCGGCGGTCTCGGCCTGCCGGGGGCCGAACCACTCGACCTCGCCCCAGGTGGCGACGCCCAGGTACCAGTCCCGGTGGCGGCACAGCAGCCGCTGCTCCTCGCCGGTGGCGCGCAGCCAGTGGCCGCCGTACTCGCGCAGGGTGTCCAGCAGGCGGAAGCGGACGCCGAAGGCGCTGTCCTCGCGCAGCACCACCGACTTGGCGACCAGTTCGTCGAGCAGGTCGAGCACGTCCTCGGGCTCGATGCCCTCGCCGGCGCAGACATACTCGGCGGCCTCCAGGTCGAA
The DNA here is from genome assembly GCF_055664045.1 of Kitasatospora sp. NPDC023385. Taxonomy (NCBI): domain Bacteria; kingdom Bacillati; phylum Actinomycetota; class Actinomycetes; order Kitasatosporales; family Streptomycetaceae; genus Kitasatospora; species Kitasatospora sp. NPDC023385. The sequence goes on along the minus strand of NZ_JBVOOL010000014.1, from coordinate 129,081 downwards.
GCTGCCGGCGAAGACCGAGAGGCGGGCCCAGAGTAAACGTTCCTGCACCGTGCAGAGCTCGTGACTCCAGCCGATCGTCGTCCGCAGCGTCTGGTGCCGCGGCAGGGCCGTGCGGGAGCCCCCGGTGAGCAGCCGGAAACGGTCGTCCAGCCGGGCGGTGATCTGCTCCACCGACAGTGCGCGCAGCCGACCGGCGGCCAGCTCCACGGCCAGCGGGATGCCGTCCAGCCGACGGCAGAGCAGGGCGACCGCCTCCGCGTTCGCCGCCGTCACCTCGAAGGAGGGCAGCACCGCCCGGGCCCGGTCGGCGAACAGTCGCACCGCGTCCGGCAGCGCGGCGGCGGGCACCGGGGCGTCGGGCGCCGGAGTATCAGGCACCGGGCCGACCGGCAGCGGCGCGACGGTCAGCAGGTGCTCGCCCGAAGCCCGCAGGGCGGTGCGGCTGGTGGCCAGCAGCCGCAGCCCGGGCAGGGCCCGCAGCAGCGCGTCCGCCAGCTCGGCGCAGGCCTCCACCAGGTGCTCGCAGCCGTCCAGCACCAGCAGCAGGCGGCGGTCGGCAAGCCGCTCGGTCAGGATGTCCAGCGGCGGCCGGGCGGTGCCGTCGGTCAGCCGCAGGGACTCCAGGACGGCGTGGCCGAGCAGCAGCGGGTCCTGCACCGGGGCCGCGTCCACCAGCCAGACGCCGTCCGGGAACACGTCGCCCGCGCGGGCCGCCGCGCGCAGTGCCAGTCGGCTCTTGCCCACCCCGCCCGGCCCGGTGACGGTCACCAGCCGGGCGACGGCCAGCAGGTCCGTCAGCTCGGCCAGCTCCCGTTGCCGCCCGACGAAGCCGGTCACCTCGGCCGGCAGCCGGCCGAGCTCCGGCTCGCGCGGCCCCGCCGAGGGCTCCCACGGCTGTGCTGTCCAGTCGCCGGCCAAGCGCTGCTCCCCGTGTTCCAGGCCCGGGCCGTCGCGGTCCGGACGCGCATCGGGCCGTACGGACGACGGCCTGCCTGGCAGAACGAGGTGACCGACCGGTAGGTTACGCGCGCGGTTCGCACACCCGGTCGGATCGCCCGCGCGGATAACCCGGTCCGGAAACCGGGCGTCGGCGCGATAGGGTTCCGTCTGGAGAACGGCAAGGCGAGGGAGCGCGCAAAGGTGTCCGTGGGAGAGCTGGCCGGATTGCTCGTCGCCGTGTTCTGGGCGGTCCTGGTCACCCTGCTCGCCGTGGTACTGGTCCGCCTCTCCCGGGTGCTGAAGGAGGCCGCCGTGCTGGTCTCCGCGGTCACCGAGCAGGCCGTCCCGCTGCTGACCGACGCGGGCGCCGCGGTGCGCAGCGCCAACGAGCAGCTGGAGCGGGTGGACGAGATCACCGCCAACGTGCAGGACGCCGCCGCCAACGCCAACGCGCTCTCCTCCACCGTGGCCGCCACCCTGGGCGGACCGCTGGTGAAGGTCGCCGCCTTCAGCTACGGCGTCCGCAAGGCCGTCGCCAAGCAGCAGGGCACCCTGCCCTCCGTGCCGCTGCAGAGCGGCGAGCGCGAGGAGCTGGCCCGGCTGATCCGGGCCGAGGTGCGCGCCGCGACCGCGCCCCGCAGCGGCCTGCTCGCCCGGGTCCGGCGCGTGGTGAGGGGCTGACGGCATGGTGCGACGCATCTTCTGGATGGCGGTCGGCGCCGGCGCCACCGTCTGGGCCATGAACAAGGCCAACGAGGCCGTGCACCGGCTCACCCCGGACAGCCTCTCCGGCACCGCCGCGCGCGGCGCGCTGCACCTGGGCGACCTGGCCAAGCAGTTCGCCCAGGACGTGAAGGCCGGCATGGCCGAGCGCGAGGAGCAGCTGAAGGACGACCTCGGGCTGCACGGCACCGCCGTGGTGGAGCCCCGCGGCGCGCGCCGGTCCCCGTCGCCCACCACCACCCTTCTCGGGAAGCGCTCCGCGCTGCCGCCCCCGGGCGAGCCGCAGTACCGAGCTATCTCGGCGGCGCCCGGCAGCCCGGCCGCCGCCCTGCCCCCGTCCAGCAGTTCCCGCGCGGCATCCACCGGTGCCCGCACCACCCGGACCACTGAAGAAACGCCCCGCCGCGCCCTGCCGCCGCGGGGCGGCACCCCGAACCGGAAGGACCACTAATGGAGTCGGCTGAGATCCGCCGCCGCTGGCTGCGCTTCTTCGAGGAGCGCGGCCACACCGTCGTTCCGTCGGCGTCCCTGGTCGCCGACGACCCCACCCTGCTGCTCGTCAACGCCGGCATGGTGCCGTTCAAGCCCTACTTCCTGGGCGAGGTCAAGCCGCAGTTCTCGCGCGCCACCAGCGTCCAGAAGTGCGTGCGCACCCTGGACATCGAGGAGGTCGGGAAGACCACCCGGCACGGCTCCTTCTTCCAGATGTGCGGCAACTTCTCCTTCGGCGACTACTTCAAGGAAGGCGCCATCAAGTTCGCCTGGGAGCTGCTCACCGGCTCCGTCGCGGACGGCGGCTACGGCCTGGAGAAGGAGAAGCTCTGGATCACCGTCTACAAGGACGACGACGAGGCCGAGCAGATCTGGCGTGACGTCATCGGCGTCCCCGCCGAGCGGATCCAGCGCCTCGGCATGAAGGACAACTTCTGGTCGATGGGCGTCCCCGGCCCCTGCGGCCCGTGCTCGGAGATCAACTACGACCGCGGCCCCGCGTACGGCGAGGAGGGCGGCCCGGCCGTCAACGGCGAGCGCTACCTGGAGATCTGGAACCTGGTCTTCATGCAGTACGAGCGCGGCCACGGCGACGGCAAGGACGGCTTCGAGATCCTCGGCGACCTGCCGAGCAAGAACATCGACACCGGCCTCGGCCTGGAGCGCCTCGCCGCCATCCTGCAGGGCGTCGACAACCTCTTCGAGATCGACACCAGCCGGATGATCCTCGACCGCGCCGCCGAGCTCACCGGCCACACCTACGGCGCCGACCACAAGTCGGACGTCTCGCTGCGCGTGGTCACCGACCACATCCGCACCGCGCTGATGCTGATCGGCGACGGCGTCACCCCCGGCAACGAGGGCCGCGGCTACGTGCTGCGCCGCATCCTGCGCCGCGCCATCCGCAACATGCGCCTGCTGGGCGCCACCGGTCCGGTCGCCAAGGACCTGACCGACGTCGCGATCAAGGCGATGGCCCCGCAGTACCCGGAGCTGGAGAGCGACCGCAAGCGCATCGAGACGGTCGTCGTCGGCGAGGAGGCGGCCTTCCTGCAGACCCTGAAGGCCGGCACCAGCCTGCTCGACGCCGCGGTCACCGAGACCAAGCAGTCCGGCGGGGCCGTCCTCTCCGGCGACCAGGCGTTCAAGCTGCACGACACCTACGGCTTCCCGATCGACCTCACCCTGGAGATGGCCGAGGAGCAGGGCCTCCAGGTGGACGAGGCCGGCTTCCGCCGCCTGATGCAGGAGCAGCGGGACCGCGCCAAGGCGGACGCCAAGGCCAAGAAGATGGGCCACGCCGACGTCGCCGCGTACCGCGACGTCGCCGACAAGTCCGGCGCGAGTGTCTTCACCGGTTACAGCCTCACCGAGGGCGAGGCCACCGTGGTCGGCCTGCTGGTGGACGGCGTTCCGGCGCCGGCCGCCTCCGAGGGAGACGAGGTCGAGATCATCCTCGACCGCACCCCGTTCTACGCCGAGGGCGGCGGCCAGCTCGCCGACCACGGCCGGATCCGGCTGGAGTCCGGCGCGGTGGTGGAGATCCGCGACGTGCAGCAGCCCGTCCCCGGTGTCACCGTGCACTCCGGCGGGGTGCTGTTCGGCGAGGTCGTGCTGGGCGCCTCGGCGTACGCCACGATCGACATCGAGCGCCGCCGGGCGATCGCCCGCGCCCACTCGGCCACCCACCTGACCCACCAGGCGCTGCGCGACGCGCTCGGCCCGACGGCCGCCCAGGCCGGCTCCGAGAACGCCCCCGGCCGCTTCCGCTTCGACTTCGGCTCGCCCGCCGCCGTCCCGGGCAGCGTGCTGGTCGACGTCGAGCAGAAGATCAACGACGTGCTGGGCCGGGAGCTCGACGTGACCGCCGAGGTCATGACGATGGACCAGGCCCGCAAGGCCGGCGCCATCGCGATGTTCGGCGAGAAGTACGGCGACGAGGTGCGGGTCGTCTCCATCGGCGACTTCTCCAAGGAGCTGTGCGGCGGCACCCACGTCGGCAACACCGCCCAGCTGGGCCTGGTGAAGCTGCTCGGCGAGTCCTCGATCGGCTCCGGCGTGCGCCGGGTGGAGGCCCTGGTCGGCGTCGACGCGTACAAGTTCCTGGCCCGTGAGCACACCGTGGTCTCCCAGCTCACCGAGCTGGTCAAGGGCCGCCCGGAGGAGCTGCCCGAGAAGATCTCGGGCATGCTCGCCAAGCTCAAGGACGCCGAGAAGGAGATCGAGCGCTTCCGCGCCGAGAAGGTGCTGGCCGCCGCGGCGGGCCTGGCCGCCTCGGCCGAGGACGTGCACGGCATCGCCGTGGTCGCCGCGCAGGTCGCCGACGGCGTGGGCGCGGACGAGCTGCGCAAGTTGGTCCTGGACGTGCGAGGCCGGCTCGGCTCGCGCCCGGCAGTGGTCGCTGCGTTCACCGTGGCGAACGACCGCCCGCTGACCGTGATCGCCACCAACGAGGACGCCCGCGGCCGCGGCATCAAGGCTGGCGAGCTGGTCCGGACCGCCGCCAAGACCCTCGGCGGCGGCGGTGGCGGCAAGGACGACGTCGCCCAGGGCGGCGGCTCCAACCCGGCCGCGGTCGGCGAGGCCATCGCCGCGGTGCGGGGCCTGGTGGCGGAGCGCGCCTCCTGATGTCCGAGTCGGAGCCGAGACCCTTCCGGCGTGGGCGGCGGATCGCCGTCGACGTCGGCGACGCCCGGATCGGGATCGCGTCCTGCGATCCCGACGGGGTGCTCGCCACGCCCGTGGAGACCGTCCCGGCCGGAGCGAAGTCGCAGGCCAGGATCGCCGCCATCGTCGAGGAGTACGACGCGATGGAGGTGATCGTCGGGCTGCCGCGCTCACTGAGCGGCAAGGAGGGCCCGGCGGCGGAGAAGGTCCGGGCGTACACGGCGCGGCTGGCCAACCGGCTCTACCCGGTGCCGGTTCGGCTGGTGGACGAGCGGATGTCGACCGTCACCGCGACGCACGGGCTGCGTGCCTCGGGGGTCAAGGCGAAGAAGGGCCGTTCGGTGGTCGACCAGGCCGCCGCGGTGGTGATCCTGCAGACCGCCCTTGAGTCCGAACGGGTGAGCGGACGCCCGCCCGGTGAGAGCGTCGAGGCGGTCGGCTGAGGAGCCTGATCTAACGTCCCGATAGAGGGGTCCGTGCGGACGCGTTCGCACGGACCCCTTTTTCGTTCGATTCCTTGTCTATTTTGGATCGATTTATGTCGATCCTGATCGATCTGGGACTGTCGAGGGGGCGCGAGCCAATGACCGACCAGGACTTCCACCCGGGGCTCACGCCCGGACATCTCGGTGCGCCGGTGATGGAGCCGGAGGGCCGTCCGCCGTCCGCGCCCCGTCCGCGCCCCGATGCGCCCGATCCGCACCGACGGCGTAACGGACTGGCCTGCGGGCTCACCGCGCTCGCGCTGATCGCGGTGTTCGGCGGCGGCGGACTGACCGGGTACACCTGGCTCCAGTCCCAGCGCAAGCCGCCGGCCGCCGCCGACTACGCGGGGCAGGGCAACGGCAGCGTCCAGGTCTCGGTGCCGGAGGGCGCGGGCCTGTCCCAGATCGCCTCCGCACTGGTCCGCAACGGGGTGGTGGCCAGCTCGCTCGCCTTCACCCGGGCCGCGAAGGGCAGCGCGGCGGCCGCCGGACGGATCCAGCCCGGCACGTACACGCTGAAGCAGCGGATGTCGGCCGCGGCGGCCCTGGCGATCCTCGTCGACCCGGCCAACGCCAACGGCCTGACCATCCCCGAGGGCTGGCGCGGCTACCAGATCTACGCGGCCATCGACAAGAAACTGGGCCTGCCCGAGGGCACCACCCAGCACACCGCGCAGGAGCAGGGCGCCGAGCTGGGCCTGCCGGACTTCACGAACGGCAGCCCCGAGGGCTACCTGTTCCCGGCGACGTACAGCGTCACCGACGGGACCACCGCGCTCGACCTGCTGAAGCAGATGGTCGAGCGGGCCGGCAAGGAGTACATGCGCGACGACGCCAACGTCGTCGCACAGAACCTCGGACAGACCGCGTACGGGCTGGTCACCGTCGCCAGCATGATCCAGGGCGAGGCCGACAACACCGAGGACATGGGCAAGGTCGCCCGGGTCATCTACAACCGGCTGGCCAAGGGCATGCCGCTGCAGCTGGACTCCACGATCAACTACGCGCTCGGCCGCTCGACCCTCAACACCACCGTGACCGAGACCAAGCTCGACTCCCCCTACAACACCTACCTGCACTCCGGACTGCCGCCGACACCCATCTCCAACCCGGGGCGGCAGGCGATCATGGCCGCGCTGGACCCGACGCCGGGGGACTGGCTGTACTTCGTCACCGTGAAGCCCGGGGACACCCGGTTCACCGACAGCTTCGAGGTTCAGCAGCGCAACGTGGCGGAGTTCAACGCCAACCGGGCGGCCAAGCCGAGCGCCTCCGCCCCCTCGTCCGGAGCGGCCTCCGGCTCGGCGTCCGGCTCGGCTCCGGCCGCGCCCTCGGGCTCCGGCGCGCCCGCCGGCTCCGGGGCGACGACGCCGTGACCGTGGTGTGCGCCGTCGGTGAGATCGCTCACTGACGGTGCGTCCGCCCGGCCGGGGGTACGGCTGCGGTACGGTAACGTCTCCCTCCAGGCGCTGCGCTAGCACGCCGGTTCGAGAATCAGCCGGGACAGCCTCGTCCCGGACGGCCGGTCCGATCCGCTGGCCGTCACCGTCGGTTAAGGGGATCAATGACCGATCTGGGCGGGGGCTACGGCCCCCAGGGCGAGCCGTGGCACCCCGGTGATCCCGGGTACGACGGCCGGCAGCCGGTCCCCGGCCAGCAGGACGGCCAGTGGCAGCAGCAGTACCCGCAGCAGGGCCAGCAGGTCCACCAGGGCCAGCACGGTCAGCACGGTCAGCAGGGCCAGCAGCCGTACGGGGACGTGCAGCAGGGGTACGCGCAGCAGCAGATGCCCGAGCAGGTCTACGCCCAGCAGCAGATGCAGCAGCAGGTCTACGCCCAACAGCAGGGGTACCAGCAGCAGGGGTACCCGGGCGGGCAGCAGGGATATCCGCACCAGGGCGACGCCCAACAGCAGCAGATGCAGCCGCAGGGCTACCAGCAGCAGGGATACCAGCAGCAGGGGTTCTCGGGCGGCGGGCAGCAGGGATATCCGCAGCAGCAGGAGATGCAGCAGGGCCACCCGCAGCAGCAGATGCAGCAGCAGGGGTTCCCGGGCGGCCAGCAGACCGGCATGCAGCAGCAGGCCGTGCCGCCCCAGCAGCAGATGGCGCCGCAGCAGCCCCGGTCGCAGGCCGCGCCGGCGCCCTCGCCCGCCTCGGGCCCCGGGCCGGACGGCATCGACTGGGAGGCCGAGGCCGCAGCGCTGGAGGCCGGCGCGGACCCGGTCGGCGTGCCCGAGGGCGGGACCGACGAGTGGGACGGCCACGAGGAAGGCCTCCACGACGGCAGCCACCGCGAGGGCGGCCACCACCAGGGCGGCGAGTACCCGGACCAGGACGCCGAGCACCAGGAGGCCGGTTTCCTCGGCGAGCAGGACGACTCCCGCGAGGGGAAGAAGAAGCGCAAGGAGAAGGGCAAGAAGTCCGGCCGCCGCAACGGCGGCGCCTGCCTCCTGGTCGCGCTGGTGCTGCTCGGCGCGGTGGGCGGCGCCGGTTGGTGGGGCTACGACTTCTACCAGAGCCACTTCGGCCCGGTGCCGGACTTCACGGGCGAGGGCACCGGTGCCGTCCAGGTCGAGGTCAAGAAGGGCGCGGTCGGCGGGCAGATCGGCCTGGCGCTGAAGAACGCCGGCGTGGTCAAGAGCGTGGACGCCTTCACCAAGGCCTGCAACGCCGAGCCCAAGTGCGGTTCGATCCAGTTCGGCTACTACCAGCTGAAGAAGGAGATGCCGGCCGCCGCCGCGCTCAAGGGACTGCTCGATCAGGCGGGCGGTGCGGCGATCGTGATCCCCGAGGGCAAGAACTCCACCGAGATCTACGCCATGATCGACGCCAAGCTGAAGCTGGCGGCGGGCGCCACGGCGGCCGTGGCCGCGGCCCAGGTCAACGACCTCGGCCTGCCCGCGTACGCGCAGGGCAAGATCGAGGGCTTCCTCTGGCCGACCCGCTACAACCTCGCCGACGGCACGAAGCCCGAGGACCTGCTCAAGCAGATGGTGAAGAACGCCACCGAGAAGTACGCGGACCTGGACGGCCAGGCCGCGTCGGTGGGCCTCAAGAACGGCTACGAGGTGATCACCGAGGCGAGCATCCTGCAGCGCGAGGGCAACAACGTCGCGGACTTCGCCAAGATGGCCAAGACCATCCAGAACCGGCTGGCCGCCGCCGGCGAGATCAACCACAAGCTGGGGATGGACACCACGCTCCAGTACTCGCTGGGCCGCAAGGACCTCACCAAGAAGGACATGGACGACGCGTCCAACAAGTACAACACCTACCTGAACCCGGGCCTGCCGCCGACTCCGATCTCCAATCCCGGCGACGACGCGCTCAACGCGGTGCTCCACCCGGCGGACGGCAAGTGGCTGTACTTCATCGCGATGGACCCGGAGCACACCCTCTTCGCCGAGACGAGCAAGGAGCACTACGCCAACGTCAAGGCGTACTGCCAGGCGGCCGGGCAGGGCTTCGACGAGGCCCGCGGCCACTGCACCACCGCCAAGTAGCCCTGTCCGCAAGACAGTTCACCGAGAGGCAGCGTTGACCAGCAAGCACCGGGCGGCCGTCCTCGGCTCGCCGATCGCCCACTCGCTCTCGCCGGACCTGCACCGGGCCGCGTTCGCGGCGCTCGGGCTGGACGGCTGGCGCTACGACCGCTTCGAGGTCGACGAGGCCGGCCTGCCCGGCTTCGTCGCCGGGCTGGACGAGGCCGAGTGGGCCGGACTGTCGCTCACCATGCCGCTGAAGCGGGCGATCCTCCCGCTGCTGGACGAGGTCAGCGCGACGGCCCGCTCGGTGGACGCGGTGAACACCGTGGTGTTCACCGCCGACGGCCGGCGCACCGGGGACAACACCGACATCCCCGGGCTGGTCAACGCGCTGCGTGAGCGCGGGATCACCGAGGTGCCCGAGGCGGCCGTCCTGGGTGCCGGAGCCACCGCCTCCTCGGCCCTGGCGGCGCTCGCCCAGATCTGCACCGGCGAGGTGACGGTCTACGTGCGCAGCGCCGAGCGGGCCCGGGAGATGGCCGAGCTGGGCGAGCGGCTGGGCGCGGTCGTCCGCACCGCCGACTGGGAGCGCGGCGCCGAGGCGCTGGCCGGTCCGCTGACCGTCTCCACCACGCCGGCCGGGGCCACCGACGCCTTCGCCGGTTCGCTGCCCGCCGCGCCGGGCGCGCTGTTCGACGTGCTGTACCACCCCTGGCCGACGGCCCTGGCCGCCGTCTGCGCCGAGCGCGGGGCGACCGTCCTGGGCGGGCTGGACCTGCTGGTGCACCAGGCGGTGCTGCAGAACGAGGCCTTCACCGGGCGGGCTCCCGGGCCGCTGGCGGCGATGCGCGCGGCGGGGGAGAAGGCGCTCGCCGGACGCTGAGCCCGGCCCTTCGGCCTGGCGCCCGCACGCCTTCCGACCCGTTCCCGGGCGGGATCGCGGCCGGATGGTGGCCGGTTGCCGTCCGTCACGCGGACTGTGCCGCCCGGTGCCGCCGGGACATGAAAGGATTCAGGCACAAGGCACGCCCGGGCGGGCCCCGGCGGCGCCGTGGGCCGGTCCGCTGATGAAGGAGCTCCGTTGGGTACGTTGCGCTGGCTGACGGCGGGGGAGTCGCACGGCCCCGCACTCGTCGCGACGCTGGAAGGCCTGCCCGCCGGTGTACCGGTCACCACCGCCGTGGTGGCCGACGCGCTGGCGCGCCGCCGGCTCGGTTACGGCCGCGGGGCCCGGATGAAGTTCGAGCAGGACGAGGTGACCTTCCTCGGCGGCGTCCGGCACGGCCTGACCATGGGCAGCCCGGTGGCGGTCATGGTCGGCAACACCGAGTGGCCGAAGTGGGAGCAGGTCATGTCGGCCGACCCGGTCGACCCCGAGGTGCTGGCGGGCCTGGCCCGCAACGAGGCGCTCACCCGCCCCCGGCCCGGCCACGCCGACCTGGCCGGCATGCAGAAGTACTCGATCGACGAGGCCCGGCCGATCCTGGAGCGCGCCAGCGCCCGGGAGACGGCCGCCCGGGTCGCGCTGGGCGCCGTCGCCCGCGCCTACCTGCGCGAGGTGGCCGGGATCGAGATCGTCAGCCATGTGGTCGAGCTGGCCGCCGCCAAGGCGCCGGCCGGTGTGCTGCCGCTGCCCTCGGACGAGGCCCGGCTGGACGCCGACCCGGTGCGCTGCCTGGACTCGGACGCCTCGAAGGCGATGGTCGCCGAGATCGACCAGGCCCACAAGGACGGCGACACCCTCGGCGGCGTGGTCGAGGTGCTGGCGTACGGCGTGCCGGTGGGCCTCGGCTCGCACGTGCACTGGGACCGCCGACTGGACGCGCGGCTGGCCGCCGCGCTGATGGGCATCCAGGCGATCAAGGGCGTCGAGGTCGGTGACGGCTTCGACCTGGCCCGGGTGCCGGGCTCCCAGGCGCACGACGAGATCGTGCCGACCCCCGAGGGCGTCAGGCGCACCTCCGGCCGCTCCGGCGGCACCGAGGGCGGGCTGTCCACCGGTGAGGTGCTGCGGGTGCGCGCCGCGATGAAGCCGATCGCCACCGTGCCGCGGGCGCTGCAGACCCTGGACGTGCGCACCGGCGAGCCCGCCAAGGCGCACCACCAGCGCTCGGACGTCTGCGCGGTGCCCGCCGCGGGCATCGTCGCCGAGGCGATGGTCGCGCTGGTGCTCGCCGACGCGGTCAGCGAGAAGTTCGGGGGCGACCACGTCAGCGAGACCCGCCGCAACGTGCAGGGCTACCTCGACCACCTGATCATCCGATGACCACGCCGATCATCGTGCTGGTCGGCCCGCCCGGCAGTGGCAAGACCACCGTCGGGCGGGCCCTGGCCGCACGCCTGGGCGTCGACTTCCGGGACACCGACGCCGACGTCGAGGCCACGGCCGGCAAACCCATCCCGGAGATCTTCGTCGACGAGGGCGAGCCGCGATTCCGCGCGCTGGAGGCGGCGGCCGTGCGCGCGGCCGCCTCGGGCCACGACGGGGTACTGGCGCTCGGCGGCGGCGCGGTGCTGGCCGAGGCCACCCGCGAACTGCTGCACGAGCTGCCCGTCGTCCTCCTGGAGGTCCCGCTCGCCGACGCGGTCAAGCGGGTCGGCCTGGACGCCCCGCGCCCGCTGCTGGCCGTCAACCCGCGGGCCCGCTGGCGCGAGCTGATGGAGGCCCGCCGCCCCCTCTACCTGGAGGTGGCCACCGCCGTGGTCGACACCGCCGGGCGTACCCCGGAACAGGTCGCGGACGCCGTACTGGAAGCACTGGAGCTGAAGACCCCCCATGACTGACACCACCGTCAGGATCCACGTCGGCGGCACCGCCGGCCACGACCCGTACGACGTGCTGATCGGACACCAGCTGCTCGGCGAGTTGGCGCCGCTGATCGGGACGCGCGCCAAGCGGGTCGCGATCATCCACCCGGAGGCGCTGGCCGCCACCGCCGACGCCGTCCGCGACGACCTGCTCGGCGAGGGCTACGAGGCGATCGCGCTGCAGGTGCCCAACGCCGAGGACGCCAAGAGCGCCGAGGTCGCCGCGTACTGCTGGTCGGTGCTCGGGCAGACCGGCTTCACCCGCAGCGACGTCGTCGTCGGCCTCGGCGGCGGCGCGACCACCGACGTGGCCGGCTTCGTCGCCGCCACCTGGCTGCGCGGGGTGCGCTGGGTCTCCATGCCCACCACGCTGCTCGGCATGGTCGACGCGGCCGTCGGCGGCAAGACCGGCATCAACATCGCCGAGGGCAAGAACATGGTCGGCGCCTTCCACCCGCCGGTGGGCGTGCTGGCCGACCTCGACACCCTGGAGACCGTGCCCAAGCACGACTACGTCTCCGGTCTCGCCGAGGTCATCAAGTGCGGCTTCATCGCCGACCCGGTCATCCTCGACCTGATCGAGGCCGACCCGGAGGGCGCCAAGACCCCGGCCGGGCCGCACACCGTGGAGCTGATCCGCCGCGCCATCCAGGTCAAGGCCGACGTCGTCTCCGGAGACCTCAAGGAATCCGGGCGGCGCGAGATCCTCAACTACGGCCACACCCTCGGCCACGCCATCGAGCGCAACGAGCGGTACAAGTGGCGGCACGGCGCCGCGATCTCCATCGGCATGGTCTTCGCCGCCGAACTCGGCCGTCTGGCCGGGCGGTTGGACGACGAGACGGCCGACCGGCACCGCGCCGTGCTGGCCTCCGTCGGCCTGCCGCTGACCTACCGGGCGGACGCCTGGCCCAAGTTGCTCGACGCGATGAAGATCGACAAGAAGTCGCGCGGCGACCTGATCCGCTTCATCGTCCTCGACGGCCTCGGCAAGACCTCCGTGCTGGAGGGCCCCGACCCGTCCCTGCTGGTCGCCGCCTACGCGGAGGTCTCGGCGTGACCAGGGTCATGGTGCTCAACGGCCCCAACCTCGGCCGGCTGGGCAGCCGCGAGCCGGACGTCTACGGCGCCACCTCGTACGCCGGACTGGTCGAGCGCTGCACCGCGCTCGGCAAGGAGTTCGGCTTCGAGGTCGAGGTGCACGAGACCAACTCCGAGCAGCAGATGGTGGAGTGGCTGCACGAGGCGGCCGACGGGCAGGTGCCCGTGGTGATCAACCCGGGTGCGTTCACGCACTACTCGTACGCGATGCGGGACGCCGCCGCGCAGCGCACCGCGCCGCTGATCGAGGTGCACATCTCCAACCCGTACGCCCGGGAGGCCTTCCGGCACACCTCGGTCATCGCCGCGGTGGCCTCCGGCACCATCGCCGGTTTCGGGCTGGGCTCCTACGAGCTGGCGCTGCGCGCGCTGGCCGAGCGGCTCACCACGCGCTGAGGGCCGGGGCCCACGGCCCGGCGGCGGACTGTGCCCGCCGCCGGGCCGCCGTGTAGTGTCCCCGCTGAGGAGAGGTGTCGGGAGGTGCCGTGACGCAGTACGCCGGAGGTGGGCAGGTCCCGCCGCGTCCCGCCGCTCCGCCGGTGCCGCCGGGGGGCGGCGCGGGGGCGGCTCCGTCCAGGGCGTCCGGTCCGCCGCCTCCTCCGCCGCCTCCACTGCCTGCGGTTCGGCCCGGGGCCGCCGCTCCGGCGCCGCCGGTCGCTCCCGTTCCCGCGCCCGCCGCCCCCGCGCCGGGCGCTCCGCCCGCGCAGGCCGCCGGTCCGGCCCCGTCCCAGGTGGCGACGTCCGCTCCCGGGGCCGGCGCGCCGATTCCGGCCGGGGGCACCGGTCACTTCGTGCTGCCCTCCGGGATGCCCGTCCAACTGCCCGCGCACCCGCCGCGGCAGCACGCGCCCACCGGTCCGATCGCCGTCCTGCTGATCGGTCCGGCCGGAGCCGGCAAGACCACCGTCGCCCGGTACTGGGCCGAGCGCCGGCCCACCCCGACCGCGCACATCAGCCTGGACGACGTCCGCGAATGGGTGCAGTCCGGCTTCGCCAACCCGCAGTCCGGCTGGAACAACGCCTCCGAGGCGCAGTACCGGCTGGCCCGCCGCACCTGCGGCTTCGCCTGCCGCAACTACCTGGCCAACGGCATCTCCTGCATCATCGACGACGCCGTCTTCCCGGACCGCCCGGCGATCGGCCTCGGCGGCTGGAAGCGGCACATCGGTCCCGGCATGATCCCGGTCGTGCTGCTGCCCAGCCTCGACTCGGTGCTGCACCGAAACGCCCGCCGCGGCGGCAACCGGCGCCTCGGCGACGAGGAAGTGGCACGGATCCACGGGCGGATGGCCGGCTGGTACAACTCCGGGCTGCCGATCATCGACAACTCCTCGCTGGACGTCGCCGGGACGGCCGCCGAACTGGACCGTGTCATCCTGGCCCGGCTGATGGGCATGCCGGTCCGCTGAACTGCCCGCCCGCCGATCCGGCGGCCGTGGCGTGTCAGTGCCGGCTGCGATGATGGAGGAGTCCTCGGGCCCGCCCACCGGCCCGTCCTGTCGAACCACCCGGGGGAGCTGACGCCCGTGCCGGAAGGCCACATCATCCACCGCCTCGCCGCCGAGAACCACAGGGCCTTCGGCGGCCGCCCCGTCCGGGTCTCCAGCCCGCAGGGCCGGTTCGCCGACGAGGCCAAGGTGATCGACGGGCAGCTGCTCACCGGCGCCGAGGCCACCGGCAAACACCTCTTCCTCGGCTTCGAGGAAGGCGCCTGGGTCCACATCCACCTCGGCCTCTACGGCGGCTTCACCTTCGCCGCCGGCCCGGCGCCCCAGCCCGTCGGCCTGGTCCGGCTGCGGCTGGAGAACGAGGACGGCTACGCCGACCTGCGCGGCCCCAACACCTGCGCGCTCGTCACCGACGCCCAGAAGGCCGCCGTCGCCGTCCGCCTCGGCCCCGACCCGCTGCGCGCCGACGCCGACCCGGAGGCCGCCTGGCGCAGGATATCGGGCAGCCGGACGACCGTCGCCGCGCTGCTGATGGACCAGAAGGTGCTGGCCGGGGTGGGCAACGTCTACCGGGCCGAGGTGCTGTTCCGCCACGGCATCGACCCGCACCGGGCGGGGCGCGACCTCACCCGCCGCGAGTGGGACGCGGTCTGGACCGACCTCGTCGCCCTGATGCACCAGGGCGTCGCCGCCGGCCGGATCGACACCGTCCGCCCCGAACACACCCCCGAGGCGATGGGCCGCCCGCCCCGCGTGGACGACCACGGCGGCGAGGTGTACGTCTACCGGCGCGCGGCCATGCCCTGCCTGGTCTGCGGCACGGACGTCCGGACGGAGGCGCACGCGGCGCGCAACCTCTTCTGGTGCCCGCGCTGCCAGGCGGCCTGAGGCGGGGATTCCGGCCGTCGGGCCGGTCCGCAGCCCGTAGGCTGGGGCCGACCGGCCGGAGGGAGCAGGCTGATGGAGCGGCGGGACGTGGCCAACACCGTGTCAGACACCACGGTGGGCGGCCACCTGGTGCAGGCGCAGCACATCGGCTCGGTGCACCTCCACCAGGCCGAGGAGCTGCCGAGACCGCATCAGGTCCGGCGGACGCACGGCCCGTTCGTCAACCGTGAGCCGGAACTCGCCGCGTTGACCGCCGCCCTGGGCCGGGTCGAGACGGGCGAGCTCGGTGTGGTGGTGTTCACCGGCCTCGGTGGGGTCGGGAAGACCGAACTGATCGCCAGGTTCACGGAGGAACACCGGGCCCGCTTCCCGGACGGGGACCTCTACGCGGACCTCCAGGCCTACCGGCACCAGAGCGGGGTGGATCTGCCGGAGCTGCTGGCGGGCTTCCTGCGCGCGCTCGGCACCGAGTCCCCCGCGGCGGAGGCCGAGCGGTTCACCAAGTTCCGGACGGTCACCGCCGGGCGCCGGTGCCTGTTCTTCCTGGACAACGTCGAACACGCCGCCGAGGTCCGGGCGCTGCTCCCCTCCGGCGGGCTGGTGGTGGTCGCGAGCCGGCGACGGCTGCCCGCCCTGCGGATGGACGGCGCCGAGGTGCGGCAGCTCGGGCCGCTGAGCCCGGAGGCCGGCGCTGAGCTGGTGCGGACCTGGCCGGGCTCCGAGCACGGCACCAACGAGGAGCTTTCGGCGCTGGTCGAGCTGTGCGGCGGGCTTCCGCTCGCGCTGAGCGTGGTCGGCAGCCAGCTGCTGGACCACGAGAACCTGCCGATCGGTGAGGTGGTGGCCGAACTCCACGACCGGGAGGGCAGGTTGGCCGTGCTGAACGACGAGGACGGTGACCTCGGCCCGACCTACGACGCGGTGTACGAGCGGCTGCCGGCGCAGGGCAAGGCGCTCTACCACCTGATCGGCGTGCACCCCGGCCCGTTCCTGTCGGCCGGGCTCGCGCAGGCGGCGGGCATCGAGCGGGCCGCACGGGTGCTGTCGGAGCTGCGCGCCACCCACCTGGTGGACGAGGTGGTGGACGACGACACGTCCGAGAAGCGCTTCCGCGCCCACGACGTGGTGCGGCTGCACGCCTACGGCCGGGTCCGGGACCTGCCGGACCGGGCCGAACTGCTCGCCCGGGTGGTGGCGTACTTCCGCGGCCGGGCCTCGCGGGCGGACCGGTCGATGGGGCCCCGGCTGCGGTTGCAGGACCCGAGCGGCGACGGGCTGCCGGGATTCCCGTCCGGCGCCGCCGCGCTGGAGTGGCTGCACGCCGAGCGGGCCAACCTGCGCGCGGTGGTGGAGGCGGCGGCCGAGCAGGGCTGGCACGGCGAGGTGTGGCGCCTGTGCGAGTCGCTCTGGCCGCTGTACCACGGTCGCAAGCTCTACCAGGACTGGATCGCCACCCACCGGCTCGGGGTCGAGTCGGCGCACTGGGACAACCAGCCGGACGCCGTGGTCCGGATGCGCAACCAGCTGGCCCGCGCCCACTACGAGCGCAAGGAGTACCCGCTCGCTGCCGAGCAGTTGGCGCTGGCGGCGGAGCAGCTGCCGCTGGTGACCAGGCGCCAGGTGGCGGGGGTGCTGCACGAGACGGACGGCCTGCTCTGTCTGGCTGACGGCCGCCCGGGCCGGGCGGTGGAACGGTTCGCGCTGGCCCTGGAGGAGAACCGGGGCGACCCGCACGGCGAGATCGTGCAGAGCTACAACGTGGCGCAGGCACTGATCGCCGACGCTCGCCCGGACGAGGCACTGACCGTGCTGGCCGGGGCCGCCGCGCAGGCCGGTGCCACCGGGGATGACGACATGCTGATGAAGCTGCCGCTGGTGACCGCCCGGGCCCACCGGGCGCTGGGGCAGCTCGCTCCCGCCGTCGCGCACGCCGAGGACTGCGTCCGGAGGGCGAAGGCGCGGAGCCAGTACGCGAAGGAGGCCCAGGCGCACACCCTGCTGGTCTCCCTCGCCGCGGAACTGGACGACCCGGAGCTGGCCGAGCGCAGCCGGGCCCGGCTGCGGGAGCTGGCCGGCTAGGGCCCGGTGGTGAAGGACACCCGGGTGCGGTGCCTGCCGCTGCGGACGGTGAGGCCGTGCTCGGGGAGGCCGGCCGGGTCGCCGCCGTCGGCGAGCCAGCAGGCCACGGCGGAGCCGAGCAGCAGCGGGTCGAGGACGGGATCGGGGCAGCCGAAGTCCCGTTCGGCGCGGGCTTCGAGCAGCAGGCCGCCGGGCAGCCGGAGCAGGTGGAGGGCGGGGCCGAGGGCGGCCACCGCGACGGTGAGGCCGGGGAGTTCGGCGGTGGTGGCGGTGAGCCAGTCGACGGCCGGGCGTTCGGCGTGCGGCTCGGTGCGGGCGAGGACTTCGGCGGTGTACCGCAGGGCGTCGTTGGGGTGGTCGTCAGTGAGGGCGTGGAAGCCGCGCGGGGTGTGGTCGTCGGGCTGGAACGGGTAGCGGCGCAGACTGACCTCGGTGCCGTCGCTCTTGCCCTCGACGTCGTACGCGGTGGGCCCGGCACTGTCCCCGGGGTCGGGCGCGGGCTTGGGGTAGGGCGGGAGGACGGCTTCGTGGGCGGGTTCGTCGAGGCCGTCGAGGAACGAGTAGAGCAACGGGCGCAGCAGTCGGGCTGATTCGCCGCGGTGGGCGAGCGAGCGGTCGGTGATGCCGGTCAGGTCGGCCTGGTCGGAGGGATCCCGGGCGAGGGCCTGTTCGAGCTGGGCGGCGAGGTCGCCGTCGGGGTCGAGGACGGGGGCGGCCTGCCCGAAGGCGTAGCTGGGGGAGCGCGGGTCGAGTTCGGCGGCGCCGGTGGCGACGAGCACGGTGGGCCGTTCCAGGGCGGCGCTGTAGACGGAGACCGAGCCGTGGTCGCCGATCACGCAGTCGGCGGCGACCAGGGCGGCCTGCCAGCCCCGGTGGGGCGGGACCAGGCGCAGGCCCATCCGGCGGGCGTCGTCGAGCAGGGCTTCGGGGTCGTGCCGGCTCCAGATGTTGGGGTGCAGGACGACGGCGACGGTGTACTCGTCGGCGGGCAGGCGGCGGACCAGGCGCTGGGGCAGGTCGGGGCGGCGGCCGAGTAACGAGTGCTTGCTCCAGGTGGAGTTGACGACGACGAGGCGGCGGCCGTCGACGGCGCCGAGCGCGGCACGGTAGGCGTCGCGGGAGCGCCGGCTGCGCAGCATCCGGTCGAAGCACGGGTCGCCGACGACCTGGGCGACGTCCAGGGCCTCGGGGCAGGAGGTCCGCAGGCGGTCCAGCTGTTCGGGGTGGGAGAGGCCGAGGACGTCGACGAACACCCTTCCGCGGTGGGTGAGTTCGTTGCGGGAGAGGCCGGCGGCGCTGGTCGTGTCGCCGGTGGACTCGGTCACCAGGCGGTTGTAGCCGGCGCCGTGCGGGAGGACGACGAGGCGGGCGTCCAGGCGGTGCATGGAGGAGTGGACGGCGCAGGCGACGGCCAGGTCGAAGTGGTGCCGGACGGCGTCCTCCCAGTCCAGCACGGTGAAGCCGGGCAGGCCGCGCAGGTATTCGTCCAGGGCGCGGTCGGCGAAGGCGGAGCCGGGGTTGACGGTGAAGTACCGGGCGATGCCGTCCGGTTTCAGCAGGGTGAGGACGTCCAGGACGCGGGTGGCCGAGGTGAGGGTACGGGCGACCGCCAGCACGTGGGCCTTGACCGGGAGGGTGTTCCACCGGTCGGCGGGCCAGGCGTGGGGGTGGGACGGCACACCATGATCGTACTCATCCGGGCCGCCGTGGGTGCGGTTTCCCGAGTGTCGGTCAGCCCGCTGCCGCGCTCGGCTCGTGGTGCTCGGCGGCGGCGCATTCGTCGAGCAGGGGGCGCATGCTCTCGTCCACGAGCTGGTAGCGCACCACACGTCCGTCCTTGTCGCCGCTGACCACGCCCGCCGTGCGGAGCAGCCGCAGGGCCTGGGAGACGGCGGGGTCGCGCATGCCGGTGGCGACCGCGAGGTCGGTGACGGCGAGCGGGCCGGCCCGGTGGAGGGCGAGCAGCAGGGCGAGCCGCCCCGGGTCGGCGAGCAGGGAGAAGCGCTCGGACCAGGACCGGACGTGCGCGGTGTCGCCGATGGCGGCGATGGCCTCGCAGACCCGGTGCCCGTCGATGGTGCGGTGGCCCGCGCGGTCGGCCGGTACGAGATGCATGCGGACATTCTTGCAGGCGGGTGCCTGTGATCCTGGACACCTGCGCAGGTGCGCAGCCTTGCATGGGTAGGGGCGCGGCCCCTACGGTGTTCCCCGCCGTGGTGCTCGGGAAGACCGGTGACGGACCCTCAGGGGGCCGGAGTCCGGAGCGGCCCTCGCCACTGTGATCGGGTCATTCCTTCGTCCTCGACGGAATGCCGTCCGTGTCCACGATGCCACTGGGTGCCTCGCGCGCCTGGGAAGGCGGACCCGGACGTCCCGTAAGCCAGGAGACCGGCCACGGCACTTCACGAACTGTTTCCACGAGGTGTTGGAGCGTGATCCGGAGATGACCCTGCCCGAAATCGCCGCCGCGGATGCGAAGGCGGTGCCCTCGGTGCTGCCCACCTTCCGGTGGCGGCGCGAGGACACCGTACGCACGGCCGGGCTGATGGGGGTGATCCTGGCCATGCACGTGGTGGCCTTCGGGACGCTCGTCTTCCTGGTCGCACCCGAGCGGTACGCGGTCGGTACCCAGGTCTTCGGGGTGGGCCTGGGTATCACCGCGTACACCCTCGGCATGCGGCACGCCTTCGACGCCGACCACATCGCGGTGATCGACAACACCACCCGCAAGCTGATGGCGGACGGCAAGCGGCCGGTCTCGGTCGGCTTCTGGTTCGCGCTCGGGCACTCCTCGATGGTGGTGGTGATGGCCGCGCTGGTGGCGGGCGGCGCGCAGCTGGCGAACACGCTGATGGACGACGAGTCGGCGACCCACAAGTGGCTCGGCGTGGTCGGGACGACCACCTCCGGGGTGTTCCTCTACCTGATCGGCGCGCTCAACCTGGCGGCGCTGCTCGGCATCGTGAAGGTGTTCCGGTCGATGCGGGCCGGGCAGTACGACGAGGCGGAGCTGGAGGCGCACCTCGACTCGCGCGGCTTCATGGCCCGGGTGCTGAACCGGGCGACCCGCTCGATCACCCGGCCCGGGCAGATGTTCCCGGTGGGCATGGTGCTCGGCCTGGGCTTCGACACCGCGACCGAGGTCACCCTGATGGTGATGGCCGGCTCCGGTGCGGCCTCCGGGCTGCCCTGGTACGCGATCGTCTGCCTGCCGCTGCTGTTCGCGGCCGGGATGAGCCTGTTCGACACGCTGGACGGGACCTTCATGAACTTCGCGTACCAGTGGGCCTTCGCCAACCCGGTGCGCAAGGTGTACTACAACCTGACCATCACCGGGCTGTCGATCGCGGTGGCCTTCGTCATCGGCACCATCGAGCTGGTCGGGGTGCTGCACGAGAAGCTCGACCTGACCGACCCGGTGACCGGCTGGATCGCGGAGATCTCGTTGGACAACGTCGGCTACGCGATCGCCGGGCTGTTCGTCGTGGTCTGGGCGGCGGCGATCGCGTACTGGAAGCTCGCCCGGGTCGAGAAGCGCTGGACGCCCCACGAGTCGTGAGGGCGCTCCGGATCGGGGGTGCTCGGCGGGCGGTTTGGGGTGGGGGTTCGTAGGCTCGACGCATGGCGGATGCGTACGCGGGTCGGCGGGAGCGGGTGAGGGAGCACTGCGGTGCGGCCGGGGCCGATGCGGCGCTGATCACCCGGGCGGCGAACGTGCGGTACCTGACGGGCTGCGCGCCCTGCGGGGCGACGCTGCTGCTGACCAGGGAGCGGGCGCTGCTCGCGCTGCCCGACGACCTGCCGCCGGACGACTCCGGGGAGCACCTGATCGACCCGGACGTCACGCAGCTGCCGGTCGCGGCGGGCGCGGACACCGCGCTGGCCGCCGCGGCCGCCGCCGCCGGCTTCGGGGTGGCGCGCCTGGCGGTGGAGGAGCACGACCTGACCGTCAGCCGGCACCGGGCGGTGGCGGGCATGGCCGAGCGGGCCCGGCTGGCCGACCTCGGCCAGGTGGTCGAGCGGCTGCGGGTGGTCAAGGACGAGCACGAGATCGCGGACCTGCGGATCGCCGCCGAGATCGCCGACCAGGCGCTCGGCGAACTGCTGGAGTCGATCCTGGTCGGCCGAACCGAACGGCACCTGGCGATGGAGCTGGAGCGCCGGATGATCGACCACGGCGCCGACCGGGCCGCCTTCCCGGTGTCGGTCGGCGCCGGCAGCCACTCCGGCCAGGCCGCGCACCAGCCGACCGACCGGCGAGTGGAGGAGGGGGACTTCCTGACCGTGGTGATGGGCGCCCAGTACCGCGGCTACGGCGTCTCCACCGCCCGGACCTTCGTGATCGGCGCGGCCCCCGCACCCTGGCAGGTGGACCTGCACCGGCTGGTCTTCCGCGCCCAGCGGGCCGGCCGGGAGGCGCTCGGTCCCGGCGTGGAGCAGTGCGTACCCGACCGGGCCGTCCGGCAGGTCCTGGAGGCCGCGGGCCACACCGAGGCCTCCCCGCACCCGGTGGGCCACGGCATCGGGCTGGAGATCCGGGAGGCGCCGCGCCTCGGTCCGTCGGACATGGGTAAACTGGACAGCCGCGTGCCGGTCACCGTCGGCCCAGGAGTCCACCTCCCGGGCAGGGGCGGTGTCCGGATCGAGGACACGCTCGTCGTCCGCCCTCTGGAAGAGGGCGGTCCCGAGCTGCTCACCATCACCACCAAGGAGCTCCTCGCCCTGTGACCGCGGCCGCCAGACGGCCGTCGGCGGCAGGACGCGACCCCTTGGTTCCTTGACAGCTATATCCAGGAGTAAGTGCGCCCGTGGCTTCCACGAACGATCTCAAGAACGGCATGGTCCTCAAGCTGGAGGGCGGCAAGCTCTGGTCCGTGGTCGAGTTCCAGCACGTGAAGCCCGGCAAGGGCCCGGCCTTCGTGCGGACCAAGCTCAAGGAGGTCCTGTCCGGCAAGGTCGTCGACAAGACCTTCAACGCGGGCACCAAGGTCGAGACCGCCAACGTCGACAAGCGGGGCATGCAGTTCTCGTACAAGGACGGCGAGAACTTCGTGTTCATGGACATGGACACCTACGACCAGCTGACCATCGAGCCGGCCGTCGTCGGCGACGCCGCCAAGTACCTGCTGGAGGGCTTCGAGGCCGTCGTCGCCACCAACGAGGGCGCGGTGCTGTACATCGAGCTCCCGGCCGCGGTCGAGCTGACCATCGCCGAGACCGAGCCGGGCGTCCAGGGCGACCGCTCGACCGGTGGCACCAAGCCGGCCACCCTGGAGACCGGCGCCGAGATCCAGGTGCCGCTCTTCGTCACCACCGGTGAGAAGGTCAAGGTCGACACCCGCGACGGCAGCTACCTCGGCCGGGTGAAGTAAGTCCGTGTCGGCCGCACGCAGCAAGGCCCGTACCAGGGCCTTCCAGATCCTCTTCGAGGCCGACCACCGCGGGGTCGACCCGCAGCGGGTCCTCGCGGACTGGGTGGCCCGCGCCCGGGAGCCGAAGCCCGACGAGGGCACCCCGCAGGTCGGCGAGTACACGATGGAGCTGATCGAGGGGTACGTCCAGCACGCCCGTCGCATCGACGACCTGATCTCGCAGTACGCGGTGGGTTGGACGCTCGACCGGATGCCGATCGTGGACCGCAACGTCCTGCGGCTCGGCGCGTACGAGCTGATCTGGGAGGACCGCGTCCCGGACGCGGTCGTCCTGGACGAGGCCGTCGAGATCGCCAAGGAGTTCTCCACGGACGACTCCCCGGCCTTCGTCAACGGCATGCTCGCCCGCTTCATGGAGCTGAAGCCGAGCATCCGCCGGTAGCCGGCCGTGCCTCGCGGACGGCCGCCGGACCCCGACGTCGGGGTCCGGCGGCCGTTCTGCGTTTCCGGCTCCGTTCCTGGTTCGCGGCCCGGTCCGGCGTTCCCCGGCCGTCGCGCGTTTCACCCGCGCGGCGTAGGGTGGGGCCCTACTCGTCAGTAACTTGACGTCCGGAACCAGGCGTGAAGGGCAGGTCCCCCATGACCACCGTGATCCGCAGCGAGTTCGACCAGGGCATCGCCCTGACCAGACACCCCGAGGAGCCCGGCCGCTACGAGGCCGAACTCGGCGAGGGCTGGCAGATCGGCGGCGGGGTCAACGGCGGGCTGCTGCTGGCCGTCGCCGGACACGCGCTGTCGCTGGAGCACGACACGCACCCCGATCCGGTGTCGATCAGCGGTTACTACCTGTCCGCCTCCACCCCCGGCCCGGCCACCGTCCGCACCGAGGTGCTGCGCAGCGGCCGCGGGCTCTCCACCGGCACCGCCTCGCTCAGTCAGGACGGCGTCGAACGGCTGCGCGTGATCGCCAGCCACGGCGACCTCTCCCGCGCCGACGGCGAGGTGCGCACCAGCGCGCAGCCGCCGCGGCTGCCGCCGCCGGACCAGTGCATCGGCGTGGAGCACGCGCCCAAGGAACTGATCGCCCAGGCCGCCCTGCTGGAGCGCTTCGACCTGCGGCTGGACCCGGCCACCGTCGGCTGGGCGCTCGGGCAGCCCTCCGGCAACGGGCGGATCCAGGGCTGGTTCCGGCTCGCCGACGGCCGCGAGCCCGACCCGCTGCTGCTCCTGCTGGTCGCCGACGCACTGCCGCCGGTCACCTTCGACCTCGGCATGCCGGGCTGGGCCCCGACCGTCGAACTGACCGTCCACCTGCGCGCCAAGCCCGCCCCGGGCTGGCTGCGCGTCACCCACGCGACCCGCAACCTGGCCGGCGGTTACTTCGAGGAGGACGCCGAGGTCTGGGACGAGTCCGGCCGCCTGGTCGCGCAGTCCCGCCAGCTGGCCCGGGTGCCTCGGTAGGTCCGCCGCCGGTGCTATTACCGGTGGTTACGTTCCTGTGACACGCCGTACGTGTGCGGCGCGCGCGGCTGGGGAGAAAGACGGTCAGCGGCGACCCGCCGCCGACCGTCACCGCCGACGGCCGCCCGCCGAAGCCAGGAGCCACCGATGACTCGAAATGGCCGCGCCCGCCGCAACTCCGACTGCACCGCCGGCGGTTCGCGGCCCGTGGTCCGGGCGCCGCACCGGCCGCAGCGGGCCGAGGGCGCCGAGGGTGCCGACCAGGCGTTCGTCATCGGGGTGCTGGCCGGCGCCGCCGACTTCGCGCGGGCCCGGGTCTGGGGGATCTCCGACGCCCCCGACTACGAGCGCTACCTGGCCGAGACGGCAGAGTTGCTGGCCGACGCGCTGGAGCGGTTCGACAGCGTCCGGGCCCGGGTGTTCCACCCGCAGGACTTCGCGGAGTTCTGCCTGCTGCACGGGCTCGACCCGGCCGAGCCGGCTTCCCGCGACCGCTACCTGGTCAACCCGCCGCTGCAGGCCCAACTGCTCGCCTACCAGGGCGAGGAGCTGGCCGGGGACTTCGTCCCGCGCCTGATGCGGGCCCGCGAGAACGGCCTGACGCTCTGCCACGTCGACCTGCTGCTCGACGGCGGCCTGTACGGGGGCGCGGACGAGCAGGACGAGGAGCACACCCGCTGGGTGCGCGCCGCCTACCAGCGCGGCGGCGAGGTGTTCCGGCGGATGCTGGTCGGCGCGGGCGCCGGCGTGTACGAGCTGCGCCTGCGGGTGGACGCGCCCGGCGGGCCGCTGACCGCGGCGGCGCGGGTGCTGCAGTGGGAGGACGGCGTGGTGCGGATCAACGACGAGGACCTGGAGCTGGTCTGCGCGGTGCTGTGCGCCGGGCTGGCGCTGGAGCTGCCGGGCGTCGCGGTGCTGCACGGCTCGCAGGGCTCGGCCGCCTCCTGCGGGGAGTACCTGCCGGCCTCCTGGGCCTGGTCGAGCGGTGGCCAGGACTGGGCGCCGGCGGCGCGGCCGGTCCGGCTGGACGGGGTGGCGGCCCAGCCCGGCTACAGCCTGGGCACGGTCTGCTGACACCCCGGCGGGCGTCCCGGACACACCGCGGCGCGGCCCCCGGGACCGGGGTGCCGCGCCGTGACGTTTCTGCGTGCCGGCACCGGCGAAGCGAGTGCCGGCGCCTGTAAGGATCCGCTGGCGGGAGCCGGTGCGGTGAGCCTCAGCTCGCGTCCTCCTCGCGCACCGCACGGCGCGCGTCGGGGTTCAGCACGCCCCAGGAGATCAGCTGCTCGGTGAGGATCGACGGCGACTGGTCGTAGATGACGGCCAGGGTGCGCAGGTCGTCCTGGCGGATCGACAGCACCTTGCCGTTGTAGTCGCCGCGCTGGCTCTGGATGGTCGCCGCGTAGCGCTGCAGCGGGCCGGCCTTCTCGGACGGGACCTGGGTCAGTCTCTCCAGGTCGAGGACCAGGCGCGGCGGCGGCTCGGCCGCGCCACCGGGGGTGCCGCCGGGCAGCAGCTCCTGCACCGGGACGCCGTAGAACTCCGCCAGCTCGGCCAGCCGCTGCACGGTGACCGCACGGTCGCCGCGCTCGTACGAGCCGACGACGACTGCCTTCCAGCGCCCCTGGGACTTCTCCTCGACACCGTGCAGGGAGAGACCCTGCTGAGTGCGGATCGCTCGGAGCTTGCCTCCGAGTTGCTTCGCGTAGTCGCTGGACATTGATCTCCCCGGACGAGATTGCTTCGCGTTCAGTGGTGGGTCACGGGCGTTGCCGCCGCCGTTACCGGTGGGTTCGACGTGCGTCTCGTAACTCACTGTGAGGTTACGTAGAGTAAGGTAGTTGCGTCAAGCCGAATGGGGCAGTCGTGCGAATGGCCCGCATCGTCGGCGCGTCCGGGGTGTTAACCCCGGGAAGCGGAATGGTGGACTTCTGTTTGCCGCCCAGCGCACTGCTAGGATGGCCCGAAGCCCACGCCGACTCGGCGGGGGCCGTCCCAGACATCCTTTAAGGCCCGTCCAGTGAGGCGGGGAAGGAGGTCCGCTTCGGCATGACCGCACACCAGGAACAGACTCCGCGACCGCCGCACCAGGTGCTGGACGGCACGGACATCGCCCGGGTCGTCACCCGGATAGCGCACGAGATCGTCGAGCGCGCCAAGGGCGCGGAGGACGTCGTGCTGCTCGGCATCCACACCAGGGGCGTCCACCTCGCCCGCCGCCTGCACGCCAGGCTGGCGCAGATCACCGGGCGCGAGATCCCGCTGGGCACCCTGGACATCACCATGTACCGGGACGACCTGCGGCTGAAGCCCGCCCGCGCCCTGGAGCACACCGAGATCCCGCCCGGCGGCATCGACGGCAAGCTCGTCGTGCTCGTCGACGACGTGCTCTTCTCCGGCCGCACCATCCGCGCCGCACTCGACGCGCTGAACGACATCGGCCGCCCCCGCGCCGTCCAGCTCGCCGTCCTCGTCGACCGCGGCCACCGCGAGCTGCCGATCCGCGCCGATTACGTGGGCAAGAACCTCCCCACCTCGCTGCGCGAGGCCGTGCAGGTGCGCCTGTCCGACAGCGACGGCGTGGACGCCGTGCTGGTCGGTGACCGGGACCACGCCGCCGCGTCGCGACCTGCGCGCACTGAACAGGGCACGCAGGCCACCGCCGCCAAGCCCACCGAATCGCACCTCCCGGAGTAGCCCGCGTGAAGCGCCACCTCGTCTCCGCCGCCGATCTCAGCCGCGACGACGCGCTGCTGATCCTGGACACCGCCGAGGAGCTGGCCCAGCTCTCCGGCCGGGCCGTCAAGAAGCTGCCCACGCTGCGCGGCCGCACCGTCGTCAACCTCTTCTTCGAGGACTCCACCCGGACCAAGACCTCCTTCGAGGTCGCCGAGAAGCGCCTCTCGGCCGACGTCATCAACTTCTCCGCCAAGGGCTCCTCGGTCTCCAAGGGCGAGAGCCTCAAGGACACCGCGCTGACCCTGCAGGCCATGGGGGCCGACGCGGTGGTCATCCGCCACCACGCCTCCGGCGCGCCAGCCCGGCTGGCCCAGTCCGACTGGCTGCACGGCAGTGTGATCAACGCCGGTGACGGCACCCACGAGCACCCCACCCAGGCGCTGCTCGACGCCTTCACCATGCGTCGCCACCTCAACCCGGGAGCGCCGGCCGGCGCCCTCCGGCAGGGGCTGGCGGGCCGCCGGGTGACGATCGTCGGCGACGTCCTGCACAGCCGGGTCGCCCGCTCCAACGTGCACCTGCTGACCACCCTCGGTGCGCAGGTCACCTTCGTCGCCCCGCCGACGCTGCTGCCGATCGGCATCGAGAACTGGCCCTGCGAGATCAGCTACGACCTGGACAGCGTGCTGCCCAAGACGGACGCGCTGATGATGCTGCGGGTGCAGCGCGAGCGGATGAACGCCGCGTTCTTCCCGACCGAGCGCGAGTACAGCCGCCGCTACGGCATGAACGGCCTCCGGATGACCCAGCTGCCGGAGCACGCCATCGTGATGCACCCCGGCCCGATGGTCCGGGGCATGGAGATCACCGCCGAGGTCGCCGACTCGCCGCGCTGCACCGCGGTCGAGCAGGTCGCCAACGGCGTCTCCGTCCGGATGGCCGTCCTCTACCTGCTGCTCGGCGGGGCCGTCTTCGCCGACGGGCCCACCGACTCCCCCCGCACCGACTCCGTGGAGACCGCTCAGTGACCAGCTACCTGATCCGCAACGCTCAGATCCTGGGCGGCGCCCCGCAGGACCTCCTCCTCGCCGACGGCGTGATCAAGGAGATCGGCACCGGCCTGGCGGCCGAGGCGGACATCGAGATCGACGCCACCGGGCTGATCGCCCTGCCCGGCCTGGTCGACCTGCACACCCACCTGCGCGAGCCCGGCCGCGAGGACGCCGAGACCGTGCTCACCGGCACCCGCGCCGCCGCGATGGGCGGCTTCACCGCCGTCCACGCGATGGCCAACACCACCCCGGTGGCCGACACCGCCGGCGTGGTCGAGCAGGTTTGGCGGCTCGGCCAGGAGGCCGGCTACTGCGACGTGCAGCCGGTCGGCGCCGTCACCGTCGGCCTGGAGGGCAAGAAGCTCGCCGAGCTCGGCGCGATGCACGAGTCCGCCGCGAACGTCCGGGTCTTCTCCGACGACGGCAAGTGCGTGGACGACGCGGTGCTGATGCGCCGCGCCCTGGAGTACGTCAAGGCCTTCGACGGCGTCGTCGCCCAGCACGCCCAGGAGCCGCGGCTCACCGAGGGCGCCCAGATGAACGAGGGCCAGGTCTCCGGCGAGCTCGGGCTCGGCGGCTGGCCGGCCGTCGCCGAGGAGGCGATCATCGCCCGCGACGTGCTGCTCGCCGCGCACGTCGGCTCCCGGCTGCACGTCTGCCACCTCTCCACGGCCGGCTCCGTGGAGATCGTCCGCTGGGCCAAGGCCAAGGGGTGGGACGTCACCGCCGAGGTGACCCCGCACCACCTGCTGCTCACCGACGAGCTCGTCCGCTCCTACGACCCGGTGTACAAGGTGAACCCGCCGCTGCGCACCGCCGAGGACGTCCAGGCGCTGCGCAAGGCGCTGGCCGACGGCACCATCGACGCCGTCGCCACCGACCACGCGCCGCACCCGGCCGAGGACAAGGACTGCGAGTGGGCCGTGGCCGCGATGGGCATGGTCGGCCTGGAGACCGCGCTGTCCGTCGTGCAGCAGACCATGGTCGACACCGGCCTGCTGAACTGGGAGGGCGTCGCCGACCGGATGTCCCACCGCCCGGCCCGGATCGGCCGCCTCACCGGGCACGGCCGGCCGATCTCGGTGGGTGAGCCCGCCAACCTGGTGCTCTTCGATCCCGCGTACCGTGGAGCCGTGAACCCGGACAGCTTCGCCACCCGCAGCCGCAACACCCCCTACAAGGGCCTGGACCTGCCGGGACGGGTGCACGCCACCTTCCTGCGCGGGCGCGCCACCGTGCTGGCCGGCGAGCCGGCCGAGCAGGACGGCTCGGTGTGATGCACTACGCCACACTCGCCAAGGAGCAGGCGAAGGTCACCAACTGGCCCGGGTACATCGGCTGGTCCGTCGGCCTGCTGATCGTGATCGGCCTCGTGTACTGGCTGATGCGCCAGGGGTGGAACTGGCGCCGCACCCTGCAGTCCGGCATCCCGCCGCTGCCCGCGGTGCCGGCCGGTGCCGGGCGCGCCATCCTGGAGACCAGCGGCCGGTACCACGGCACGACCACCGCCGGGAACTGGCTCGACCGGGTCGTCGCGCACGGCCTGGGCACCCGCAGCCGGGCCGACCTCACCCTCGGCGAGGACGGCCTGCTCGTCCGGCGCCCCGGTGACGTCGACCTCTGGATCCCGGCCGCGCACCTCACCGGGGCCCGCACGGACTCCGGGATCGCCGGCAAGGTCGTCCCGTCCGGACTGCTCGTCGTCACCTGGACCCTGCCCCAGCCCTCGGCCGGGGGGACCGCCACGGACGCCATCGAGCTGGACTCCGGCTTCCGGGCCGACCACCCCGACGAGCACGCCGCCTGGGTCGAGGCGATCGCCAACCTTGCCACCCGCACGCAGACGCAGCAGCCGCCGCAGGCGCCGCAGACGAAGATGACGAAGATGACGAAGACGAAGATGACGGAAGAGGCCGCTCGATGACCGCACCTGCCCCCACCACGCAGCGCCAACGGCGGGAGCGCGCGTTTCCGGATCGTGCTGCCGCCGTGCTCGTCCTGGAGGACGGCCGGACCTTCCGCGGCCAGGCCTACGGCGCGACCGGCGAGACCTTCGGCGAGGCCGTCTTCAACACCGGCATGTCCGGCTACCAGGAGACCCTGACCGACCCGTCGTACCACCGCCAGGTGGTCGTGATGACCGCCCCGCAGATCGGCAACACCGGCTGGAACGACGAGGACGACGAGTCCAAGCAGATCTGGGTCGCCGGCTACGTCGTGCGCGACCCCGCCCGGGTCTCCTCCAACTGGCGCTCCCGCCGCTCGCTCGACGAGGAACTGGTCCGCCAGGGCGTCGTCGGCATCAGCGGCATCGACACCCGCGCGCTGACCCGCCACCTGCGCGAGCGCGGCGCGATGCGCTGCGGCATCTTCTCCGGCGAGGCCCTGGCCGACCCGGCCGCCCTGCTCGCCCGGGTGCAGCAGTCACCCGAGATGAAGGGCGCCGACCTGTGCGCCGAGGTCGCCACCACCGAGCCGTACGTGGTGCCCGCCATCGGTGAGAAGAAGTTCACCGTCGTCGCGCTGGACCTCGGCATCAAGGCGATGACCCCGCAGCGGATGGCCGAGCGCGGCATCGAGGTGCACGTGCTGCCCGCCAACGCCACGCTGGAGGACGTCTACGCGGTCGAGCCGGACGGCGTCTTCTTCTCCAACGGCCCGGGCGACCCGGCCACCGCCGACCACCAGGTCGCCGTCGCGCAGGGCGTGCTGGAGCGCAGGACCCCGTTCTTCGGGATCTGCTTCGGCAACCAGATCCTCGGCCGCGCGCTGGGCTTCGGCACCTACAAGCTCAAGTACGGCCACCGCGGCATCAACCAGCCGGTGCAGGACCGCACCACCGGCAAGGTCGAGGTGACCGCCCACAACCACGGCTTCGCCGTGAACGCGCCGCTGGACAAGGTGAGCGACACCCCGTACGGGCGGGTCGAGGTCTCCCACGTCTGCCTGAACGACGACGTGGTCGAGGGCCTGCAGGCGCTCGACGTCCCCGCCTTCAGCGTGCAGTACCACCCCGAAGCCGCGGCAGGCCCGCACGACGCGGCCTACCTCTTCGACCGGTTCGTCGAGCTCATGCGGGGCGACGACAAGCAGAGCGTGAAGCTCATGGAGGGCCAGCGTGCCTAAGCGCACTGACATCAAGTCCGTCCTGGTGATCGGCTCCGGTCCGATCGTGATCGGCCAGGCCGCCGAGTTCGACTACTCGGGTACGCAGGCCTGCCGGGTCCTCAAGGCCGAGGGCCTGCGGGTGATCCTGGTCAACTCCAACCCGGCCACGATCATGACCGACCCGGAGATCGCCGACGCCACCTACGTCGAGCCGATCACCCCGGAGTTCGTCGAGAAGATCATCGCCAAGGAGCGCCCCGACGCGCTGCTGCCGACCCTGGGCGGGCAGACCGCGCTCAACACCGCGATCTCCCTGCACGCCGCCGGCACGCTGGACAAGTACGGCGTCGAACTGATCGGCGCCGACGTCGAGGCGATCAACAAGGGCGAGGACCGCGAGCTCTTCAAGGGCGTCGTCGAGGCCGTCCACGCCAAGATCGGCCACGGCGAGTCCGCCCGCTCGGTCATCTGCCACACCATGGACGAGGTGCTGGCCGGCGTCGACACGCTCGGCGGCTACCCGGTCGTCGTCCGTCCCTCCTTCACCATGGGCGGCGCCGGCTCCGGCTTCGCCCACGACGAGGAGGACCTGCGCCGCATCGCCGGCCAGGGCCTGACCCTCTCGCCGACCACCGAGGTGCTCCTGGAGGAGTCCATCCTCGGCTGGAAGGAGTACGAGCTGGAGCTGATGCGCGACAAGCAGGACAACGTCGTGGTCGTCTGCTCCATCGAGAACTTCGACCCGATGGGCGTGCACACCGGTGACTCGATCACCGTCGCCCCGGCGATGACCCTCACCGACCGCGAGTACCAGACCCTGCGCGACATCGGCATCGCCGTCATCCGCGAGGTCGGCGTCGACACCGGCGGCTGCAACATCCAGTTCGCCGTCAACCCCGACGACGGCCGGGTCATCGTCATCGAGATGAACCCGCGGGTGTCCCGCTCCTCGGCGCTCGCCTCCAAGGCCACCGGCTTCCCGATCGCCAAGATCGCCGCCAAGCTGGCCGTCGGCTACACCCTGGACGAGATCCCCAACGACATCACCGAGGAGACCCCGGCCTCCTTCGAGCCCACCCTCGACTACGTCGTGGTCAAGGTGCCGCGCTTCGCGTTCGAGAAGTTCCCGAGCGCCGACGCCACGCTGACCACCACCATGAAGTCGGTCGGCGAGGCCATGGCCCTCGGCCGCAACTTCCCCGAGGCGCTGCAGAAGGCCCTGCGCTCGCTGGAGAAGAAGGGCTCCCAGTTCTCCTGGACCAGCCCGGTCGGCGGGAAGGCCGAGCTGCTGGCCAAGGCGGGCGTGCCCACCGACGGCCGGATCAACACCGTGATGGACGCGATCCGGGCCGGCGCCACCCCGGAGGAGGTGTTCGAGGC
Source organism: Kitasatospora sp. NPDC023385 (assembly GCF_055664045.1). Classification (NCBI taxonomy): domain Bacteria; kingdom Bacillati; phylum Actinomycetota; class Actinomycetes; order Kitasatosporales; family Streptomycetaceae; genus Kitasatospora; species Kitasatospora sp. NPDC023385. The sequence goes on along the minus strand of NZ_JBVOOL010000014.1, from coordinate 96,912 downwards.
CACCAAGATCGACCCGTGGTTCGTCGACCAGCTCTTCCTGCTGGACGAGATCGCCACCGAGCTGGCCGAGGCCGCCGAGCTCACCCCGGAACTGCTGCGCCACGCCAAGCGGCACGGCTTCTCCGACCAGCAGATCGGCGAGATCCGCGGCCTGAAGCCGGACGTCGTCCGCGAGGTGCGCCACGCCCTCGGCATCCGCCCGGTGTTCAAGACCGTCGACACCTGCGCCGCCGAGTTCGCCGCCAAGACCCCGTACTTCTACTCGTCCTACGACGAGGAGAACGAGGTCGCCCCGCGCACCAAGCCCGCCGTGATCATCCTGGGCTCCGGCCCGAACCGCATCGGCCAGGGCATCGAGTTCGACTACTCCTGCGTGCACGCCTCCTTCGCGCTCGCCGAGGCCGGGTACGAGACCGTCATGGTCAACTGCAACCCGGAGACCGTCTCCACCGACTACGACACCTCCGACCGGCTCTACTTCGAGCCGCTCACCCTGGAGGACGCGCTGGAGATCGTCCACGCCGAGCAGCAGGCCGGACCGCTCGCCGGCGTGATCGTCCAGCTCGGCGGCCAGACCCCGCTCGGCCTGGCCCAGGCGCTCAAGGACAACGGCGTGCCGATCGTCGGCACCCAGCCCGAGGCGATCGACCTCGCCGAGGAGCGCGGCGCCTTCGGCCGCGTCCTGCGCGACGCCGGCCTGCCCGCGCCCAAGCACGGCACCGCGTTCTCCTTCGACGAGGCCAAGGCCATCGCGGACGAGATCGGCTACCCCGTCCTCGCCCGCCCGTCCTACGTGCTCGGCGGCCGCGGCATGGAGATCGTCTACGACGAGGTCTCGCTCGCCTCCTACCTGGAGCGGCACGCCGGCCTGATCTCCGAGCACCCGGTGCTCATCGACCGCTTCCTGGACGACGCGGTGGAGATCGACGTCGACGCGCTCTACGACGGCACCGAGCTCTACCTCGGCGGCGTCATGGAGCACATCGAGGAAGCCGGCATCCACTCCGGCGACTCCGCCTGCGCGCTGCCCCCGATCACCCTCGGCGGCCACGACATCAAGCGCCTGCGCGCCTCCACCGAGGCCATCGCGCGCGGTGTCGGCGTCCGCGGTCTGATCAACATCCAGTTCGCCCTCTCCGGCGACATCCTCTACGTCCTGGAAGCCAACCCGCGCGCCTCCCGGACCGTCCCGTTCACCTCCAAGGCGACCGCGGTGCCGCTGGCCAAGGCCGCCGCCCGGGTCTCCCTCGGCGCGACCATCGCCGAACTGCGCGCCGAGGGCCTGCTCCCGGCCGAGGGCGACGGCGGCACGCTGCCCGCCGACGCGCCGATCGCGGTCAAGGAGGCCGTGATGCCGTGGAGCCGCTTCCGCGACGTGCACGGCCGCGGCGTGGACACCGTGCTCGGCCCGGAGATGCGCTCGACCGGTGAGGTCATGGGCATCGACAAGGTCTTCGGCACCGCGTACGCCAAGGCCCAGGCCGGCGCCTACGGCGCGCTGCCGACCAAGGGCAAGGTCTTCGTCTCGGTCGCCAACCGCGACAAGCGCAACCTGGTCTTCCCGGCCCGCGCGCTGGTCAGCCTCGGCTTCGAGGTGCTCGCCACCGCCGGCACCGCCGAGGTGCTGCAGCGCGGCGGCATCCCGTCCACGCTGGTGCGCAAGCACAGCGAGGGCGAGGGCCCGAACGGCGAGAAGACCATCGTCCAGCTGATCCACGACGGTGAGGTCGACCTCATCATCAACACGCCGTACGGCACCGGTGGCCGCCTCGACGGCTACGAGATCCGCACCGCGGCCGTGGCCCGCGCGGTGCCCTGCCTGACCACCGTCCAGGCGATGGGCGCGGCCGTCCAGGGCATCGACCGGCTGCTGCGCGACGAGGTCGGAGTGATGTCGCTCCAGGAGCACGCCGAGCTGATCAACGCCGGCCGCAAGTAGCACCACCGCAGTGGGGGGCACCGAAGCCAGTCGGGTGCCCCCCACTCCTGTGTCCGAATCCGCTCGCCGCTCCGGGAGTTGACCCCCCTTGTACAAGCTTCTGTTCGACCTGGTCTTCAAGAAGATGGACCCCGAGAAGGCCCACCACCTGGCCTTCTTCTGGATCCGGCTCGCCTCCTCGGTGCCCGGCCTGCGCACCCTGGTCCGGCTGGTGCTCGCCCCGCGCGACCGGGCCCTGCGCACCACCGCCCTCGGCCTCGACCTGCCCGGCCCGTTCGGCCTCGCGGCCGGCTTCGACAAGAACGGCGTCGGCATCGACGGCCTGGCCATGCTCGGCTTCGACCACGTCGAGATCGGCACCATCACCGGCGAACCCCAGCCCGGCAACCCCGCACCCCGGCTGTTCCGCCTGGTCGAGGACCGCGCGCTGATCAACCGGATGGGCTTCAACAACCAGGGCTCGGCCCGGGTCGCCGCCCGGCTGGCCGCCCGCCCGCACACCAGCTCCACCCCGGTGATCGGCGTCAACATCGGCAAGACCAAGGTGGTCGAGGAGGCCGACGCCGTCGCCGACTACGTCAAGTCCACCGAGCGGCTGGCGAAGTACGCCGACTACCTGGTGGTCAACGTCAGCTCGCCGAACACCCCCGGGCTGCGCAACCTGCAGGCCGTGGACCACCTGCGGCCGCTGCTCGCCGCCGTCCGCGAGGCCGCCGACCGCACCACCGCGCACCACGTGCCGCTGCTCGTCAAGATCGCCCCCGACCTGGCCGACGAGGACGTCGACGCGGTCGCCGACCTCGCCCTGGAGCTCGGCCTGGACGGCATCATCGCCACCAACACCACCATCGGCCGCGAGGGCCTGCGCACCGACGCCGGGCGGGTCGAGGAGATCGGCATGGGCGGCCTATCCGGCGCCCCGCTCAAGGCCCGCGCCCTGGAGGTCCTGCAGCGGCTGCGTGCCCGTACCGACGGCCGGCTGACCCTGGTCTCGGTCGGCGGCATCGAGACCGCCGAGGACGCCTGGCAGCGGATCATCCACGGCGCCGACCTGGTCCAGGGCTACAGCGCCTTCATCTACGAGGGCCCCTTCTGGTGCCGACGGATCCACCAGGGCCTGTCGGCCCGGCTCCGGGCCGCGGGCTACCGCGACCTGGCGGCGGCCGTCGGCAGCGCCACGCGCGACTCGTGACCACCGCGGCCACCGGAACGACCCGTACGACCCTCGGAAAGGACGACATGACCCTCGCCCCGTTCGGCGCCCGACTGCGCCACGCCCTCGACACCCGCGGCCAGCTCTGCGTCGGCATCGACCCGCACGCCTCGCTGCTCGCCGCCTGGGGGCTCGGCGACGACCTCACCGGGCTGGAGACCTTCACCCGCACCGTGGTCGAGGCGCTGGCCGACCGGGTCGCCGTGCTCAAGCCGCAGGCCGCCTTCTTCGAGCGCTTCGGCAGCAAGGGCATCGCGGTGCTGGAGGAGGCCGTCGCGGAGGCCCGGGCGGCCGGCGCGCTGGTCCTGATGGACGCCAAGCGCGGCGACATCGGCTCCACCATGGCCGCCTACGCCGAGGCCTTCCTGTCGCCCGGCAGCCCGCTGTTCTCGGACGCCGTGACGGTCAGCCCGTACCTCGGCTTCGGCTCGCTGCGCCCCGCCCTGGACCTGGCCCGAGAGCAGGGCTGCGGCGTCTTCGCGCTGGCGCTCACCTCCAACCCGGAGGGCGCCGAGGTGCAGCGCGCGGTGGGGGCGGACGGCGAACCGGTCGCGGCCTCGGTGCTGCGGCAGCTGGCGGCCGAGAACGCGGGCGCCGCCCCGCTGGGCTCCTTCGGCGCGGTGGTCGGTGCGACGCTGGCCGACGCCGGCGTGGAGCTGGCCATCAACGGCCCGCTGCTGGCCCCCGGCATCGGCGCCCAGGGCGCGACCATGGCGGACCTGCCGCGGGTGTTCGGCGGCTCGGTGATCAACGTGGTGCCGAGCGTCAGCCGGGACGTGCTCAAGCACGGCCCCTCGGTGACGGCGCTGCGGGCGGCGGCGGACCGCTTCGCCGGCGAGTTCGCGGACGCCGTCAAGTAGCGCCCCCAACGAGCGGCAGGCGCCGCCGGATTGCGGCCGGCGCCGCCCTGGTAGCCGCCCGGTGACCCTGTGGAGTGTGCGCAGGACGGCGGCGCCGTCGAGGAGTTGACGTGAGCGCCGTCACATCGGGCCTGTCAAAGTCTCGCAATCGCGGTCATTTTGCCCGGGAAAGTCCTGGTCGGCCTTGGCTGACCAGGACTTTTCGTGTTCTTTTCCTGACGTGGCGCCGCAATGCGGGTAGTGTCCGGCGATAGGTCATCGGCGAGCCCCGATTTTCGTGGCTCCCGCAGGTCAGGGCCCTGTGGTTCTCCTTGCGGACGGTGTCCTGGGCACCAAACCAGTCCTAGCTCAATTCCTTCCATCCACACCCTGAGGTGAACGGCGTGGCTCTTCCGCCCCTTACCCCTGAACAGCGCACCGCCGCGCTCGCCAAGGCCGCCGAGGCTCGCCGGGAGCGCGCCGAGGTCAAGAACCGGCTCAAGCACTCCGGCGCCTCGCTGCACGAGGTGATCAAGGCCGGCAAGGCTGACAACGACGTGATCGGCAAGATGAAGGTCTCGGCCCTGCTGGAGTCCCTTCCGGGCGTCGGCAAGGTGCGCGCCAAGCAGATCATGGAGCGGCTCGGCATCAGCGAGAGCAGGCGTGTCCGCGGGCTCGGTACGAACCAGATCGCCTCCCTGGAGCGGGAGTTCGGCGGGGGTGCCGCCTGACCGTGCCCCGGTGGTCCCAGGATCGTCCGCGATCCGGGATAATCGGTGCATGAGTGAGCGTCCGCGGCTGACCGTGCTCTCCGGCCCCTCGGGGGTCGGCAAGAGCACGGTCGTCGCTCATATGAGGAAGATGCACCCCGAGGTCTGGCTCTCGGTGTCGGCGACGACCCGCCACCCGAGGCCCGGCGAGAAGAACGGGGTCCAGTACCACTTCGTCGACAACGACGAGTTCGACAAGCTGGTCGCCAACGGCGAACTGCTGGAATGGGCCGAGTTCGCGGGGAACCGCTACGGCACCCCGCGTGCGGCCGTGCTGGAGAAGCTGGAGCGCGGCGAACCCGTGCTGCTGGAGATCGACCTGCAGGGTGCCCGGCAGGTGCGGGGGTCGATGCCCGAGGCGCAGCTGGTCTTCCTGGCCCCGCCGAGCTGGGACGAGCTGGTCCGCCGGCTGACCGGCCGGGGCACCGAGCCGCAGGACGTGATCGAGAAGCGGCTGGCCGCCGCCAAGATCGAGCTCGCCGCCGAGCCCGAGTTCGACACGACCCTTGTCAACACCTCCGTCGAGCAGGTAGCGGCCGAACTGCTAGCCTTGCTCGGAGTAGCCTGACCTGTCTGTGTCTTTTCCACCCTTTCGGAAGGTTTTCGCGTGTCCTCTTCCATGACCGCGCCCGAGGGCATCATCAACCCGCCGATCGACGAGCTGCTTGAGGCCACCGACTCCAAGTACAGCCTCGTGATCTACGCCGCCAAGCGCGCGCGCCAGATCAACGCGTACTACTCGCAGCTCGGTGAGGGCCTGCTGGAGTACGTCGGCCCGCTGGTCGACACCCACGTGCACGAGAAGCCGCTGTCGATCGCGCTGCGCGAGATCAACGCGGGCATGCTGACCGCCGAGGCGATCGAGGCCGCCTGAGGCGGTTGTTGTTTCCGGAAGGGCCCGGCGGAATCGTTTCCGCTGGGCCCTTCGGCGTTCCACCGGGGTGCTGGTGGGTTGGGGCGCTGGCGGGTTTGGGTGCGGGCTCGGGGCGTGGTTTTGGGGGCGGGGTGGGGCACCGTGCGGGTGGCGGCTGAGGGGCCGTAGGGTGGGCGCGTTCCCGGTGCGGAGAGAGGTCGGTTCATGAGCGTGACTGCGGACGCCCCGCGGGTGGCCCTCGGCGTGAGCGGCGGGATCGCCGCCTACAAGGCCTGCGAGCTGCTGCGCCGGTTCACCGAGTCCGGCCACCAGGTCACCGTGGTGCCCACTGAGGCCGCGCTGCACTTCGTCGGCGAGGCGACCTGGGCCGCGCTGTCCGGGCGCCCGGCCGCCACCGAGACCTGGGAGCGCGTGCACGAGGTGCCGCACGTGCGGATCGGGCAGCAGGCCGACCTGGTCGTGGTCGCCCCCGCCACCGCCGACCTGATCGCCAAGGCCGCGCACGGCCTGGCCGACGACCTGTTGACCAACACCCTGCTCACCGCCCGTTGCCCGGTCGTCCTGGCGCCCGCCATGCACACCGAGATGTGGGAGCACCCGGCCACCCGGGACAACGTCGCCACGCTGCGCCGCCGGGGCGTGATCGTGCTGGAGCCGGCTGTCGGGCGGCTCACCGGCAAGGACACCGGCAAGGGGCGGCTGCCCGAGCCGTCCGCGATCTTCGACGCCTGCCGGGCCGTGCTGCGCCGCGGCGGCGCGGTGGCGCACGACCTGGCGGGCCGGCACGTCGTGGTCTCGGCCGGCGGCACCCGGGAGCCGCTGGACCCGGTGCGCTTCCTCGGCAACCGTTCCTCCGGCAAGCAGGGCTACGCGCTCGCCGTGACGGCCGCGGCGCGCGGGGCCCGGGTGACCCTGCTCTCGGCCAACGCCGAGCTGCCGGACCCGGCCGGGGTGGACGTGGTGCACGTGTCGACCGCGCTGGAGCTGCGGGAGGCGGCCCTCAAGGCCGCCGCGGACGCGGACGCCGTGGTGATGGCCGCGGCCGTGGCTGACTTCCGCCCCGCCGAGTACGCGACCGGCAAGATCAAGAAGGTGGCGGGGGTGGAGCCGGCGCCGGTCGCGCTGGTCCGCAATCCCGACATCCTGGCCGAGCTGTCGGCCCACCGGCCCCGTTCGGGCCAACTCGTCGTCGGTTTCGCGGCGGAGACCGACGACGTGCTCGCCAACGGCCGCGCCAAGCTCGTCCGCAAGGGGTGCGACCTGCTCGTCGTCAACGAGGTGGGCAACGGCAAGGCCTTCGGCACGGACGTCAACGAGGCCGTCGTCCTCGGCTCGGACGGCAGTGAGACGGCCGTTCCGGTGGGCCCGAAGGAGGCGCTGGCGGACGTGGTCTGGGACCTGGTCGCAAAGCGGCTGGAAACGGTCGGCAACTGAGCGGCAACTGATCGGAAGCGCCTGGGGAACGGTCGAGAAATCCTGAAGCGGGTGACGTTCGACGGAGGCAGCCGGTTAGACTCCAGGAATCAAGTCTTTCCGGAGTTCCCGGTCCACCCGGGACCTTCAGTCAGCAGCCGCTGCAACCCCAGGGAGCGCTGTGTCTCGCCGCCTGTTCACCTCGGAGTCCGTCACCGAGGGACACCCCGACAAGATCGCTGACCAGATCAGCGACACCATCCTTGACGCTCTCCTGCGCGAGGACCCGACCTCCCGGGTCGCCGTGGAGACGCTCATCACCACCGGCCAGGTGCACGTGGCCGGCGAGGTGACGACCAAGGCGTACGCCCCGATCGCCCAGCTCGTCCGGGACAAGATCCTGGAGATCGGGTACGACAGCTCCAAGAAGGGCTTCGACGGCGCCTCCTGCGGCGTGTCGGTGTCCATCGGCGCCCAGTCGCCCGACATCGCGCAGGGTGTCGACACCGCGTACGAGGCACGCGTCGAGGGCTCCGCCCAGGGCGACGACACCGACGACCTGGACAAGCAGGGCGCCGGCGACCAGGGCCTGATGTTCGGCTACGCCTCCGACGAGACCCCCGAGCTCATGCCGCTCCCGATCACCCTGGCGCACCGCCTCTCGCGCCGGCTGACCGAGGTCCGCAAGAACGGGACCATCCCCTACCTGCGCCCCGACGGCAAGACCCAGGTCACCATCGAGTACGACGGCGACAAGGCCGTCCGCCTCGACACCGTGGTCGTCTCCACCCAGCACGCCAGCGACATCGACCTGGAGTCGCTGCTCACCCCGGACATCCGCGAGTTCGTGGTCGAGCCGGAGCTGAAGGCGCTGGCCGAGCAGGGCATCAAGCTGACCACCGACGGCTACCGCCTGCTGGTCAACCCGACCGGCCGCTTCGAGATCGGCGGCCCGATGGGCGACGCCGGCCTCACCGGCCGCAAGATCATCATCGACACCTACGGCGGCATGGCCCGCCACGGCGGCGGCGCCTTCTCCGGCAAGGACCCGTCCAAGGTGGACCGCTCGGCCGCGTACGCGATGCGCTGGGTGGCGAAGAACATCGTCGCCGCCGGCCTCGCCCGCCGCGCCGAGGTGCAGGTCGCGTACGCGATCGGCAAGGCCGAGCCGGTCGGCCTCTTCGTGGAGACCTTCGGCACCGAGACCGTGCCGGTCCTCACCATCCAGAAGGCCGTCTCCGAGGTCTTCGACCTGCGTCCCGCCGCGATCATCCGCGACCTGGACCTGCTGCGCCCGATCTACTCCCAGACCGCCGCGTACGGCCACTTCGGCCGTGAGCTGCCGGACTTCACCTGGGAGCGCACCGACCGGGTGGAGCAGCTGAAGGCCGCCGTGCAGGACTGACGTCCGAACGTCGTGAAGCGGCGCCCGTCCCTCTCCGGGGCGGGCGCCGCTCTGTGCGTGGTGTCGGTCTGACCTGGTAGTAGTTGGTGGCGATGAGCAACACAGGGGAGAACGGGGCCGGCGGCGTCGGCGAGACGAGTGGTGTCGGCGGGGTCGGCGCGACCGGCGGCGTCGGCGGCGTCGGCCGGAGCGGCGAGACCGGTGGGGTCGGCGAGCCGGAGCAGCTGGCGTTCATCCGGGAGACGGTCAAGCGGGCCAAGCCGCGCACCTGGCGCGGAGCCAAGCGGGCCGAGCACCTGCCGGTGGCCCGGGTCGTGGTGGACAAGGGCGTGCTCACCATCGACAAGTTCTTCGACTACGCCGTGCCGGCCGACATGGCCGACGAAGCCCAGCCGGGCGTCCGGGTGCGGGTGCGCTTCGGGGCGCGCGTGGTCAAGGGGCAGCGCGAGGGCGGCGAACTGCACGACGGGTTCATCGTCGCCCGACTGGAGAAGAGCGACTTCCCTGGGCCGCTCGCCCCGCTGGCACAAGTGCTCTCGCCCGAACCCGTCCTCAGCCCGCAGCTCCTGCGACTGTGCCGGACCGTCGCCGACCGCTACGCCGGGACGCTCGCCGACGTGCTGCAACTCGCCGTCCCGCCCCGGCACGCCAAGGCCGAGGCCGAGCCCTCCCCGCAACCCCTGCCGCGCCCCGCCGCCCCGGGCCCCGGCGGCTGGCAGCGCTACCCCGCCGGACCCGACTTCCTCGCCGCGCTCGCCGGCGGCGGATCGCCGCGCGCCGTCTGGGCGGCGCTGCCCGGCCCCGGCTGGCCGTACGAGATCGCCCGCGCGGTGGGGGCGACACTGGCGAGCGGGCGCGGCGCGCTGGTCGTGCTGCCGGACAAGCGGTCGGTGGCCCGGGTCGACCAGGCGCTGACCGAACTGCTCGGCCCCGGGACGCACGTCGCCCTGGAGGCCGACCTCGGCCCGCGCGAGCGCTACAAGCGCTGGCTCACCGTGAGCCGCGGCTCCGTGCACGCCGCGATCGGCACCCGCGCCACCATGTTCGCGCCGGTGCGCGACCTCGGACTGGTCGTCGTCTGGTCGGACGGGGACAGCAGTCACAGCGATCCCCGCGCTCCGCACCCGCACGTCCGGGAGGTCGCGCTGCTGCGCGCCGCCGAGGAAGGCGCGGCGGTGCTGCTGGGCGGCCACGCGGTCACGGTGGAAGGCGCGCAGCTGGTCAGCACCGGCTGGGCGCGCCCGCTGGTCGCCGACCGGGAGACCGTGCGGCAGGTCGCGCCGCGGGTGCGGACCGTCACCGACCAGGACCAGCACCGCGACGCGGCCGCACAGGCCGCCCGGCTGCCCTCGGTGGCCTGGGAAGCCGCCCGGGAAGCGCTGGCGGCCGGACACCCGGTGCTCATCCAGGTGCCCCGGCGCGGCTACGTGCCCCGGCTGGCCTGCGGGCGCTGCCGGACCCCGGCCCGGTGCCGGCGGTGCGAGGGACCGCTGGAAGCGCCCTCGGCGGACGCGGCGCTGCACTGCGGATGGTGCGGCGAACCCGAGAACGAGTGGCACTGCCCGGAGTGCGGATCCTTCCGGCTGCGGGCCCAGGTGATCGGCGCCCGGCGGACGGCGGAGGAACTGGGCAAGTCGTTCCCGCGGATCCCGGTCCGGACCTCGGGACGCGACGCCGTACTCGCCACCGTGCCGGACGAGCCCTCGCTGGTCATCTCCACCCCGGGCGCGGAGCCGGTGGTGGAAGGCGGCGCGAGCGGCGGCGGGTACGGGGCCGCGCTGCTGCTGGACGGGTGGGCGCTGCTGAGCCGGCCGGACCTGCGGGCCGGCGAGGAGACCCTGCGGCTGTGGCTGGCGGCCGCCGCCCTCGTGCGGTCCTCGGCCGAGGGCGGCACGGTGGTCGTGGTCGCCGAGCCCTCGGCCCGGCCCGTCCAGGCGCTGGTGCGGTGGGATCCGCTCGGGCACGCCGGGCTGGAACGGGACGAGCGGGCGCAACTGCACTTCCCGCCGGTGTCGCGGATGGCGTCGGTCAGCGGGAGCCCGGCGGCCGTCGCCGACCTGCTGGGCCTGATCCGGCTGCCGGAGGGGGCGGACGTGCTCGGGCCGGTGCCGGTACCGGTGCTGCGCGGGGAGGACCAGGAACGGGCGCTGCTGCGCGTCGCGCCCGGGCAGGGGGCGGCGCTCGCGGCGGCGCTCAAGGCGGCGCAGATCGCGCGGATCGCGCTGCGGACGGCGGAGCCGGTGCGGGTGCGGATGGATCCGACGGACATCGGCTGAGGCCGTTCGGCCCTGGGTGCGGAGGGGGTGTGGGGACCGGTCGGCGGGGGGAGTGAGCGGACGGGTCGGCGGGGCGGGGTGGGTGAGCCACCCCGCCCCGGACGGTCCGGTGGCGGTCGAGTCCGTCAGCCGCGCAGGGGGATGCCCGTGCGGTCGACGGGGGTGCCGCGGTCGATGGGGGTGCGGTCCACGGAAACGCGCTCGGGGGGCGTGCGGTCGATGGCGGGGTGCTCGATGGGTGTGCGGTCGAGGGGGGTGCGGTCGAGGGAGGTGCGCTCGATGGGCGTGCGGTCCATCGGGCCGCGGTCGAGGGCGGCGCGGTCCAGGCTGCTGCGGTCCAGGCCGCCCTGGCGGGCGGCGGGGACGGTCGCGGCCAGGCCGCTGGTGGGCGCGGCGGGCAGCTCCTCGGCGCGGTCCGGGCGGCTCGGGCCCGGAACGGCGGCGCTGGCGGCGAGGAGCTCGCTGGTCGGGCGGCGCATGCCGTAGCGGCGGTGCACGGCCTGCTTGGTGACCCCGAGGGCGGAGCCCACCGAGTCCCAGGAGAACCCCAGCGCGCGGTCGAACTCGACCGCCGCCGCCACGAGGGTCTCCACGCTCTCCCGCAACTCCTGTGCCAGGCGCACGGTCGGCGCCGGCGCCCGTCCGTACACCACGAAGCCGGCCGAGGTGCTGGGTCGGCGAGGTCGGTAGACGTTTCCCAGTTGGGCGGTGAGCGTCCGCAGCGCGTCGACCTGGCGCCTCACCCGCTCGATGTCCCGCACCAGCAGGTGCAGGCTCGCCCGCGCCCGGGCGTCGTGGTTGATCTGCTCGGCCATGGCTTACGCGCCACCTTCCGTACGGTTCAGCTCGGCCGGAGCGCGGTGTCCCGTGCGCCCGGCCCCGGTCAATCTCTCTTGACCAACGCCGAATCGGGGGCCGGGGTAACGCCGCTCGGCAGAGTCGGGATATGCCGGGGGTCCTCCGGCGGGTCCTCCGGCGGGTCCTCCGGCGGTCCGAGGGCGTGGGGGACGGGGCCGGTGCGTTGCATAGACTTGGCGGGAACAACCGTTGCCCGCAGTCCTTCCCGGACGCCCGACACCTCGACGGACAGGAGCCCGCACCCCGTGGCGATCCAGCCGATCCGACTCTTCGGAGACCCCGTCCTGAGGGCCACCGCCCAGCCGGTGACCGTGTTCGACAAGGAACTGCGCAACCTGGTCCGCGACCTCACCGAGACCATGCTGGACGCCCCCGGCGCCGGCCTGGCAGCCCCCCAACTCGGCGTCTCGCTGCGGGTGTTCACGTACCACGTGGACGGCGTCACCGGGCACCTGATCAACCCGGACCTGTCGCTCAGCGAGGACGAGCAGGAAGGCCCCGAAGGCTGCCTCTCACTGCCCGGACTGCGCTACGACACCAGGCGCGCGTACGGCGTGGTGGCCAAGGGCTTCAACATGCACGGCGACCCGGTCACCCTGGAAGGCACCCAACTGCTCGCCCGCTGCATCCAGCACGAGACCGACCACCTGGACGGCATCATCTTCATCGACCGGCTCGACCGCGAACAGCGCAAGGCCGCGCTCAAGGCGATCCGCGAGGCGGACTGGGACGGCGGGCCGGCGCCGGTCGTCAAGGTCTCGCCGCACAGCACCTTCGGCGCGGCGCGCTGAGCTTGCGTCCTTCCGGCGTGCTCTCCTGACGCGCCCCCCGACGCGCTCTCCCGATGCGTCCTACCAATGCGTCCTCCCGACTTCGTTCTGCAGAAAGGCACTTGATGCGTCTCGTCTTCGCCGGCACCCCCGAGGTAGCCGTTCCCGCCCTGGACGCCCTGCTCGCCTCCGACCGGCACGAGGTCGTCGCGGTGGTCACCCGGCCCGACGCCCCCGCCGGCCGCGGCCGCAAGCTGGTCGCCAGCCCCGTCGCGCAGCGCGCCGAGGAGGCCGGGATCGAGGTCCTCAAGCCGGCGAAGCCCAGTGACCCCGAGTTCGTCGCCCGGCTCACCGAACTCGCCCCCGACTGCTGCCCCGTGGTCGCCTACGGCGCGCTGCTGCGCCCCGGCACCCTGGAGATCCCCAAGCGCGGCTGGGTCAACCTGCACTTCTCGCTGCTGCCCGCCTGGCGCGGCGCGGCCCCCGTCCAGCACTCGGTGCTGGCCGGCGACGAGGTCACCGGCGCGTCCACCTTCCTGATCGAGCAGGGCCTGGACTCCGGCCCGGTCTACGGGGTGATCACCGAGGAGATCCGCCCGACCGACACCAGCGGCGAACTGCTCACCCGGCTCTCGCTCTCCGGCGCCCGGCTGCTCGTGGCCACCATGGACGGCATCGAGGACGGCTCCCTGCACGCCGTGCCGCAGCCGGCCCAGGGCGTCACGCTCGCGCCGAAGATCACCGTCGAGGACGCCCGCATCGACTGGCACCACCCCGCGCTGCGGATCGACCGCGTGGTGCGGGGCTGCGCGCCGGCACCGGGGGCGTGGACGGAGTTCCGGGGCGAGCGGCTGAAGGTCACCGGGCCGGTGAAGCTGCTGCCGGAGTCGGCCGAGCTGGCGCCCGGCGAGGTGGCGATGGCCGGCAAGAACAGCGTGCGGGTCGGCACCGGCAGCCACGACATCGAGCTGGGCGAGGTCCGCCCGCAGGGCAAGAAGGCCATGCGGGCGGCGGACTGGGCCCGGGGCGCCCGGCTGGAGGCGGGGGAGCGCTTCGGGGGCGAGGCCGCGGGGGGCCAGGGCTCCGAGGGCTGACACCTGGTTCAAACGTTACTGTTCGAGTGAGATCTTCCGATAACAACCGCAGCACTTTGAGGCACCCGTGACCACCCCCAGCGCCAGCCGCGCCCCCCGCCCGCACCGCCGCCCGAAGAAGGACCCGGCCCGGATCGTCGCGTTCCGCGCCCTGCGCGCCGTCGACGAGCGGGACGCGTACGCCAACCTGATCCTGCCCTCGCTGCTCCGCGAAGCCGAGCAGAAGGGCATGGACCGGCGCGACGCCGCCCTGGCCACCGAACTCGTCTACGGCACCCTGCGGCTGCAGGGCACCTACGACGCGATCATCGCGGCCTGCATCGACCGGCCGCTCAGCAAGGTCGACCCGCCGGTGCTGGACGTGCTCTCGCTCGGCGCCCACCAGCTGCTCACCACCCGGATCCCCAGCCACGCCGCCGTCTCGGCGACCGTCGAACTCGCCCGCGTCGTGCTCGGCGACGGCAAGGCGAAGTTCGTCAACGCCGTGCTGCGCCGGATCAGCGCCCGCGACCTGGACGCCTGGATCGAACAGGTCGCCCCGCCGTACGACCAGGACGCCGAGGACCACCTGGCGGTCGTCCACTCGCACCCGCGCTGGGTGGTCTCCGCGCTCTGGGACTCGCTCGGCCGCTGGCAGCCCGACGCCTCCGGGCGCAGCGCCATCGAGGACCTGCTGCGCGCCGACAACGAGCGGCCCGAGGTCACCCTCGTCGCCCGTCCCGGCCGCGCCACCGTCGGCGAGCTCGCCGACGCCCTGCCCGAGGCCCAGCCGGGACGCTGGTCCCCGTTCGCACTGCGGCTCGCCGAAGGCGGCGACCCCGGCTCGGTCGAGGCCGTGCAGGACAACCGGGTCGGCGTCCAGGACGAAGGCAGCCAGCTGGTCGCACTCGCCCTCGCGAACGCCCCCCTGGAAGGCCCCGACCGGATCTGGCTCGACGGCTGTGCCGGCCCCGGCGGCAAGGCGGCGCTGCTCGCCGCACTGGCCGCCGAACGCGGGGCGGGGCTGGTCGCGAGCGAGAAGCAGCCCCACCGGGCCCGACTGGTGGCACGCGCGCTGGAGGGCAACCCCGGCCCCTACACGGTGATCGCGGCCGACGGCACCCGCCCGGCCTGGCGGGCCGACGGCTTCGACCGGGTGCTGGTCGACGTGCCGTGCTCCGGACTGGGCGCGCTGCGACGCCGCCCCGAGGCGCGCTGGCGCCGCCGACCGGCAGACGTCGCGGCCTTCGGGCCGCTCCAGCGGGACCTGCTGCGCTCGGCCATCGACGCCACCCGGGTCGGCGGCGTGGTCGGCTACGCAACCTGCTCGCCGCACCTGGCGGAAACCCGGGCGGTCGTGGACGACGTGCTGCGCGAGGAGGCCGGGCGGGTCGAGTGGATTGACGCGCGTCCGCTGCTGCCCGGCGTCCCGGCGCTCGGCGACGGGCCGGACGTGCAGCTGTGGCCGCACCTGCACGGGACGGACGCGATGTACCTGGCGCTGCTGCGGCGGACGGCCTGAGCGGGGGGCGGGGGGGGCGGACCTCGCTCGTTGAGAGGGCGCTCGTTGAGGGGCGCCCGTTGAGGGGCGCTTGCACCTCCCCCCCTAGATCCGGATGCTGCGGCTGCGGCGGGCGGTACTGGGAGCGGTGGCCAGGCGTGGGTCGACACCGGAGGAGTTGACGTTCGTGCACCGTTTGGCCCGGCTGTCGGAGGACGAACGTGGGCGTCTGATCGGGGAGTTCCTGGCAGGCGTGTTCGGTGGGGTGGTGTCGGGGGCGATGGCTGGTGGGCGGTTTGCCGGGGTGGCGCGCTCGTTGACGCCGGAGCTGCCGGAGGACCCGTCCGCCGAACAGGTCGAGGCCTGGGTGGAGTTGGCGCAGTTGGCGGGGGACGAGGGGTTCCGGGCACTGCTGCGCGGGCTCGCCGAGGACGAGGCGGCGGAGGGCGGCGAAGGCCGACCTCGGCCCGGACTGGCGGTGGCGGTGCGGAAGCTGGCCGGCTGGGCGCTCGCGGCAGGGATGGCACCGACGTCGGATGGGGCGTCGGCCGTCGTGGCCGAGCTGTTGCAGCAGTACGCGGGAATGGTGCCGGGAGGGGACGGGGAGACGCGCGGTCGGTTGGTGGCGCGGCTCGCGGCACGGCTGGCGGCGGTGGCGGACCCGCGACGCGAGCGTTACCTGGAACTGCTGGCGGTGGTCAACGGATGGTCAGCGCCGAAGAGTTGTGCGGCGGAAGTGGAGTGGGCGCTGCGCGCCGTGGCGTGAGTCGGGGCTCGGGCGCGGGCTGAGGCGGTTACGGCTGGGAGTCGGTCGTCGCCGGTGGCGACTACGGCTGCACCGGGGGCGGGCAGGGGAGGCTGGTGAGGAACGCGTGGGCCTGGGCGCGGAGGTGGTCGACCGGCGGGTCCTCGCAGACCACCTCCAGGCCGAGTGCGGTCGTCTGGTCCCAGTGGAAGTAGGACTGGTAGGCCAGGTACGGCCGGTGGCCGTCGGTCGGGTCGAGACCGACGGCGAAGGTCGCGAAGCGGGTCAGTTCCCGCCCCGTCCGCGCGAGCTCGGTCCGGGAGAGCTGCCATTCGAACTCGTACGGCTCGGGTTCCGCGGGCAGGTCCAGCAGGGCCTGGGCGAGCTGGCGGACCTCGTCCGGGTTCGCGAAGGGGAGGCGCTCGGACCCGTGGGGCGTGGCGGCGAGCAGCTCCCAGTCGTGGCCGTTGTGGCTGACGGTCAGTGCCCACTGGCCGTCCTCGTTGTGCCAGTGGCAGTGGAGGGTCGGGTCCATGCTGGTCAACCTCCCTGTGGTTCTCGGCCGTTCGTCTCCCTCATCGTGGCACACCGGACAGCTGAGGGAAGTCGGGAGTGAGCCGTTCTCGGGCCCCTTGCCAGGTCTTCTGGAGCGGACGGGTCGCCGAGGACCTGGGCGCGGAACTCCCGCTGAGGTGGACGCCGAAGGGCACTTGCGGGAGTCGGGCCGCGCGGTCAGCCGGTGGTGGGGGCCGGGTGCCAGGGGCGGTCGGGGCGGGTGTGGACGGGGGCGGAGGTGAGACGCAGGGCGTACACCTCGCGGTCGGTGGCCTCGTACGGGACCTGGCCGAGGTATGCGTGGCCGGTCAGGTGGCACCAGGCGGGCAGGTCGAGCGGGGCGGCGGGGTCGGTGGTGTGGATGTGGACCACCGCGCCGGCCGGGAGGTGGGCGATCCGGGCGCGCAGGCGGAGCAGCAGCTGGACGCAGAGCAGGCCGGTGCCGTCGACGGTGAGGTCGGGGTCGGTCATCGGGGGGTCTCCTGGGAGTGCGGGGGCTTCTCGGCCGGTGGCGTTCAGCCGAGCTGCCGGCCGGGGGCGGTGCCGCCGAGGCGCGTGAGCAGGGCGGACAGACGGGTGAGGTCGTCGGCGTTCCACTGGTCGGCCGCGAAGTGCTCGGCGGCGACCTGCTGGGCGGTGTGCAGCATCTCGGCGAGGCGTTCACGCCCCGTCGGGGTGAGGGCGGCGTACGCGACCCGGGCGTCGCGGGCTGCGGCCTCGCGGGTGACCAGGCCGATCCGCTCCAGCGGTGCGAGACCCCGGGTCACGCCGGAGGCCGTGAGGCCGAGGGCCTCGGCGAGATCGACCCGGCGCATCCTGCCGCCCGGAGCCTGGGACAGGTGGAGCAGCATGGTGAAGTCGGACAGGCTCACGCCGTGCAGCCTGCTGAGGCCCGCGTCGAACCGTTTGACCACGGCCGTCTGGGCGCGGGCCAGCCGCAGGGCGGTGTCCAGCGGGTCGGGGCCCGGGCTCGTCCTGGCTTGGTCTGTCATTGCCACCTCCTTGACTGCTCAAGTATAGCCCGCCGGGAAGCCGTCAAGGAGGTGGCGGAGGGGGTGGGGCTGGATCAGCGAGCGGTGGCGGCGCGGCGCTGCCGCTTGCCGAGCGCCGCCTGGGAGAGGTCCTCGGCCTGGGAACGGAGGTTCTTGAAACCGTAGCCGCGCTCCGCGAGCCAGCCCTGTGCCGCCTGCTCGGCCCGTTCGGTGGCCCCCAGGATGTCCTCCTCGGCCTCGCCCTCGTCGAGGAAGCGGAAGGTGAACGCGGCCCGCGCGGAGAGGTCGTAGCTGAGGTGGCCCTCGCGGGTGAAGGCGGCACGCAGCACGTCGTGCTCGGGTGCCGCACTGACGAGCTCGGCGCGCTGCTCCTCGGTGAGGCCGTCGAAGACGCCGCGCACCATGATGCGGAAGGTTCGGGTAGTCATCCCCCGACGATAGGCAGGAGGGGCGGCCGACCGCCAACGCGATTTCGGAGCGCGTCGGTCGGCCTGGCATCTCCTGTTCTCCCTTGGCCGTGCTGGCCTGGGCGGGGGTGTGGGCGGCGGTGTGGGCCGGTGGGTGGACGGGCGCGGCTGCGGCGGTGCCGCCCAGCAGGGCGGCCATGGCCGAGGCGACAGCGGCGGTACGGAACAGGACGCGGGAGCGGGCGGCTGACGTCGCGGTGGGACGGGACTCAGGATGCACACCCGCGCCAGGGCTGTCCACCATCCGTTGCTGAACCCGACCTCGGGCAGGACGCCCGCCCAGGCGAGCGGGTAGAGGTCGAACATCGCCACCAGGGCGATGCCGCCCAAGGCCGCCGGGACTACCGCGGTGGCCGGCGCCACCCGCCGGCCGCCGAGGAACGGCACCCAGCGCGGCACCACCTCGCCCCACCCGCTCACCAGGCCGGTGGTCAGCAGCGCCAGCGCCTCGGTGAGCACACTGAGCCCGACGACGTAGAACGGCGTCCACCAGGAGCGGCCGGTGCCGCCGGGTCGACCATGCCCATCCGGAAGTCCGCGGCGAACGGCAGCCGCCACAGGCAGTGGGGCAGCACGACGAACGGGAGGGCTCTGGCGAGTCGGAGGGCCCACGCGGGGACGGGATGCTCGGTGTCGCCGAGCGGGAGGGCGGGACGTGCGATCGGCATGACCCCACCCTCGCCGGACCTCGACGGCGGTGCGTCGGCCACGCGCACGATCACGATCCCCCACGAGAGCCATCCCTCGGTCGTCCCGGCGGCCGACCGGCGGCAGAGCCCGGGCGGCCGTCTCGGAAGTCCGTTACGGGACGGCCCTCAGGCCCGGGTGGGGAGGCGGGTGCAGACCGTGCCGGTTGCGAGGGGGGCGGGGGCGGCGTTCAGGGTGGCGAGGGTGAAGTCGGTGGTGAGGGCGCTGATGTCGCGGGCTTCGCGGAAGAGGTAGTGGTTGCCGCCGGGGGCCTCGTAGCGGGCGAGGTCGGGGGCGACCCGGCGGGCGCGCAGCGCGTACTCCAGGGACTGGGTGGCGTTGGCGGCGCTGTGGTCGCCGGTCCCGTGGACGATCAGTACGCGTCGCCCGGCCAGCTGGTCGACCGGGTCGCCGCTGGGCAGCCAGGGGGCGATGCCGGCGACGCCGACGACGGACGGGTGACCGGCGCACCAGAAGGCGGCGCGGCCGCCGAGCGAGTTGCCGATCAGGACCACCGGTGCGCCCGGGTGCCGGCGGGCGAGTTCGTCGAGCGCCCAGCGGGTGTCGACGGCGGTGTCGGCGTCGGCGCCGTTCCAGCCGCTGTAGCGGTAGCGCAGCAGGTGCACGGCGACCCCGTGGGGACGGCCGCGGTCGGTGAGTTCGGCGGCGACGTCCCGCAGACCCAGTTCGGCGACCTTCAGCGGCCCGGTGCGGCTGCGGAGGAAGCCGCCCGGAAGTAGCAGGGCGACGCCTTTGACCGGCTCGTCTCCCTGTCGGGGGGTCAGCTCGGCAGTGCGCGGACGCTGCGCTCGGAACACGCGAAATCCTTCCTGATGTGTACAGGCGGATTCTACGGTTCCGGCGGCGGGTCGTGGTGCGCGAGCAGGGACCGCCGAACCGGTCGGCGACGGTGCCGCCGCCGACCTGGGCGATCGGCGGTGGTTGGAGGCGGGCGTCGGCGCCGAAGTGCTTCCTGGCCTCAACCCGACCGCCCCGCCGAGGGCCGGTCGGTCGGCCGCTCGGCCGCTCGGCTGGGCGACGGGGCCGTGGGCATGGCGGGCCAATATTGGCCCCATGTCCCGGCGGGCTCGGTGGAGTCCCGGTGCCCGCGAGGCCGGTGCGGGCGATCCGTCGGCGCGTTCCGGCCCTCGCATGCGCAGGTGATGTCCGGGGTTTTCCCTGCTCTTTGTTTCGGATCATGGCGGCCTCTGCAACGATCCGAAGATCGTCGCCTCGTCGCGGGGAGGGCGGCGCGTGGCAGGGGGAGAGACCGGCATGGCCGTTGGGCCCGAGGACAGGGTCGTCCGGGCGGGGTGGGGTGCCAGGTTCGCCTGGAACAGGGAGACCTGGCTGGTGGTCTCCGGCGGCGTGCTGGGCGCCATGTTCGTCAGCATGGGGTTGGCGGTGCTGCTCGGGCCGGCGAACGGGTTCGGCGGCGACAGCCTGGCGTACATGGGCGTGATCAGCATCCTCGGGCTGATGCCGTGCGGCGCGGGCTTCGTCTGGGCCCTTATCCACCCCAGGTACGGGCTGCCGTCGGCCGCCGTCGGGGCGGTGCTGGGCCTGTCGATCTTCGTCTCCTTCGCCGGGGGCGGCCTCAACGACTCCTGGAAGGCGCCGCTGGACCGGCCGTCCACGACCCGCGCGGTGGGCAGCTGGACGGCCGGTGACCTGGTGGTGCGGGTGCGGCCCGACGTGGTGGTGGCGTACCGCGCTGCCACCGGCGCGGTCGTCTGGCGGTGGACTCCGCCGGGCGAGGACTCGGTGTGCGCGATGAGCCGGGGGACCGGGCAGGGCAGCGGTGCGGGCGGGGCTGCGGGCGGGTCCGCGGGCGGGGCTGCGGGCGGGTCCGCGGGCGGGGCTGCGGGCGGGCCTGCCGGGATGGGGGTCGGGGCCGTGATCGGACTGATCGGACACTCGCCGCACGACCGGCCGTGCTCGGCGGTGACCTCGCTGAGCCTCGCCGACGGCACGGAGGGCTGGACCGCCGCCGTCGATGCGCCGGCCCGCGACGGCGACGCGGCCGCGCCGGACGTGGTCGCCGTCGCCGGGCAGCACGTCGTGCTGCAGGAGAAGGGCGGCTGGCGGGCCGTACGGCTGACCGACGGCGGGGACGTCTGGCGCGGCACCGCCGACGCCGGCTGCTCCCCGCTGCAGGTCACGGCCGGGGCACAGGACGTGGTCACGGTCGCGCAGTGCGGCGGGGCGGCGCCCGTGCTGAGGTCACTGGCGGCCGCCGACGGGCAGGAGCGGTCGCGGATCGCCCTGCCGGCGACCGGCGGGCTGAAGAACCTCGCGGTGGTGTCGGTCGACCCGCTCGCGGTGTGGGTCGACGCCCAGGGCGAGCGCGGCACACACGCGGTGCTCAGCTACGACCGGGCCGGTCGGCAGCGGGCGTCGATCCCGGTCTCCGGGGACGAGTACGACCTGGACGTGATGCTGGGCGGCCTGCACGCCTTCGACGAGTTCGACGCCCGGCCGCTGTTCGGCGGGGTGGTCGTGGGCGACCTGTTCATCGTGCCGGGCGAGAAGCCCGGCGACGTCACCATCAGCGGCGGCAAGCACCCGAGCCGCAGCGCCACGGGCCGGCTGCTCGCGTACTCGCTCACGGACGGCGGGCAGCGATGGACGGCGGGCCTGGACGACCAGGTCACCGGGGTGGCGGTGGACGGGACCTCGGTGTGGGCGATGACCCGCGGCCGGATCGCCCGGGTGGACGCGGCCACCGGACGGCGGACCGCGGAGCTGGACGTGAACGGCACGGCGTCGCTGTACCCGGTGGACCTGTCGGTCTCGGGACCGGAGCGCTTCACAGTGGTGGCGGAGGACGGGACGCGGGACGAGCCGCCGGTGCGGGGGATGGGCTGAGGCTTCGCGGGGCGTCGGGCGTCGGGCGTTGGGCGCGCGGGCGCGGGCGCCGGGCGAGGGGGAAGCCGCCCTGGTCACGGACCGTGACGGGGCCTCCGGTCGGCGGATCTGACCCTTCCAGACAGGTGTGTCAGGCTGGTGGGGGAGCACCGCCGAGGTCGGGAGACTCGTGATGGCCGAGATCAGGGTGAACGGGGTGGCGCTGCACTACGAGGCCCACGGCGAGGGCCCCGGCGCCGTCCTGGTGCACGGTTCGTGGAGCGACGGGGACTCCTGGGCCCGGGTGGTGCCGGGCCTGGCGGAGTCCGCGACCGTGGTCGCCTACGACCGCCGCGGGCACAGCCGCAGTGAGGATCTGCTCACCCAGGGTTCGGTGTACGAGGACGCGGCCGACCTGGCCGGGTTGATCCACGGTCTCGGCCTCGCGCCGGCCTTCGTCTACGGGGACTCCTACGGCGCGCTGGTCACGCTCCGGCTCGCCTCCGCCCGCCCCGACCTGCTCCGGGGGATCGCCGTGCACGAGCCGCCCGGCTCCGGCATCCTCCTCGCCGACCCGGAGCTGCGCCCGATCGGCACCGCCTTCGCCGACCGGATCGCCGCCGTCCGTGAGCTGCTGGAGCAGGCCGAATCGGCCGCGGCCGCCGAACTGTACGTGAACAGCCTCGCCTTCGGGCCCGGCGCGTGGGAGCAACTGCCCGCGCCGATCCGGCACACGTACATCCGCAACGCGCCCACCTACCTCGACGAACTGCGCGACCCGGACGCGTTCGACCTCGACCTCACCGCGCTGGCCGGGTTCACCGAACCGGCGCTGCTGACGCAGAGCGATGACAGTGCGCCGATGTTCGGCGAGGTGCTGGACCTCATCGACCTCAGCCTGTCGAAGGCCGAACGGCACCTGTACACGGGCGCCGGCCACGCCCCGCACCTGTCGCAGCCGGAGGAGTGGGTCCGGGTGATCCGGCCGCGCGTCCTGGAGTGAGCGCTGCAGCTGCGCTGTACGGACGTTGACGGAGCGTCAGGCTTGTCCGTTCCGGCAAGTCCGGTGGGTCCGCCCGCCTTCTGATGACCGCCTTCCGCAGCCCGATCTCGGGCGATGAGGATTCGACCCTGGTCGAATCCTCGCTCGAATGCTCGCCATCGAAGTGCCCCGGGGCGCAGGCTACTTCCGTGACCGCGTCACGAACATGACGAGCACGCGCGGCCGCATCGCCGCCCTGCAGCCGGGTTGGCGCGCGACCCGCAGATCGTCATCGTCCCCGGGGCGGCGCACTCGGTGCAGACCCGGGCGGCCGACCCGGCCGGGCGGCAGGCGGTGTACGACTTCCTGCTGAAGTAGCCGGGGAGTTCAGGGGATCCGGTGACGGTCCGTTCCGCGCAGGGGACGGAACGGACCGTCGCTTCTTCGGAGTTGGGCTCTGGGCGTTCGGCGTTCGGTTCGCCAAGGCTCAGCCTTCGGCCGCGCCCCAGCCGTCGTCCGGCAGGGAGCGGTCCGGCTCGGGGCAGTCGACGTGGTCGTAGCCCCACAGCACCGCCTTGTGCAGCACCCACTCCTCCAGCGGTGGCTCGTCGTAACCCTCGCGATCGGTGAGGACCAGCTCCACCCGGACCTCCTCGGCCGGCGAGAACTCCAGGTTCCGCTGGTGGGGGAGGTTCTCGTACGTCACCGTCCGCCAGGGGCGGCCGGCGGCGGTCAGCGCGGCCATCAGGTCACGCTCGCCGACGTGGGTGTCGAGCGTCACCAACGCACCTTGCGCCCACGGGAGTTCGAGCTCGCCGTGCCAGACCGGCAGGGACAGCGACCGGAGCTGGCGGCAGCGGCAGAACACCGCCTGCACGTCGCCCCAGCCGAAGCCGTGCGGCCAGCGGTCGCCGCGGTGGAGGCGCCCGCCGTCCCACGGATCGCCGTAGCGCGCGGCGAGTTCGGGCAGCGAGGCGCCGTAGCGCAGGTCGCCGAGGCCGCCGGTGGTGGCCAGGCCGGTGAGGGCGGTGAGGAAGTCCGTCACCCCAGGCACCCGCGCACCGCGTCGATGAGTCGGGTCGCCCGGGCGTCGCCGTGGCCGATCATCCGGTTGGCGACATAGGCGAAGCCGATGCCGAACTCGTCGTCGCCGAAGGCGAACTGGCCGCCGGCGCCGTCATTGCCGAAGCTGCGCCCGCCCAGCAGTGCGCGAAAGGCCGGGGAGTCGAGTAGGACGCCGGAGCCCCAGCGGGCGCCCATGTCGAAGCCCAGGAAGCCCGCGCCGGAGGAGACTTCGCGCACCGCGTCGGTCACCGTGGCGGCGGAGAGCAGCCGGTCGCCGTCGTCCAGTCCGGTGACCGCCGCCGCGTACAGCCCTGCCAGGCCGGTGGCGGAGGCGACGGCGCCCGCGCCGGGCAGCTCGATCGCGTGCAGGGCCGGGTCGTTCCAGCCGTGCGGCACGTCCAGGCCGGGGAAGACCAGGGCGCCGTTCATCGTGACGATCCGGCTCAGCAGGTGCTCGGGGCCGGGCATCGGGCGGCGGCCCTCCGCCTCCACCAGTCGCGCCAGGCGCGGAAGTTCGCTCTCCGGCAAGCCGATCCAGACCGGCAGGCCGAGCGGCTCGGCGATCTCCTTGCGCAGGAACGCGCCCGGGGTCAGGCCGGTGATCCGGCGGATCACCTCGCCGACCGCGAATCCGAACACATGGCCGTGGTACTCGTAGTTCGTGCCCGGCTCCCAGAGCGGCTGCTGCGCCTCGATCGCCCGGATCACCGGCTCCCAGGCGGCGATCTCCTCGAAGGAGAGCACGGCGTCCAGGGCCGGGAGGCCGGCGCGGTGGCCGAGGATCATCCGGGTGGTGATGTCCTGCTTGCCGTGGCGGGCGAACTCGGGCCAGTAGCGGGCGACGGGGGCGTCCGGATCGAGCCGGCCCTGCTGGGCGAGCAGGTGCGCGCAGATGCTCACCGGGCCCTTCGCGCAGGAGAAGACCGGCACCACGGTGTCCTGCGTCCAGGCCCGGCCGGTGCGGTCGTCGGCCGTGCCGCCCCACAGCTCGACCACCTTGCGGCCGCCGGCGAACACCGTGACGGCGGCGCCCAGCTCGGGGAACTCGGCGAAGTTGCGTGCGAAGACGTCCGCGACGGCGCCGAACCGTTCGTCGGCCCAGCCCTGGTACTGCTGCATGGTGTGGCGCCCCGTTCTGGCCTCAAGATCATCGACCGCACCACGCTACGGGAGCCGGGCGGCTGTGACGAGGGGATTTCACCACGCCGGGACAGGTGGGGCAGGTGTGACGACCTCGGCGCCATAGGGAGGAGAAGCGCGGTGGAGGCGGGCTTGTGGAGGGGTGACGGACCGGGAGGTGTCGGCCGCGCTGACAGCGTCAGTGCCCGGCCGGTTGGCGGTGTGACCAGGCGGCGACCCCCAGCGCCGTCCCGATGCCGACGAAGGCCGCGGCCCCGGCCGGGACGACCCAGCCGGTCAGCGGACCGCCGCCCGGGTCGTCGCCGAGCGCGGCCACGAGGGCGGTGAGCAGCCCGTACGGGATCAGCAGCGTGCCGGCCCAGGCGGGGGCGAGCAGCAGGCGCTCGGGCAGGCCGCGGACCGGCGGGCGTCGGGCCAGGGTGAGCGCGAGGGCCACGCCCGTCACTGCCAGGACGGCGGTGAAGTCCACCCGGTGGCGCTCCAGCCAGACCAGGGCGGCCGGTGCGCCGTTGCGCCGGAAGTCGTCCGCGAGTTCGCAGCCGTCCGCCACACCCGCTCGGCCGCCCGCGGCCCAGTACGTCTTCAGGGTGATGTAGGGGAGGGCGAGGCAGCCGGTGAGGGTGACGGTGCCGGCTGTGCTGACGGCGCGCAGGTGGTGTCGGGTCATGTCCGGTCCTCGCTCCTTGGTTCTTGGCCTTGGTCCTTGGCCTTGGTCCTTGGTCCTCGGGTCCGCTTCTGCTCGGTGCTCGGCGGATCTCCGCGTCCCAAGCCTGCCGAGGGCGGCCGGGGTTGCCGTCCTGCGCGGGGTGGGGGCGCCTCCCTCGGGTGGGGGAGGCGCCCGTCAGGACGGCTAGCGGAGCGCGGGTGTGGGCAGGCTGGGTCGGAACGTCCGTACCCGCTGCACCTGATGAAGGAGCCCAGGATGACCGCAGTGCACGAATCCGTCCTCGACGCGATCGGCGGGACGCCGCTGTTCCGGCTCTCCCGGCTCGGTGCCGGTGTCGCCGCGCCGGTCTACGCCAAGGCCGAGTTCCTCAGCATCGGCGGCAGCGTGAAGGACCGCGCCGCGCTGTCCATGATCCTGGCCGCCGAGCGGGACGGTCTGCTGAAGCCCGGCGGGACGATCGTCGAGGCGACTTCCGGCAACACCGGCATCGGCCTGGCCATCGTGGGGCGCCGACGCGGGTACCGGGTGATCGCCGGAGTGTCGGACCGGTCGGCGCCAGAGAAGTCGGACATCCTGCGGGCGTACGGCGCGGAGGTGGTGCTCGCCGCGACCTCGGTGCCGCAGGAGGACCCGAGGCACCTGTTCAACGTGGTCCGGCGGCTCGCCGAGGAGATCCCCGGCGCCTGGCTCGCCAACCAGTACGACAACCCGGCCAATCCCGATGCCCATGTCCGGACCACCGGCCCGGAGATCTGGGAGCAGACCGGCGGCCGGGTGACCCACTTCGTCGCGGGCGTCGGCACCGGCGGCACCGTCACCGGCACCGGCGGGTACCTGAAGCAGGTGTCCGGCGGCGCGGTGAGCGTGGTCGGCGCGGACCCGGAGTCCTCCTCGTACGGGGGCGGCGACGGCAGCCCGTGGTTCGTCGAGAGCATCGGGCACTTCCTCCACCCCGAGACGGTCGAGGACCGCTGGCCGCAGGCCTACCGCTCGGAGGTGGTCGACTCCTTCGAGCGGATCCCGGACCGCGAGTCGCTGCTGACGGCGCGCCGGCTCGCGCGTGAGGAGGGCCTCCTGGTCGGCCCGTCCTCGGGCGCGGCGGTGGCGGCGGCGCTGCGGGTGGCGCGGCGGCTCGGCCCGGCCGACCTGGTGGTCGTGGTGCTGCCGGACTCGGGGCGCTCGTACCTGTCCAAGGTGCACAGCGACGCGTGGATGCGTGAGTGGGGTTTCCTGGAGGAAGGCGCCACGCTCCGGCCGCTGCTCGATACCGCCGGCCCGTTGGTCGCGGTCGAGGCCGGCGCCACCACGGGCGAGGCACTGGAGGCGCTGCGGGCCGCGCCGGGCGGTGTCGCCCCGGTCGTGCTGGCGCGGGCGGCGCGCCCGTTCGGGGTGAGCGCGACGGAGGTGGTGGGTTCGGTGTCGCGCGAGGTGCTGGCGGCCGCGCTCGCGGACGGCAGTGCCAAGCCGGGCGATCCGCTCGGCTCGCTGATCGGGCCGGCGCTGCCGGCGGTGGGTGTCGGGCAGTCGGCGGCCGAGGCGCGGGCGGCGCTGGGGCAGGCAGGGCGGTCGCAGCCGGGCGTGCTGGTGCTGGTGGACGGCCGGGTCGTTGGGGTGCTGCCGAGGGCAGCTCTGGTCTAGTCCTCCGTCGCGGGCGCCAGGATGGCGGAGATCACCCGGTCCAGGGTGCGGTCGAAGGCCCTGTCCGGGTCGGCAGGCGGGCCCGCCGTCGCGAACGCCTCGGCCAGGTGCGGGAATTCGCCGCTCGCCGCCGCCCGGCCGAGGTAACCGACCAGCTCCGACTGCCACTTGGCGCCCGCCGCCGCCGTCTGCTCGTACTGCGCGAACTGGGTGATGAACCCGTTGAACAGCGCCATCGCCTCCATCCGGGCACCACCGCCCAGGCCGGTGGGGGCAGTGACGGCGAGGAAGTGGTCGGTGTAGCGCAGGGCGTTGGGGCCGATGCCGGGGCGGGCCAACACCAGGCCGGGCAGCCAGGGGTGGCGGCGGGCGATGGCGAGCTGCTGGTGGGCGAGGTCGGCGAGGTCGGCCCTCAGGTCGCCGCTCGGCGCCGACGGCAGCCGGTACTCGCCGGTCACCGCGTCGAGCATCAGGTCGAGCAGGTGCTCCTTCTTCGGCACGTAGTTGTAGAGCGACATGGTGCCCGCGCCGAGCGCTGCCGCGACCCGGCGCATGGAGACCGCGTCCAGGCCCTCGGCGTCGGCGATCCCGATGGCCGCGGCCGCGATCGAGTCGCGGCTGTGGGCCGGGCGCGGGCCGCGGCCGGTGCGCTCGGGGCGCAGCCAGATCAGCTCGGGGGCCTCGGGGGCCTCGGGGGGTGCGGGGGGCGCTGGGGTCTCGGGCGGCGTGGGGCTGCTGGACGGTGCGGGCTTGTCGGGGGGTGTGGGGTTGCTGGACGGCACGGAAGATCACCTCGTTTTCCCATCTTAGGGACGTCCTCGGATCACCTCTCGGATACGTACGCCGTACGTAGTAGGATGCGCTTGTACGAGCTTCTACGTACGATGTACCTAGAGAACGGGGAGAGTCATGTCCGACACCACCCGGCCCGCCATCGAGATGGCGGGCGTGGAGAAACGATTCGGCGCCACCGAGGCCCTGCGCGGCCTCGACCTCACCGTCCCGGCCGGCACCGTCTGTGGCCTCCTCGGCCCCAACGGCGCCGGCAAGACCACCGCCGTCCGCGTCCTCGCCACCCTGGTCGCCCCCGACCGCGGCACCGCCCGGGTCGCCGGGCACGACGTCGTCCGTGCCGCCGAGGACGTCCGGCGCGCCATCGGCCTCGCCGGGCAGCACGCCGCAGTCGACGAAGGCATCACCGGCCGCGACAACCTCCGCCTGCTCGGCCGGCTCCACCGCCTCGGCGCCCGCCGGGCCCGGGCACGCGCCGACGAACTGCTGGCCCGCTTCGACCTGGACGACGCCGCCGACCGGCTCGTACGCACCTACTCCGGCGGAATGCGCCGGCGCCTCGACCTCATCGCCAGCCTCATCACCGGCCCACCCGTGCTCTTCCTCGACGAACCCACCACCGGGCTCGACCCGCGCAGCCGGCAGGACATCTGGGACAGCGTCAAGGAACTGGCGGACGGCGGTACCACCGTGCTGCTCACCACCCAGTACCTGGAGGAGGCCGACCGGCTCGCCGACGACATCGTGGTCGTCGACCACGGCGCCGCCATCGCCACCGGACCGCCCGACCGGCTCAAGGCGGCGATCGGCAGCCAGGTCTCCGTCACTGTGGCCGACCCGGGGCAACTCGCCGCCACCGCCGTCGCGTTGTCCGCCATGACCGGCGGTGACGCGCAGGTCGACGTCGCCGAGCGGACCGTCACGGTGCTGACGGCGCCGGGCGCCTCCGTCCTACTGCCCTCGCTGGTACGGGAGTTGGACGGTGCGGGTGTCGTCGCGCGGGACGTCGCGGTGCGGGTGCCCTCGCTGGACGACGTGTTCCTCGCGCTCACGAATCAGCCCGGCGGGGAGTCTGTCGGCGAGTCCATCGGTGAGTGCGCCGGCTCGGGGAGGGCCGTCTGATGGCCGCCGTCGGATACTCCGCCCCGCGACCGTCCGCCGTCGGCCGGCTGGTCTGCGACACCTGGACGTCGATGCTCCGCATCCTGCTCAACTACCGCCACTCGCCGGGCCTGTTGGCCGCCTCGCTGGGCGTCCCCGTGGTCATGGTGGTGGTCTTCGGGTACGTCTTCGGCAGCGCCATGCAGGTGCCGGGCGGCGGTGACTACCGGGAGTTCCTGATGCCCGGACTGTTCGCCATGGTCGCCACCAACGGCATCATGCCGACGATGGTCGGCGCCGCCCGGGACGTCGGGCGCGGGGTCACCGACCGGCTGCGCTCCATGCCGGTCTCCCGTACCGGCCTGCTGCTCGGGCAGACCCTCGCCGACCTGCTGGTCAGCCTGGTCGTGCTGGCGCTGCTCGCCCTGGTCGGACTCGCCGCCGGGTGGCGCGCCCGGCACGGACTCGGCGACACCGCAGGCGCGTTCGCGCTGCTGCTGCTCTTCCGGTTCGTGATGACCTGGGCCGGCACGCTGCTCGGCCTGGCCGTCGGCAAGGAGGAGGCCGCCGGCCAGCTCTCCGTGATGGTCTTCCCGGTGGCGATGGTCACCAACGCCTACGTGCCGACCGGCGGGATGCCCGGCTGGCTGCGGTTCGTCGCCGACTGGAACCCGATCAGCTCCGTCGTCCAGGCCTGCCGGGAACTCTTCGGCAACCCCTCGGCCCCCGGGTCCGCCTGGCCGATGCAGCACGCCGCGCTCGCCGCACTGCTCTGGAGCGGCGCACTGCTCGCGCTCTGCATGCCGCTCGCCGTAAGGAAGTTCGCGACGCACGGGCGGTGACCGGCCGGAGCCCGGCACGCCCGCCCCGATGTGCTGGATACCGGTGCCGTGTGCTGGACACCGCGCGATGCACTGGACACTGACGCCGGTGTGGTCTTGGGTGGAACGCCATGGAGTACACCCACCTCGGCCGCACCGGCCTGACCGTCTCCCGCCTCTGCCTCGGCACCATGAACTTCGGCCCGCACACCGAAGAAGCCGATGCCCACCGCCTCATGGACACCGCCCACGAGCGCGGCCTCAACTTCTTCGACACCGCCAACTCCTACGGCCGCGACAGCGAGGGCAACCTCCAGGGCCGCACCGAGGAGATCATCGGCCGCTGGTTCGCCCGGGGCGGCGGCCGCCGGGAGCGCACCGTCCTCGCGACCAAGGCCTACGCCCCCATGAGCTCCTGGCCCAACGACGGCAAGCTCTCCGCGCTCGCCATCCGCCGGGCCGTCGAGGCGAGCCTGCGGCGGCTGCAGACCGACCACATCGACGTGTACCAGATGCACCACATCGACCGGGCCACGCCCTGGGAGGAGATCTGGCAGGCGATGGAGGTCCTGGTCGCCCAGGGCAAGATCATCTACGTCGGTTCCAGCAACTTCGCCGGCTGGCACATCGCCCAGGCCCAGGAGGCCGCCCGCTCCCGCCACTTCCTCGGCCTGGTCAGCGAACAGTCCCTCTACAACCTCCTCGACCGCACCGTCGAACTCGAAGTCATCCCCGCCCTCCAGCACTACGGCCTCGGGCTCATCCCCTGGTCCCCGCTGCGCGGCGGCCTCCTCGGCGGCGTCCTGCGCAAGGAACGCGAAGGCACCCGCGGCCGCAGCGCCCTGGGCCACGCCGCAGACCTCCTCGCCAAGCACCGCGACCGCATCCAGGCCTACGAGGACCTCGCCGACGAACTCGGCACCGACCCCGCCGACCTCGCCCTCGCCTGGCTCCTCTCCCGCCCCGCCGTCACCGCCCCCATCATCGGCCCCCGCACCCCCGCCCACCTCGACGCCGCCCTCACCGCGCTCGACCTGGAACTCGACCAGAAGACCCTGGCCCGCCTCGACGAACTCTTCCCGGGCCACCGGCCGGCCCCGGAGGACTACGCCTGGTAGGCCGGTTGGCTGCCCGCCCGGCGCCTCGTCCCCGGCCCCGATTCCCATCGAGGGTCGGGGCCGGGTCAGTCGGTCCGGTTCGGCACCCAGCCGCCCAGCCCCCTCCGGGGCCACGGGGAGGCCGGGAACCGGCGGCCGGTCGGCGGTCCAGGGCAGGGCAGCACGTGGAGGGAGCCGGAGTCGAGGACGCAGTAGGCCGACCAGCCCACGGACCACGCCGTGCCGGGCTCGGCCAGGGTGACCGCCCAAAGAGCAGGACGTCGTCCTCGCCCAGCAGGCGGTCCACGGCCGAGCGCCGGAGCAGGATGCTGTTCGGCCCCGCACCGGCGAATCCCGGGTCGGTGAGGACGAGGTCCCCGGTGGACCGGTCGGTGAAATCCAGCCGGTGGCCGGTCCACCGGGCGTCGAGGCGGTCGGCGAGACGGCGGGTGGGAGCAGGGCTGGCTGGAGTCGGAGGGCGGCCCGTTCATCGTGGTTCCTCGCGATGCTCTGTCGCATTGGTCGGGAACGGAGGGCGACTACGACCGGGCCTGCGAGGTGGTTGAACTGGTCGGTGTCCTCGCTCTCCCTGGTGACGCCGAGGCGCTTGTCCTCGGGGATGAACCGCTCTCCACCGCCTATCTTCCCGAGCACCGAGTCCTCGTCCGCTGGTGCTACGCAGAAAGCGAGGAAGGCGTCGCTGACATCGTCCTGGCCGGACTTCCCGCCGCCGAGTGGGAAGAAGGACCCGTACTGAAAACCACGAGCGAGCTCGTCATGTTCGACGCCGCCTACTTCGGCACCGAGGTCGGGACACTCACGGACAGCACTGTTCTTGAACTCGGCGCCGCCAACTACCGAGTGGACTCGGCACGCATCGAGCCCGACCGCCTCACGTCCTTTCGCGTCCACCGATTCGTTGAGCTGACCTGACCCGACGTTGGTGCAGAGAACGTCCATGCAGTACGCGCTGTTCATGCCGTGGTCGGCCAGGCGTAGGAAGTTCCCGCGGCGGCCGGCGAGGTAGTGGGTGGTGGCGGAGAGGGTGAGGGCGGCGGCGATGCGGAGGGGGTTCGGGCGCAGGCCGAGGAGGCGGGCGCCCAGGAAGAGGGTGGCGGCCTGGACGGCGGTGTAGGTGGCGGCGAAGGTCGCGGCGCGGCTGGTGGGGCTGGGGGTGTGGACGGGCATGCGGGCTCCGGTGGGTGGGAGTGGGCGGGGCGGGGTGCCGTCCGGCTGTGGTAGCAAGGCAGGCATGACGGAGACGAGGGAGACGAGGGAGCTGGGCGGGGGTCGGGGGGCGTACCACCACGGGGCGTTGCCGGAGGCGTTGGTGGCGGCGGCGTTCGAGGTGTTGGACGAGCAGGGGCAGGAGAAGGTGAGCGTCCGGGAGGTGGCGCGGCGGGCGGGGGTGTCGGCGGGGGCGCCGTTCCGGCATTTCGCGGACCGGCAGGCGCTGTTGACCGCGTTGGCGGACCGGGTGCTGGCGGACTTCGTGCGGTGGCAGGAGGCGCAGGTGGCGGCTGCCGGGCCGGACGGCGGGGCCGGGGGCGCGTCCGGGGTCGGGGGCGAGTCCGGGGCCGGGTCCGGTGGTGGGTCGGTGATGCGGGCGGTCGGGCTGGGGTTCGTCCGGTACGCGGTGCGGCATCCGCGGCGGTTCGAGCTGGTGCGGTCGAGGGTGTTCACCGCCGTGCGGGAGCCGGCGCTGCGGGAGCAACTGGACGGGATCGACCGGGCGTTGACGGACGTGATCGCCGCGGACCAGGAGGCCGGTCGGCTGCGTCCCGGGGATCCGGCGCTGGTCGGGCTGGCCGGGCAGGCGTTGGTGTACGGGCTGGCGCAGATGATCGTGGACGGCTACCTGCCCGCCGAGAAGGCGGAGGAGCTGGCCGCGCAGGTGCTGGACACCTTCGGTCAGGGGATCGCCAACGGGCCTGGGAAGTAGCCGAATTGTGGCTGTGGCGAGCCTTGACCGGGGCATCGTGCGCTGATGTAATCACCGCTTACATGGGGTGCCGTTGCGATGGCAGCCGAGGGTGCGGGGAGGCCGGGATGTCCACGGGAAGCACGTTCGTCCGCTCGATGTTCGCCAAGCCGCTGCGCGGCCACACCACCGCCGCCGCCACCGGCGACACCGTGGTGCTGCTGATCGGCATGCGGATCAACCGGTTCTGGGCCGTGCACCACTGGGGCCCGGTGATGTTCGCGATGTTCCGGATGCTGCACGAGCTGCGCCGCAGCCCCGAACGCGGCCTCCTCGGCCGCATCCTGCTCACCGCCTCGCCGCGCACCTACTACGTCGTCCAGTACTGGGAGTCGAAGGAGAAGCTGTACGGCTACGCGAGCGCGCCGGACGGCTTCCACCACACCGTGTGGGGCATCGCCAACCGCAAACTGCGGGAGGGCAGCACGCGCGGGCACGTCGGGCTCTGGCACGAGACGTACATCGTGCCGGAGGGCGGGTACGAGTCGATCTACTTCGACATGCCGCCGTTCGGCCTGGCCGGTGCCACCGGCGCGCTCCCGGTGGAGGCGCGCGGACGGCGGGCGGCACAGCGGCTGGCCTACCGGTCGGACGCGGGGGAGAGCGGCGCGGCAGGCTCGTAGGGGGCGGCGGACAGGGGGCGGGGGCCGCGGGCGGGGTCGGTGTGCAGGGAGTGTCGCGGGTTGTCCGGCCTGCGGCGGCGTGAGAGCGTCGGGGGATGGTGGATCAGGGCAGCGCGCGGGCGGAACAGCCGGCGCGGTCGGAGTCGGTGGGGCGCGGGGCGCGGTCGGGGCACGGCGTGCGCGCGGTGCACGAAGTGCCGTACCGCGCGCAGTGGGAGTCCGCCGAGCTCGTACGGGAGATCGTCGACGGGCGGCTGGACGCCTCCGCGGACCCGCGCTGGGGGCAGTCGGGGGCGGCCACCCCCGAGGAGTACGCGTGGTGGTCCTGGCGGCTGTGCGGGGTGGCCTGCCTGCGGATGGCGCTGGAGCACTGGTGGGGGGTGACCCCGACGGCGATGGCGCTCGCGGGTGAGTGCGTGGCCGCCGGCGCGTACGTCCGGGAC
This sequence comes from Kitasatospora sp. NPDC023385, assembly GCF_055664045.1. Classification (NCBI taxonomy): domain Bacteria; kingdom Bacillati; phylum Actinomycetota; class Actinomycetes; order Kitasatosporales; family Streptomycetaceae; genus Kitasatospora; species Kitasatospora sp. NPDC023385. The sequence goes on along the minus strand of NZ_JBVOOL010000014.1, from coordinate 63,338 downwards.
GGCGACAGCCTGCGCGGGCTGATCCACGCGCCGTTCGCCGCGTACGTCCGGCAGCGCTGGGGACTGGCCGCGCGGGCACGGGAGTTGACTCCCGAGGAGGTCGCGGCCGAGGTGGCTGGCGGGCACCTGGTGATGGTGTCGGTGCACCCGTCGATCCGGGAGCCGGACGGGCCGGACCCGGTGCGGCGCGGCGGGCACCTGGTGCTGGCGGTCGGCGCCACGGACACGGCGCTGCTGATCCACAACCCGTCCGGTTTCCCGGGCGAGTCGCAGGCCTTCGCGCGCGTGCCGTGGCGGTCGTTCGGGCAGTTCTACGCCGGGCGGGGGATCGTGCTCGGGCCGCCGGGGAGCCGGTAGTAGCGGCGGGGTGTCGGGTAGGGCTCGTCGGTTACGGAGTGCCGGTTGAGAGTGCCGGTTACCCAGTACCGGTTACGGCGCGTCGGTCACCGGCCGTCCGGCAGCCCCATCGGGTTGATCGGGATCTGGCCGCGACACAGTGCCGATATCGGCTTCAACGCCGCCGCCAGCCGGTCGAGTTCGGTGCGCGGATAGTCCTCCCACACCCGGGCGGCGGCCAGGTCGGTGGCGGCCTCCAGGGACTGGTGGCGGATCCGGCCGAGCTCGGTGACCGTGCCCTGGTCGGTCAGCCAGCCGCGCTCGACGAGGCGTTCGGTGGCCGCCTCCCACTCGTCGTCCGTCCATCCGCGCAGCGGCTGCAGCACCTCGCGCCGCAGGTCCATCGCGCAGCGGATCACCAGCGCCTCGCAGCCGTCCAGCCCGGTCGCCACCAGCGCGGCCACGTGGCCGTCGCCGCGGTGCTCGCGCATCACGGTGGCGGCCTGCCAGAGCCGCTCGTACCGGCCGCTCGGCCGGGGGAGCGCGGCGTTGGCGGCGGCCAGCACCCGGCCGGCGCAGTCCAGCCGGGACGCGGCCTGCTCCAGGGTCTCCGCGACGAGTTCGACCTGCTCCGGGTCCACGTGTTCCAGCAGTCGGGCCAGCGTTGCCGCCGAGCCCTTCAGCCGGGCGACCAGGGCCTCCTCCGGGCTCGCGTGCGTCCACACCTCCGGCAGTGCGCGCTCGACCATCGCCGGGGAGAAGTTGAAGAACGCGGCGGTCACCGGCGAGGCGTCCACCGCGCCGAGCGGCGCCGCGCGGCTGGCGAAGTAGCCGTGCAGACGGCCGTGCAGCCCGGCCTCCTCGAAGGCTGCGCGCCCCTCCGGGAGGAAGTAGGTGACGGCGTGCACCGGCTCGAAGAGCCACCACAGTGCGCGGGCGGGGTGGACGAGATCGGCCATCGGGAGCCTTCCTGGGACGGAGTCCCCCGGCGGGTGCGGGAGCTCGGCTGGGCGGGACGGCCCGACAGCTGCCCGCACGGCCGTACTCGGACCGCCCGGGCGGATGCGTGGACCGCTCAAGGGCTGATGACCACGGCGGTGCCCCCGGTAATCCCCCGCCGGGTGTGACGACGGTCACGCGGGGCCGCGGTGGGGCGGTCGGCGGCGGCACCGCGCGAGATGATGGGGCGAGGTGCCCGATGCCTGGGCACCCCAGCCCTCATGTGAAGGTAGTCGGTCATGGCCCAGATCAGCCCCAGCATCCTCTCCGCGGACTTCGCCCGGCTCGCCGAGGAGGCCGAGGCCGTCCGGGGCTCCGACTGGCTGCACGTGGACGTCATGGACAACCACTTCGTGCCCAACCTCACCCTGGGCGTCCCCGTGGTCGAATCGCTCGCCCGTGCCACCGACATCCCCCTCGACTGCCACCTGATGATCGAGGACCCGGACCGCTGGGCCCCCCAGTACATCGAAGCCGGCGCCGGCTCGGTCACCTTCCACGTCGAGGCGGCCGCCGCGCCCGTCCGGCTCGCCCGCGAGATCCGCGCCAAGGGCGCCCGGGCGTCCATGGCGCTCAAGCCTGGCACGCCGATCGAGCCGTACGAGGACCTGCTGCCCGAACTCGACATGGTGCTGATCATGACCGTCGAACCCGGCTTCGGCGGCCAGGCGTTCCTGGACATCATGCTGCCGAAGATCCGCCGCACCCGGGAACTGATCGCCAAGCACGACCTGGAACTGTGGCTCCAGGTCGACGGCGGCGTCGCGGCGAGCACCATCGAACGCTGCGCCGAGGCGGGCGCCGACGTGTTCGTGGCCGGCTCGGCGGTCTACGGCGCCGACGACCCGGCCGAGGCGGTCCGCAAGCTGCGCGAGCTCGCCGGCAAGGCATCGGCGGACGCCTGGTGGGCCTGCGAGCACTGAGCCCGCGGCGGCCGGCCGCCAAGCGCCCCGGCTGTCGGTGGAGCCTCTTCAGACCGGCCGCTCCCGCGCGCTGCCTCGCGCATCGCCGATCACGCGGAGATCGACGCCAAGTCTGTTGCAGGCCAAGAGAGCTGAACGCTTCCATGCGTGCGAACGCCTCGACCGCCGGCGCCGGGAGACCGACGTGCGCGGGGTCGGGCGTCTAACCGAGGGGTGAAAGGCGAGAGGCCCGGGTGTCGGCCTGCGGATGCTCCCGCAGGCCGACACCCGGGGGTCGTCCTGGACGACCGGGGTCCGCTGGCTGCTGACCTTGATCTCCTTGCCGGCGTGCCAGGGGATCTTGATCGTGTAGTTGAACTCACCGTAGGCCGGCAGGTCGGTGGGTCCGGCAGCGCGGACATGCCCCGAGGATCGGCAAACGTCGGTGTAGACCTGGTTGAACGTGGCCGCGCTGCTCAGACCCGAGCCGGGGTGGGTCATGCCAGGCGGAAAGTGCTCGGAGCGAGTCACGGAAGCGATGCCGGAACCATCCCACGTCCTCTGAGCACGGCAGTTGCGGAGGCAAAAGGCCGTCAAGCAGCCCTGGCGGCACCCTTGATGGCGCCTTCGGCCCGGTCGGCCGCGTGAGGCGGTGGGGAATGCGGGTCAGTGGGTGGGGAGGACGGCGAGGGCGTCGACCTCGACGAGCATTCCGGAGAGGAGGCCGACGATCACGGTGGTGCGGGCGGGAAAGGGGCGGCCGAGGAATGCGCCGTAGGCGGCGTCCATGGCGGGGAAATCGTCCGCGTGTGCGAGATAAACGCGGACCATGATGACGTCGGCGAAGGTCGCGCCCTCGGAGTCGAGAATGGCCTCGATGTTCCGGAGTGTTCGGGTGGTCTGTTCGGCGACTCCGCCGGGGACGAGTTTTCCGGTCTCCGGGTCGGTGCCGCCCTGGCCGGCGACCTGGAGGAGGGTGCCGCGGCGGGCGCCTTGGGAGTAGCTGCCGACCGGGGTGGGGGCGGAGGTGGTCTGGACGGCAATTCTGGACATATTCCCGTTTGTAGCCGTGGAGCGGGGTGGTGGCAAGGCGGCGGGGGCTTCGGGATCCGGACATGGCTTGATGTAGACACTTCAATCAGGGTGGACGAAGTGATGATTATCGGCTTATTTAGGCAATAGGTGTCTGTATTCGGACAGACCGGCCGACGGGTGGGGCTTCGGGCGCAGTGCCGGGTGGGGCGCGGGGTGCGGAATCCGGCGATCACGGTTCGGGTATTGCGGAGGGCTCAACTCCGATGTTAGGCATAGAGAAGATCGCCCTACGGATCGGGGGAGCTGATCACATGCGTCAGGTGCCGGCCAGTCATCGGATCTCCGTGGTGCCGGGCGCATTCGAGTGTTTCGAGTGTGACGTCCGCCGGCGGGGTCGGCGTTCTTTCGGGGTTATCAGGGATGGGTCGCGGGGGTTTTCCTGATGCTTGAACCGTTCGGCCTCGGGCCGGAAAGCGAAACCCTTTACCTGACGATGCTCCGCAATCCCGCCACGGATATCGCGAAGATCGCGGGAAGCCTGGGCTGGGACCAGGGCCGGACGGTGGCCGAGATCGCCAAGCTCGCCGGCCTGGGCCTGCTGCGGCCCTCGTACGAGGCGCCGGACACGCTTTACGCGGTCAGCCCGGAGGTGGGACTGCAGGACCTGCTGGCCCGTCAGCGGGTCGAACTGGCGCGCAGCCGGAGCCGGATCGAGGAGGGGAACGCGGCGCTCCAGGTGCTCCGCAGCGAGTTCGCCGACCGGCGGTTGACGACGATGGACGTGGAGGAGTTCGCCGGGGCCGACACCGTGTGCGACCAGGTGCGGCGGCTCTCCAGCGAGGCCCGGCACGAGGTCCTGGCCTTCGTGCCGGGCGGTCCGCAGCCCCCGGAGGCCCTGGCGACCAGCCGGGCGGCCCACCAGGACCTGCGCTCGCGCGGCGTGGAGTCCCGGTCGATCTACCTGAACACCGCCCGCAACGACCCCGCGACCCGGGCGCACCTGCGATGGCTCCAGGAACGCGGCGGCGAGGTCCGCACGATCGCGCTGCTGCCGCCGTGGATGATCCTCTTCGACCAGGAACACGCGCTGCTCTCGGTGGACCCGGACGACGTGCAGGGCAAGGCCGCGGTCCTGCTCTCCGGCCCGGGGACGGCCGCGATCGCGGCGCTGGCCTCGCTGTTCGACCAGTCCTGGCAGCAGGCGGCGCCGTTCGGGGCGCCGACCCGGGAACGGGACGCGGGCGACACCCGGGTCGAACTCGGCGGTGACACCAAGGCCGTGCTGCAACTGCTGCAGGAGGGCTACACGGACGAACAGGCGGGCCGGAAGCTGGGCATCTCCAGCCGGACGGTCGGCCGGATCGCCGGCAAGCTGATGACCCGACTCGGCGCCCGCAGCCGGTTCCAGGCGGGTGCGCTGGCCTCGCGGGAGGGGTGGCTCGACCAGTGAGGCAGGGGACGGTGCGGCGAAGGGGGCGGGGAGGCGAGGGTCGGGGAGCGGTGAGCCGAGGGGCGGGGTGCGGCAGCCGGGGCGCGGTCCGTTGATCACCCCCGGCGCCCGTGCCATGCTCGTCGGCATGCTGCGACGCCGGGCCGAGGTCGACCTCGTCGGACGGGACGGGGAACTCGGCGACCTGCTCGCCGCGATGGCCCGCGTCCGGGCCGGGGAGTCCGGGGCGGTCGTGGTGTCCGGGGAGGCGGGCATCGGCAAGACCCGGCTGGTCGCGGAGTTCGCGGCCGCTGCGGCGCGGGAGGGCGCGCTGGTCCTGACCGGGCGGTGCGTCGACACCCAGTCCGCGCTGCCGTACCTGCCGTTCGCCGAGATCGTGCAGCAGGCCGTTGCGGCCGGTCGGCTACCCGAACGGGACGGCGCACTGAGGCTGTTGGCCGCCGGGCGGACGCCCGAGGACGACCGTTCGCCGAGCCGGGTCGGGATGTTCTCGGCGGTCCTGGCAGCCGTCCGGGACCTGGCGCGGGACACCCCGGTGGTGCTGGTGGCGGAGGACCTGCACTGGGCCGACCGGTCCAGCCTCGACCTGCTGGCCTTCCTGCTGTCCCGGCTGGGCCACGGCCCGGTGCTGACCGTCGCGACCTACCGCAGCGACGACCTGGACCGACGCCACCCGCTGCGCCGGGTGCTGGCCGAGCTGTACCGGCTGCCGCACGTGCACCGGCTCGAACTCGCCCCGCTGGCCGGGGAGGAGACCCTCGGCCTGGTCCGCGCTCTGGCCGCGCCTGCCGACGGCGCGGGACCGACCCGGGACGCCGCCGAGCTCGAACGCATCGCCCGGCGCTGCGACGGCAACCCGTTCTTCGCCGAGGAACTGGTCGCCGCCGGGACGGGCGCACTGACCGGCGGCCTGTCCGAGGTGCTCATCGCCCGGGTCGAGCGCCTGGCGGACCCGACCCGGCGCCTGCTCCGGGCCGCCGCCGTGATCGGCCACCCGGCGCCCGCGGACACCCTGGGGGCGCTCGCCGAACTGGGCGGCGCGGAGCTGGACGACGCACTCCAACAAGCCCTCGACCACGGCGTGCTGGCCCCGGAGCCGCCCCGGAACGCCCCACCGGCGGCCGTCGCCGCCCAGCGCTTCGGCTTCCGCCACGCCCTCCTGCGCGAATCCGTGTACGACAGCCTGCTCCCCGGCCGGCGCGCCCGCCTGCACACCCGCTGCGCCGACCTGCTGGAACAGGCCCGGGGCAATGCGGCGGAGATCGCCTTCCACGCGCTCGCCGCGCACGACTTCCCGCTGGCGCTCAACGCCAGCGTGCGCGCCGCCCGGGACGCCGCGCACCGGGGCGCGTTCAGCGAGGTGCTCGCGCACAGCGAGCGCGCCCTCGACCTGTGGCCGAGCGTGCCCGACGCGGCCGCCGTCGCCGGGGCGAGCGCGGTCGGCCTGACCCGCCTCGCCGCGATGGGCGCGGGCGACAGCGGCGAACCCGAACGGGCCCTGGCGCTGCAGCGGAAGGCCGTCGAACTCGCCGAGGCGGACGGCGATCCGGCGGTCGCGGCGGCGACCCGGCTGCGGTACGGCCTCCGCCTGCTGGAGTTCCCCGGACGGGCCGAACAGGCCGCCCGCCAGGCCGAGACCGCGCTGCGGCTGCTCGCCGCCGCACCGCCGTCCGCCGACCGGGCGTGGAGCCACGCGCTGCTCGCCCGCGCGCTGAACCGGCTCGGCCGGACCGGCGAGGCCGCCGAGCAGGCCGCGAGCGCCGTCCGGGACGCGGTGGCAGCGGGCTCCCAGGCGGCGTTCGCGCCGGGCACCGACCCGTACGGGCCGGAGTGTGACGCGCTGGGCGCGGAGGCCGACGCGCGCATCACCCTGGCCTTCGCCGGGCTGCGGCGGCCCGGTGCCGCCGAGGTGCTGGCCGACATGCGGCAACACGGCGGCGTATCAGGGCACTTCGGGGTGGAACTGCGGGCGCACTACGGCCTGGGGCTGTCCAGGCTGCTGGCCGGTGACCCGGCCGGGGCGGTGGCCGAGTTCGCGGCCGGCGAGGAGCGGGCCGACCGGACCGGGACGACCTGGAGCGAGTACGGCCTGCGGCTGCGGACGGCCCGTGCGGTCGCGCTGTTCCGGGCCGGGGACTGGACCGGGGCCGAGGTGGCGCTGCGGGCGGACCATGTCCCGGGATCTGAGCTGATTGCCAGTCAACTCCTGGCTGCTGGGGTGGTGGTGGCTGCGGCCAGGGGCGAACGGGTGAGTGACCTCGGCGCCGAACCGGTGCCCCCGCACCTCGCCCTGCTCGCCGCCCAGGCGCGGGCCGAGGCGGCGCTGTGGCGCGACCGGCCGGAGACGGCCGCCGACGTGGTCCGCCGGACGCTCGACCTGGACCGCGATCGGGACCGCGACCGGGACCTCTACCGGGACCGCTACCGGGGCGAGCACTCGGCGGCCCGGCGGGCCGAGGAACTGCCGCTGTGCGCGCTCGGTGCGACCGCTCACGGCAGGCTCGGCGACGCCGACGCGGTGGCAGCGCTGGCGGCGCGGGCCCGCTCGCGCGCCGGGGACACGCCGTCCCCGGGCTGGCAGGCCTGGATCGACGCCGAACACCGGACGGCGCTCGGCGAGGCCACGGCCGCGCAGTGGGCCGAGGTCGCCGCCGCCTTCGCCCCCGCCGACGGCGGCTTCGGCGACCCCTACCGCCGGGCGCAGGCGCTGTGGCGCCGGGCGGAGGTGCTGGTCCGCACCCGTACGGCGGGCGCCGGGCGCCGGGCCGGCCACGCACTGCGGGCGCAGGCCGGCGCCGACCTGGAGCAGGCGGCCCGGATCGCCCGCCGGCTGGGCGCGGCGCCGCTGCTCGCGGCCGTCGAGGACCTCGCCGGGCGGATCGGCGTCCGGCCGGCGGCGGGGGCCTCGTCGGCGGCGGACGCGGCGGTGGCGGATGCGGCCAACGGGCCGACGACGGCGGGCGCGGCGGGCGCTTCGGGTGCGGCGGGCAGTCCGCTCACCGGTCGGGAGCGGTCGGTGCTCGGCCTGGTGGCCCAGGGCCTCACCAACCGGGAGGTGGGCGAGCGGCTGTTCATCAGCGAGAAGACCGTCAGCGTCCATCTGACCCGGGTGATGGCCAAGCTCGGCGCGGGCAGCCGGACCGAGGCGGTGGACGCGGCCCACCGCCGCCGCCTGCTCGGCCTGCCGTCGGACGTCTGAGACGTCCGTCCGGGACGCCAGTCCAAGACAATAGTCCGGAACGACCGTCCGGGACGACCGTCCGGGACGACCGTCCGGGACGTCCGTCCCGGACGACCGTCCAGGACGAGTGTGCGAACGTCCCCTTACCTGCCCCTTACCCCGTCTCGCCGGCCTCCGCCCGACACGACGTGATCTTCCGATGTGCCCTCCCGCCGTACGGCCGAGACTGGTCGGCGCCCGCGTGCGATCCCGGCGCGGCGTACACGACTCTCCACAGGGGAAGGGCCCATGAAGGAACTGCTCGCCGACGTCACACCGCTGCGGCGGTCCCCAGGCTTCCGGAGACTGTTCGTCGGCCAGTGCCTGACCATGGTGGGCAGCCAGGTCACCCAGGTCGCGGTGCCCTGGCAGGTGTACTCGGTCTCCCGTTCGCCCGTCGCGCTCGGGCTGGTCGGCCTCGCCGCCCTGCTGCCGATCGTCGTCTTCGGCATCTACGGCGGGGCGATCGCCGACTCGATGGACCGGCGCCGGCTGATCCTGATCACCTCCACCGGTTCGGCGGCGGTCAGCGTGGCGTTGACGGCCCAGGCGCTGGCGCACGTCGACAGCCTCTGGCTCCTGTACACCTGCGTCACCGTGCAGGCGGCGTTCTTCGCGATCGACCTGCCCACCCGGCGGGCGCTGCTGCCCCGGCTGGTCGACCCGGAGGACCTGCCCGCCGCCAACGCCCTGCTGCTGCTGGTGTTCACCGTGGGCATCGTCGGCGGTCCGCTGGCGGCCGGCGCGACGGTCTCGCTCGGCGGGTACGGCGCCGCGTACGCGGTGGACGTGGCGTGCTTCCTGCTCGCCATCACGTTCATCGCCGGGCTGCCGTCGGTGCTGCCGGAGGGCGGCGGGCGGCGCGCCGACCTGTCCTCGGTGGTCGAGGGCATCCGGTACCTCAAGTCCCGGCCGGTGCTGTGGATGTGCTACGTCCTGGACCTCAACTCGACGGTCTTCGCGATGCCGACGGCGCTGTTCCCGATCCTCGCGGTGGAGCGTTTCCACGGCGGGCCGGAGCTGGCCGGGTACCTTTCGGCGGCGCTGGCGAGCGGGGCGTTCCTGGGCTCGATGTTCGGCGGCTGGATGCCGAAGGTCGGCCGGCTCGGGCGGGCCGCGCTGCTGGCCGTGTTCGCGTGGGGGGTCTCGCTCGGGGCGCTCGGGCTGGCCGGATCGCTCTGGCTGGCCATGCTGCTGCTGGCGGTCGCCGGCTACGCCGACACGGTGAGCGCGGTCGAGCGGTCCTCGATCCTGCAGCACGAGACTCCGGACGAGCTGCGCGGCCGGACCTCCGGGGTGCTCACGGTGGTGGGCGCCGGCGGCCCCCGGCTCGGCGACGTGCGGGCGGGCCTGGTGTCGGCGGCCTTCGGGCCGGCCGTGGCGGCGGTGTCGGGCGGGGTGGCCTGTGTGATCGGCGCGCTGGCGCTGGCGAAGGCGGTGCCCGAGTTCACCCGCTACCGGATGACGGACCGGAAGGGCGAACCGTCCGGGGCGGCGTCGGCGGCGTCGGCGGCGGATCCGGCGGCGGATTCGGAGCCTTCCGGCACGAAGAGGAGTGAACCGGACGGAACGGGGCAAGCGACCGCCGCGCAGTCGTCGGCGGCGCAGCAACCGGCGCTCGCCGACGACTAGCGGGCCGTCAGGCCTCGGGGTTCCGGCCCCGGGGCTTGCCGGGCCGGGCTGTCGGCGGGCAGCCCGGTCCAGCGGGGCTCCCGTTTCTCTGCGAAGGCGCGGGGGCCCTCGACGGCGTCCTGGCTGCTTCGGCGCCGCTCCTCCCACCCGAAGCGCGTACCGAAGGCCTCCGCGAGCGGCATGTCCAGGGAGGCCAGGGCCGCCTCCTTGATCGCGTAGAGGGACAGCGGCGCGCCGCGCAGCACGTCCCGTACCCACGCCTCGGTCCGGTCGTCGAGTTCGTCGGCCGGCGCGACCTCGTTGACCAGGCCGAACCGCAGCGCGGTGGCGGCGTCCAGCCGCCGGCCGGTCAGCAGATGGCCCATCGCGGCCTTCAACGGCAGCTGGCGGACCAGCCGGAAGACGCCGCCCGCGCCCGGCATCAGCCCCAGGCCCGCCTCCGGCAGCGCGAAGACCGCGCGCTCGGAGGCAATCACCAGGTCGCAGGCGAGGGCGAGTTCGAAACCGCCGCCGAGCGCGTAGCCGTCCACCCGGGCGATCACCGGCTTGACCAGGCCGAAGCGCTCGGTCAGCCGGGGGTAGCCGGGCAGGCCGCGGCTGCCGAAGGAGGTGCGCGGCGTGCCGTCCGCGTCCAGCCGGGCCCGCTCGCGCAGGTCCTGGCCGACGGAGAAGGCCCGGTCGCCCGCGCCGGTCAGCACGGCCACCCGGATCCGGTCGTCGGCCTGGACGTCGTCCCACACCTGTGCCAACTCGGCGTGGGTGCGCAGGTCCATCGCGTTGAGGACCTCCGGCCGGTCGATCGTGACCCGGGCGACGTGCCCGTCCTTGCGGTAGTGCACGCGCGGGCGCTCGTCGCCTGCCCGCTTGGCCGCCGTCGGCTCGGTCATGCCGCTCCCGGCCGGGCCGAGAAGCGTCCGACCTTCGCCAGGACGTCCGCGTCGAACAGCCGCAGCGCCTGCTGCAGGGCGAACTCGGCCATGTACCGGCGGAACGCGTCCTCCGGTTCCTCCGCCAGGTTGAGCATCCGCCGGTTGGTGAGCACCGCCGGGCCGCGGAGGGCCCGCAGCGCCCGCTCGACCGCCGCGTCCACCTCCTCGGGCTCGACCACCTCGTCGGCCAGCAGTCGGGCGTCCGGTTCGGCGGCCCGGATGCGGCGGCCGCCGAGCACCAGCGAGCGGGACTGCCGGGCCCCCATCGCCCGGCCGAGGCGGAAGTTGGCCGCACCCGGCACGATGCCCTCCTGCGCGGCGGGCACGCTGAAGAACGCGTCGGCGGCGGCGATCACGTGGTCGAACACCAGGAGCAGCTGCGCCCCGCCGCCGATCGCGAAGGTGTCCACGGCGGCGACCCACGGCTTCTCCACCGTTCGCCGGTCCCAGCGCGGCCCGCCGCCGAAGCCGTTGCCGAAGCCGTTGCCGGAGCCGTTGCCGGAGCCGCCGGCGGGGTCGCCGCCGGTGCCGCCGGAGTCGTCGGGGAGCACGCCGCGGATCAGCTTGTGGATGTAGCCCAGTTCGCGTCGCAGCAGGAAGTCGACCAGCGGGATGCCGCCGCCGTGCAGGCTCTTGAGGTTGATGCCCGCGCTGAACACCCGCCGGCCCGCGTAGCGCGGATGGCTCATGACGCCGCCGCGCAGCAGGCCGACCTCGGTGCCGGGGTCGAGCAGGGCGAGGTCGACGGCGGTCTCCAGGTCCTCGACCTGCCGGGGGTCCTCGGCGTTGAGGCAGTCCTCCCGGACCATGGTGAGCCGGGCCGCGCCGTCGGTGCGCTCGATCCGGACGGAGCCGAGGTCGGCGCGGCCGTCGGCGGTGAACTCCGGCAGCAGGGCCAGGGCGCGGCCGGTCGGGCGCAGCATGGCGTCGAGCAGGTGCGGGCCGGCCGTGGGCGATGACAGGACGTGGCGGAAGAACAGGCCCTGGTCGATCTCCCGGCCCTCCTTCTGGGCCTGCGGCCGGGCGTGTTCGGCCGCCAGCTCGTCGGCGCCGGGCACCAGGCCGGGGAAGGCGAGGGCCGCGGCGGCGGCGAGTTCGGCGATCCGCAGGTGTTCCGTACGGCCGGTGGTCAGCTCGTCGTAGACGGCGTCGACGTGGGTCGTCAGGAAGGCGTGGCGCAGGACGCGGGCCTCGTCGTGCGCTTCGGCCGCGGCGGCGCGTTCGGCGGGGGAGCGGCGGCCGGGCGGGGCCAGGACGGTGAGGCGCGCCTCGCAGCGTTCGGCAGCGAGGGCGAGCGCCTTGCGGGCGGCGGCGAGTTCGCCCCTTACGGCCGCGAGTTCGCCCCGGACGGCGGCGGGTTCGCCCCGGGCGGCTTCGCGGGAGCTCATGCCGTCCCCTTGGAGGCCGTGCGGCGCAGCACCCGGTCGCAGGCGGCCAGGTGCACGCCGAGCGCCTCCTCGAAGGCGGTGGTGCCCGCGTCGAACATCAGCTGGCGCCGGATGGCCAGTTCGGCGCCGGACGTGGCCCCGAACGAAGCCCCGGACAGTGCCCCGAGCCGCTCCGCGGCGGCCGACAGCGCACCGGGCACGTCGTCGGAGACCTCGTCGATCAGCTGCACCGACCGGGCTCGGAACGCGTCGATCGGTTCTCCGAAGAGCAGCGCCCGGCGCACGGTGGCGACGCCCGCGCCCTGGCGTGCGAGCCGGTACAGGGCCATGCCCGGCCAGGTGCCGCTCGCGCCGCCGGTGGTCACCGGCACCACCAGTCGGGCGGTGGTGGTGGCGATCCGGTAGTCGGCGGCGAGCAGGGCGTCGAGGGCGGTGCCGCCGCAGTCGCCGTCCGCCACGGCGACGGTGAGGGCGGGCAGCCGTTCCAGCAGCCGCAGGCCGCGCTCCCACTTGCTCACCAGGCCGACCGTCAGACCGTCCGTCCAGCCCGGCCCGGGCGTGCCACCGAGGCGCAGCACCAGCCGGGCGCCGGGGCTGCGTTCGACCCGGTCGCAGGCCTGGGCGACGGCGGTCACCGAGGCCGCCGACAGTGGCTCCGTGCCGTCGATCGCGAGGGTCACCACGTCCGTCCCGGCCATGTCGTCCATCTCCGTTCCCATCTCGATTCCCATCGCCCTGCCGGTCGCCATGGCCGTCCCCGTTCCTGCCCCGTTCGTCACCACTGCACCAGCGCCGTCTCGATCGTCGAGCCCGGGCCCATCGTCATCAGCACGCCGTGCTCCCCGGGTCGGACGACCCGTTCGCGCAGCAGGCGCTCGTACGAGAACAGGAAGGAGCCGCTGGAGAGGTTGCCGTAGTCCCGCAGGACGCCCGTGGTGTGGCGGACGTCGTGCCGGGTGAGGCCGAGGTTCAGCCGGACGGCGTCGATGACCTTCTTGCCGCCGGAGTGGACCAGCCACTGGGCGATGTCGCTGCGCCGCAGGCCCGCGCCGGAGAGCAGGCCGTCCACGACCCGCTCGGCGTGGGCGCCGACCACGTACGGGATCTCGGGGTCGAGGAAGAAGCTGAACCGGATCTGGTCATCGTCCCAGTCGTAGCGCATGGCGCCCAGCGCGTCGGTGATGATGTGGCTGGCGAACGAGAGGATCCGCGGGCCGGGCGAGGCCGGCTCCCCCGCCGGCTCCTCGACCAGCTCGCCGACCAGCTCCCCGACCGGATTCGCCGCCGGGTTCGCCGCCGGGGCGGCGTCCTCGCCGGCGACCACCGCGATCGCCGCCGCGCCGTCGCCGAACAGGCTGTTCACGACGGCGGTGCGCATGGTGTCGTCGAAGGCGTACGCGGCCGAGCAGGCCTCGGCGCAGACCATCACGGCGACCTTACCGGGGTGGGCGGCGGCCCAGGCGGAGACCGCGTTGAGGGCGTTGAGGCCGGCGTTGCAGCCCATGCCGACGACGTCGACCCGGTGGCAGTCCGGGGCGATGCCGAGGTCGCGGATCAGCAGGGCGGTCAGCCCGGGGGTGAGGTAGCCGGTGGTGGTCACGCAGCACAGGTAGTCGATGTCGGCCAGGCCGAGTCCGGCGTCGGCGAGGCAGCCGAGCAGGGCCCGCGAGCCCATGTCGACGGCCAGTCGGCGGTGTTTGGCGAGCAGTTCACCCTGGGACTCGGGCAGGCAGCGGCCGTCCTCGTCCCGGGGCGGGATGGTGAGGTGGCGGCGTTCGATGGCGCTGTTCAGGAAGACGGAGCGGATCTTCGGGTCGTCGATCCGGAAGATGTCGAGCAGTTCGTGCTGGGTGTACGAGTCGGCGGTCACCGCCGTGCCGACGCCGGCGATGCGCGGCGCGGCCGGGGCGCGCGCCGGCCCGGGGGCGGTGTCGAAGGCGGGGGCGGGGCCGGGGCCCGGACGGCGGGATCCGGCCAGCACCGAGGGCCGGCTGTGGAAACGGACGGGCGTGGCCGGGTCGGTGGGGAGTGCGGGGCCCGCCGTGTCGACGGCGGCGCCGACGGCATCGACGGTGCTGACGGTGCTGAGGGTCATCGGAAAATCCATCCCCACCGGCGGCAGGTGCCGCGCGGTGTACGGGGGTTGCGGATACGGGCCGTGCGGGGATTGCGGATGCGAGCCGAGTGGGGCGGGGCGTGTGGATGCCGGGCCGTGCGGGGTGTGCGGCGGCGCGTCGCGGGAGTCAACGGAGCGGCCTCCCCCCGCCGGACGCCTCCGCCACCGCCTCCGCCTCCGCCTCGATGAAGCGCGCCAGGCGGGCGGTCCCTTCGGTGATGTCGTGTTCGGTGAGGTAGCTGGTGGACAGACGGATGCCATGGGTTCCGCCGCCGTGCGGATGGAAGTAGGACAGCGGCGTCCAGATCACGCCGTACTGCTGGGCCGAGCGCGCGAGGGCCGCGTTGTCGGCGGCGAACGGCACGTCCAGGGCGAGGAAGAAGCCGCCTTCGGGCCGGGTCCAGCGCACGCCGAGGGCTTCGCGGCGTTCGGGCGGGAAGCGTTCCTCCAGGCGGCGCAGGGTGGTGCGCATGGTGTCGCCGTAGTACGCGGAGGTCTTGGAGTTGAGGTGGGCGGTGTGGCCGTCCGCGGCGAGCAGCATCCCGGCCACGACGGCTTGGCTGAGTGGGGAGGTGTTCACCGTGACCATGCTCTTGATCTTGGTGAGTTCGGCGGCCAGCAGCCCGGTGCGGCCGGCCCGGTCGGTCACCGGCTGGTCGGCGACGGCGTAGCCGACCCGGGCGCCGGGGAACAGCGTCTTGGCGTACGAGCCGAGGTGGATCACCCGCCGGTCGCGGTCGAGGGCCTTGAGGGTGGGGATCCGCGGCCCGGGGCTGACCATCCGGTAGGGGCTGTCCTCCAGGATGAGTAGGTCCAACTCCTCTGCCAGGTCGAGTAGTTCGTGCCGGGTGCTGAGCGGCATGGTGGTGCCGCGCGGGTTGGCGTGGTCCGGGATCAGGTAGCAGGCCCGGGGCCGGCGCCCGCGGGCCCGTTCGGCGAGCACCGCGGCCCGCAGCGCGGCGCAGTCGAAGCCGCCGTCGCGGTCGTGGACCGGCGCGGTCTCGACGCCGAGCACCCGCGCGGCCCCGGCGGCGCCGACGTAGCAGGGGCTGGCCACCAGCAGCACGTCCTGCGGCCGGGCGTGCAGTGCGCGCACCGCCAGCAGCATCGCCTCCTGGCAGCCGACGGTGACCACCACGGCCTCCGGCGGGACGTCGATCCCCTCGTCCTTGCGCAGCGAGTCGGCGACCAGGCCCCGGATCCGCCCGGCGGTCGGGCCGTACTGGAACAGCGCGTCGCGGACCTGCCCGGGGGAGGAACCGGTCTCCTCCAGGTGGCGCAGGTAGCGGCGCAGGTGGGTGAAGACCTGCTCGACGTCGAAGAAGCCGTCGTACGGGCGCCCCGGCGCGAAGGAGATCGCGTCCGGGTAGCGCGTGGTGATCTCGTTGAGGAAGTTCATCGTGTCCAGGAGCGGGTCGGACACGCTGGCGTGCAGGTCGTCGGTCGTCAACACGGCTGTCACCTCGCGGAGTTGCCCGGCAGGACGGCGGCGATCTTCTCCAGTACGGCGGTGTCCCCGGCGTACGGGTGGTGCGCCCGGGGCCAGTTGACCACCAGGTCGGTGAAGCCCAGGTCGGCGAGGTGGCCCGCCGCGTCCTCGAAGGCCGCCGGGGAGTCGAGGACCCCGCCGACCGTCGCACCGGTGTGCAGCAGTCGGCGCAGCGTCCCCGGGTCGCGCCCCGCCTCGGCGCAGGCCCGGTCCAGCGCGGCCTGCTGCCGGGCGAGCAGCGGCAGCGCCTCGCGGTACGGGAGCGCGTCGAACCGGCCCGGAGTGCCGTTGGTGATCCAGATGTCGGCGTACTCGGCGGCCAGCCGCATCGCCCGGTGGCCGCCGGCGGCCACCGCGAGTGGGACGCGGGGCCGCTGGACGCACCCGGGGTGCATCCGGGCGCCGTGCGCGCCGTAGTGGCGGCCGGTGTGGTCGGTGACCGGCTGCCGCAGCAGCAGGTCGGTGAGGTGGAGGAACTCCGCGAAGCGGTCCGCGCGTTCGGCCGGGGGCCGCTCCCGGCCGGTCAGCACCGTCCCGTCGTAGCCGCCCGCGCCCGCTCCGAGGCCGCAGACCATCCGGCCGCCGGAGACGTCGTCGATCGTCATGACCTCCTTGGCGAACGGGACGGGATGGCGGAACTCCGGCGTGGCGACCAGCGTGCCCAGCCCGATCCGCGAGGTGACGGCCGCGGCGGCGGCCAGGGTCGGCAGGCAGCCGAACCAGGGCTCGTCGCGCAGCCACCGCCAGCTCAGGTGGTCGTGCGTCCACGCGTGGTCGAAGCCGAACTCCTCGGCGCGCAGCCACCGTTCGCGGGCTTCGGGCCAGCGCTGCTCCGGGAGGATCACGATGCCGACGCGCACGGCAGCCCCTCCCGACCCCACCGCTGCGACCGGCCCTCCGCTGGGCTCACGGCCGGATGCCCGTGACGAGCCCGTGCTCGTACGGCAGGTCCGCGACGGTGCCGACGTCGACGAACCCGGCCTCGGCGAGCCAGCGTTCGTAGTCGTCCGCCGGGTAGGACATCCCCTGCCCGGTCGCCAGCACGTTGAGGTAGAGCGAGAGCCGGGCGCCGTAGAGGCCGCGCTGCTCCTCGTCGGCCGCGTGGTACCCGTACACCGCGACCTTGCCGCCGGGCGGCAGCGCCTCGAAGGCCTTGGTCAGCAGGGCCAGGATCTGGTCGTCGTCGAAGACCTCCAGGCAGTGGCTGAACAGCACGCACTGCGCGTCGCGCGGGAACGGGTCGAGGAAGATGTCGCCGGGGTGCAGGGTGACGCGGTCGGCGAGCGGGGCGGGCATCCGGCGGGTGCCGATCTCGGCGACGCTCGGCATGTCGAAGACGGTGAACCGGACGCCGGGGTGGGCGGCGGCGAGCGCCTTGGCGGTGGTGCCGTCGCCGCCGCCGACGTCCAGGACGTGGTCGACGCCGGCCAGGTCCAGGTGGTCGACGATCCCGCTCATCGACCGCAGGGTGAACGCGGTCATCGAGCGGTGCAGCACGTCCTGCAGCTCGGGCCGGTGCTCCAGCCGCTGGTAGAGGGTGGGTTCGGCACCGGGGTAGGCGGCCAGCGCGGTGTTCTCGCCGGTGCGCAGCGCCTCGGTGAGGTGGGCGAAGGCCGGGTAGTAGATCCGCTGCCAGCCGAGCAGGATGTCCTGCCAGTTGTCCTCGCCGCCGGCCGCGAAGAAGTCCTCGGCGACCGGGGTGTTCAGGTAGGCGCCGCCGTCGCGCCGGATCAGTTCGGTGGTGCACAGCGCGAACAGCAGGACGCGCAACTGGTGCGCGGGCAGGCCGAGGGCGGCGCGGATCTCCTCGAAGGAGGACTTGGGGCGCCGCGACAGGTGGTCGAAGACGCCGAGTTCCGCGCCGGCCACCACGGCGTTGAACAGCGCGGGGCCGTTGGCGATCAGGTGGAACCGCTCCAGCACCCGGTCGTGGTCGTAGGTGTCGTGGGTGTCGCTCATCCGAGGTAGTCCTCCGGGCCGCCGTCGCGCACGGTGTCCAGCGTGAAGCAGTGGAAGCCGCCGCCGAACAGCCGCCGGTGGCGGTGCACCACCGGCACGACGGTGAACCGGGCCCGCTCCAGGGTGCGGATCAGTTCCGGGCAGGCGGCGTTGACCAGGACGGTCTCCTCGTCCACCGAGAGCACGTTGAGGTCGATGTACTTGCTGGTGAGGATGAGGTCGTCGTCCTCGTACTGCGGGAAGTTGTTCACCTCCGGCACGGGCGGGACGATCAGGTCCCAGGTGCGCAGCGGCTCGGGCAGCAGCTCCGCGACCTGCTCGGAGCGCACCAGCAGCGTGCCGGGGCGCAGCGCGAGCACCATGCTGTCGATGTGGCTGTCGCTGAGCCGGTGGACCCGGTGGAAGCGGAACCGGCCCTCGAAGTGGCGTTCCAGCCAGTCGACGGCCAGGGCGTGGTTGGCGGTGGAGATGTTGACGACGACGTCGCGGCCGAGCCGCAGGCACTGCGCGCCGTCGAACATCATCTCGAAGCCGACGTCGTACGGGGAGGGCTGCGCGTCGCGGACCGGCTCGGTCGGGCCGCCGACCGAGCCGTGGGCGTAGGACGGGTCGAAGGAGGCGTCCGTCATCAGCGGGCGGGGCATGACCGTCCAGCGGGCGCCGGCGGCGAAGTACTCGGCGAAGACCGGGGTGAGCAGCTGGGTCTCGAAGTAGCGCGAGCGGATCATCGGCGGCGTCTCGACGATCTCGTCGCCGAGGACCAGCGTGTTGTCGCGCAGGTTGAGCGGCGGCACGACGGCGGCCGACCAGGCGGGGGTGCGCACCTCGACGGTGGCCTTGTCCAGCGGCAGCGGGCGCAGCACCTTCACGCCGAGCGACCGCAGGGTGGCGACGATCCCCTCGATGTCCTCGGTGAGCTCGTCGACGTAGCGCTGCTTGATCGGCGACTGGCCGGTGCGGGTGCCCGGGCCCGCGCCGTCCGTCCCGTCGGCGCTTCGTCCGTCGGTGGCGCTCCGGCCGTCGGTGGCGCCCGGGGCGGTCAGCCGGGGGTAGTACCACTCGGAGCGGACCAGGTTGTCGTGGTGGAAGAGGTCGAAGGAGAGCTCACGCTCGTGCGAGGTGTAGTTCTCGGCGGAGCCGACGACCACCTCGCGCAGCCTCGACCACTCGTCGTAGCTGTTCAGCTGGACCATGGTTGACCTTCCGTCGGGTCGGCGTTACGCCGGGGAGGGCAGGAACAGGGACTCGACCCGCTCGCGGACGAGCTCGGCGGCCTCGAAGTCCTCGGCGATCACGCAGAACCGCACCGTGCTGTCCGCGTGGCTGAACGCCTTCACCAGGACGACGCCCGTGCGCGCGTCCCGGTCGTAGGCCAGGCCGGATTCGGCGAGCTTGTCGGCAGCGGCCTGGAACGACGGCACCGGCCACCTGCAGTACTCGACGAGCACCCGGCTGTCGGCGTAGTCCGGCCCGACCAGCTGGCGGCCGATGACGGTGTAGATGTGGGTGGAGCCGGTGATCCGCCCGTTGTACTCGGTGAACATCACCTCGCCGGTGCCGGTCACGATGGCGTCGGCGCAGAACTGGCCCCGGAAGCCCATCATCCGCAGCGCCTCGCACAACCGGCCGCCGGCGGCCACCAGTTCGGGCAGCGCGCGGGGCGGCAGCCCGGGGGAGGGGATCACCTGGGCGTTGGCGACCGGCGCGGACAGCATCTCGCCGTGCTCGGAGAACACCGGGCCGTCGTCGGTGATGACGAACTCCACGAAGATGCCGCGGCTGTCGGGGACGTAGCGCTCGACGACCGCCGGGAAGCGGCTGCCGTTGGTGGCCCACTCCCACCGCTCGTCCAGGTAGGCCCGGATCGCGGCGCGGTCGGGGAGCACCAGCACCCGCTCGGCGCCGACCGGGCGGTAGCCGTCGACCGGACTGACGATCTCGTTGCCGAGGCCGCCGCAGGAGTAGTCGCGCTTGACCATCGCCGGGTAGCCCTTGGCGAAGAGCCCGGCGATGACCTCCTCGGCGTCGACCTTGTTGGTGCACACCCCGCCCTCCGGCAGCGGCACCCCCGAACCGGCCGCCACGGCCCGGAAGACCGCCTTGCTGTTGAGCAGCATCCCGCCGCCCTGGCCGACGAACGCGTGGCCCGGCACGGCGTCCAGGAAGCCGAGCGCGCGGCCCAGCTCGACCACCGAGGCCTCCGGCGTCAACGGGATCACGTCCTCGACCGGGCGGTCGGCGATCGCTTTGGCGAGGTCGTCGCGGAACTCCTGGTTCGCCAGCCGGTCGGCGGTGAGCAGGTCGGTGCCGGCCGCGCCGGCCGGCGGCACCAGCACCTGGAAGGAGGAGCGCGGGGTGCCGGTCAGGGCGGTGATGTAGTCGACCAGCTCCTCCTCCGGCTCCTGCGGCAGGACGACGATGTCGTCCGGCCGGGCGAACCAGACGAGCAGCTGGGCGGAGGCGGCGGCCGTCTTCAGGTGCGCCTGCGGCAGCAGCACCGGGTCGCCGGCGAGTTCGTCGGTGAAGCAGTTGCCGATCAGCAGCCGGGGCATGGGCGGTCTTCCTTCCGAGAGGTGCTTTCGAGGCGTGCTTCTGGGACGTCTCTCCCAGGTGTGGCTGTGGTGCGGGTGCGAGTGCGGGTGTGCGCCTGCGGGGGAGCGGCGGGTCACCGGCGGACGTAGACGCCCTGGTCCTCGTACGCCCGGATCCGGGCCCGGTCGCGGTCGACCGCCGCCGTCGACGGTGCGGCGAGGTAGACGTATCCCGGGACGGTGGCCAGGTCGACGGTCTGCGGCACCGCCTGCCCGGGCGCGAGCGGCGCGCTGAGTTCCACGAAGGACTCCAGCGAGCGGTAGTGCTCCTGCCAGGCGTCCGAACCGGCGATCCCGGCCCGGTGGTTGGACAGGTAGACCTGGCGCAGCTCCTGCGACCAGCGCAGGTCCTCGTCGGGGAAGGCCTTGAACGCCTCCGGGTCGGTCAGGGCGAGGGCGTACAGGTGGACGTGCGAGGTGCCGAGGTACTTCTCGTGCACCCAGGGGTGGATGGAGCCCATCAGTCGCGCGCCGGTCTCGATGAGCACCGGCCCCGACGGGGTGAGCATCACCTCGCTGTGCGCCGCGCCGTGGGCGATGCCGAGCGCGGTGACGGCCTCCCTGGTGTACGACACCACCTCCTCCGCCTGCGGGTCGCAGCGCTGGACGGGCTCGTGGTAGTCGTACACCGGAGAGCCGTACGGGCCCTTGTTCTTGGCGCACTTGAGGATTTCGGCGACCTTGTGCACGCCGTCCCGGGAGACGGTGTTGACGATGTACTCGTCGCCCTCCAGGTAGTCCTGGACGAGCACCGCCCGGTTGGCGGCGCCGATGAAGTTCGGCCGGCCGAGGACGTCCTCGGCGGCCTCGCGGACCTGCGCGGCGGTGCCGCAGATCCGCACGCCGTCGGTCGCGGCGCTGGCGAGCGGTTTGACCACGACGGCCGTGCCGCCGTTGGCGGTGAACCAGGCGCCCGCCTCGTCGGCGGAGGAGGCGAGCGTGCCGGACGGGGCGGCCAGCCCGGCCGCGCGCAGCAGGTCCGCCATCCGCGCCTTGTCCCGCCGGGCGGGTGCGGTGCGGACGTCGTTGCCGGGCAGGCCGAGGCGGTGGCCGAGGGTGTCCGCGAGGACCACCCCCGACTCGCCGCCCGCGATCACCTGGTCCACTCCCAGCCGGCGCAGGGCCGCGACCGCGTCGTCCTCCGGCAGGTGGCCGAGGTCGACGGCGTAGGCGCCCGGGTCGAAGCCGCGGGTGTAGGAGTCGCGGAAGGCCGGCTGGGTGCGCAGGTGGACGCATTCCACCGCGTGCTCGGCGAGTTGTCGGACCAGGAGCCGGGAGGTCGAGAAGCCGTCCACTACCGCGATGCGCATCCGAGGCTCCTCACTCCGGGGTGGCCGGCCGAATCACCGTCACGGGGATGTCCGGGTTGTGGTGGACGTCGTGGTCGGGGCGGACGTCGTGGTCGGGCTGGAAGCCCTGGTCGGGGCGGATGTTCTGGTTGTGGTGCAGGACGTTGTCCGGGTCGTACGCCTCCTTGACGGCGGCCAGCCGCCGGTAGCGCGCGTCCCCGTAGACCTCCCGCACCTTGTCGGCGCGCTCGTCCACCAGGTAGTTGACGTAGCCGCCGGCGTGGCTCCACGGGTCGAGCCGTTCGACGGAGCGCCGGGTCCACGCGATGTTCTCCGCGTCCGCGTCCGCCGCCGACTCTCCCCACTGCGCGGAGACGGTGTGGATGAACGGCGCGTCCCGGTTGGGGAAGGCGCTGTCCTCGTCGGGGACGTCGGCGATCGCGCCGCGCAGGTACTCGAAGTTGATCGAGGACAGCGGCGAGGGCATCACGGCGAGGGAGTCGACCATCTCCGCGGTGGCGGGTGCCGGAATGCCGGTCAGGTAGCGGGTCTTGGTGTAGTAGCGGTTGCCGTTCGGCCGCTCGTGGTCGCCGCCGCTCTGCAACTGCCGGTACGCGACCTCGCCGCTGGCCGTGGCGGCCGGCGGCACCGCGGCGAACAGCGGCTCGGAGGCGGCCGAGCCCTGCTCGGGAGCGCCGAACCACACCGCCGTCAGGTAGAGCGCGGGCCGTCCGCGCAGCCGCTCGGGCAGCCAGGTCTCGTAACCCGCGTACTGGCCCGCGACCTTGAGCGCGCCGGCCACGTGCAGATCGGCCGACAGCTCACCCGCGAACGCCCGGTAGTGCGCCAACACTTCCTCCGCGTCGGCGAGTTCGTACACCCCGGTACGGCGGTGCACCGGCACGGCCGGTCGCAGCCGCAGCGTGAACCGGGTGACGATGCCGAAGTTGCCGCCGCCGCCGCGCAGCGCCCACAGCAGCTCGTGGTGGTCCCGCTCGGTCGCCTCCACCACCGCGCCGTCCGCCAGGACCACCTGTGCGGCGAGCACGTGGTCGCAGGTCAGGCCCCACCGGCGGCTCAGCCAGCCGTACCCGCCGCCGAGGGCGAGCCCCGCCAGGCCGGTGCGGGAGATGATCCCGGTCGGGCAGACCAGCCGGTGCGGCGCGGTCGCCGCGTCCAGGTCGCCGAGCAGGCAGCCGCCCTGCGCCCGCGCGGTCCGGGCGGCCGGGTCGACGTCGACGCCGCGCATCAGCGAGAGGTCGACCATGACGGTGTCGTCGGCCACCGCCGTCCCCGCCACGTTGTGCCCGCCGCCGCGCACCGTCACCTCGTGCCCCGCCTCGGCGGCGAAGCGCAGCGCCCGGCGGACGTCCGCCACCGTGCGGCAGCGGACGATGTGCGCCGGACGGCGGTCGTGCATGCCGTTCCAGACCCGGCGCGCCGCCTCGTACCCGGGGTTGCCCGGCCGCAGCCAGACCCCGTCCAGGACGGGTACGGCGCTGCGTCGGGCGCTCACGGCGCGGCGAGCGCCGGGAGTGGCGGCAGCGCGGTCGGGGATCGGCGCTTGTCCGGTGCCCGTGGTCGGTCGGGCGCCGGTGGCCCGTCCGGGGTTCGCGGTCATCGCAGCGTCACCCCGCCCCAGTCGAAGTCGACCTCGTCCAGCGCCCCCAGTTCGGCGCAGAGGCTGTACAGCGCGCTGTAGTCCTGGACGAGCATGGTGCGCCCCTGGTCCTGCTCGACCTCGCGCATCATCCGCTCGCCGCCCGCCACGCCCACCACCCGGACCACCCGGCGCCAGGTGGTGAAGTCGTTGGCGCCGAACGCCCGCATGCCGTCGCTCACGGCGTCCAGGAAGTACGCCCGGCGCTCGGCGTCCAGGCCGGAGCAGACCTCCTTGGCGACCTCCTTGGAGATCGAGGAGTGGCAGTACTCGTCGCGGTTGTGCAGGGTCGCGGTGGCCCGGTTCACCGGCTGCACGTCCGGGTCCTCGGCGATCAGGTTGAGGTAGGCGTTGATGGACAGCTCGGACACCGTGGTGAAGGCCAGCGTGGTCAGGTCGCGCTGCCACGGGTGCCCCGCCTCGGCCAGCCGCTCGGCGTGGCGGCGCGCCTTCCTCGCCACCGGCAGCTCGCGTTCCGGCAGGTGCCAGCCGCGCCGACGGCGGGTCACCGCACTGGCGTTGAGGTGCATCAGGGTGTGGTACTGCTCGTCCACCATGGCCTGGGTCGCGGCCAGGACGGAGGTTTCGGACAGTCCGGTGCCGAAGGCGTCCCGGGCGATCAGCTCGAAGCCCGGGTTCACCACCCGCTGCTCGTTGTCCATCACGTTCTTGTTGAACGCCACCCAGGCCCAGGCGAGCAGCCGGGACCGCTGCGCCTCGTCGAGGGCGAGGTAGCAGGGGTGGTCCCGGAACGGGAGAAGGTGCTCGGGGTAGTCGGGGCGGTCGGGCTCGAACAGGTCGTCCAGGTCCGGTTCGGGCCGCTTCACCGAGGCCCGCCGGGCCCAGTTGCCGGCCAGCCGGGCGATGACGGCGTTCTCGACGGGATCGTCCGGGTCGTGCTCCGGCAGGTGCGGGGACGGGGACGGGGACGGCGGCGGGGACGGGGATTGGGACGGGCGCGGATGCGGGGACGGGTGGCCGGCGTCGGCGGCCGGAAGGTGGGCCATGGCGTGCGTCCTCTCGGGGGGCTCCTGGGGTCGGCTACCAGGTGCCGGCGAGTACGGCCTTCTCGTACGCCTCCCCGTAACGCCGGTCCGGCCAGGCGTTGTAGGCGAGCAGGAAGAGGTCGCGGTGTCCCTCCTGACCGTGCGGCGCGGCGATGTCGGTCGCGTAGTGCCGCATCTTCCGGTCGTCCAGGACGACGGCCTGCCCGGGCTGGAGCACCGTCCGGGCGAACGGCACGTCGCTGTCCATCGGCATCAACTGGGTTTCGCCGCCGGTGATGTTGGACCGGTCGATGACGGCGATCACGCTGAAGGTGTGCCCGTCCTGGTGCGGCCCTTCCGGCACCGAGACTCCCCGGGTGTTGTCGTCCGAGACGATCCGCCACTGGTGCACGTCCACCTGCCAGTCGGTGGAGGTGTCCAGCGGGACCTCGTCCGCGCCCGCCCGCACCAGCGCCCCGGGGTCGATCCGCAGCGGCTCGAAGTCCCGCAGCTGTCCACCCGTCACGCCGTTGAACTGCGTCGCCTGGCAGAACGGACGGTGCGGCAGCAGCTCCAACTGCCAGCCGTCGTGGGCGGAGTGGGCGATCCGGAACTGCGAGAACCGGCGGTGGCGGAACTTGCCGTCGCAGTACCGGTCGAGGGGGAGGGCGGGGAACTCCCGGAGGACGGACTCGTCGAGCGCCGGGACGGAGAAGAACTGGTAGTGCCGTTCATTGAGCGCCATGCGAAAGCCAGCCGTTCTGTGGGGTGTCAGACGACGCAATGGAGGCCACGGGGGGAGGGCAGGGGGCACCGAACCCCGGGCACGGGCCCGGTCGGAGGGTCACTCCTGCGATGACCATCGTCATTCGGCATGACCACGGCGTTCAAGGGATCCGGGCTTCCGGAACCGGCATGACGTGATCCGGACAGGCTGGAGCGGCAGAAGGGGCTTTCGGCCGAGCGGATGTGACGTGACGTCAGGTGTCGGCGACTCCGTCAGCGAGCGACGCGTCCGGTCGTTTCTGCCGCGCTCGTGGTCGATGTCGGACACGGACGGGTCGCGGCCGCCGATCCCGAGGAGGCAGGAGGCGACGGTGCCGCGGGTTACGGTGCGGGGCGTGACCTTGTTCTTCGTCCCTTCCGGTCTTGGTGGTCACCCCCCGGTGCGGGCCGGCGGGTCACTGGTCCTCGACCCCGTCCGCGTCGAGGATGCGGGTGAGGAGTTCGGTGAGCTGCCTGAGGTCGTCGGCCGGGAGGGTGCCGATGGCCGGCGGCGGCCGCAGAAGGATGGCGTCGACGGTCGTGATGGCGTCGTGGCCGGCGGCCGTGAGCGTCACCAGTTTGCGGCGCCGGTCGTCGGGGTGCGGTCGGCGTTGGACGAGGCCCTGGGTTTCCAGTTTGTCGACGATGAGCGTCACGTAGGGAGCGTCGATGCCGTTGGCCTGAGCGAGTTCGCTGAGGGTCATCGGCCGTTCCCGGAGCTGGAAGAGGAGCTTGCCGCGGCCGCCGCCGAGGCGGAACCCGAGCGCCTCGGCGAGTTCGCCGTGCCGGTTGTGGGACTCGACGAACCCCCGCATCAGGGCCCAGGCCCGGACGACCGGGTCGGTCGGGACGGCTACCACGGTACGGTCCGGCCGAGGTAGTCGACGTAGTGCAGCCCGGGCTCGCCCCGCAGGGCGTCGAGGGTCCTCACCACGTTGGGGATGCTGTCGTCGATGCCGAGCCGGGCGTCCGGGCCACCGAGGTCGGTGCGCACCCAGCCGGGGGCCATCAGGACGAGGGCCCGCTCCTCGCCGCTGTGCCGCGCCGCGTAGCTGCGCATGAAGGTGTTGAGCGCGGCCTTGCTCCCGCGGTACACCTCGTGGCCGCCGTTGACGTTGTTCGTCACGCTGCCCTGGCCGGAGGACATCACCGCGATGGTGCCCGCCGGGTCGATGCGGTGGTGGAAGGCCTCCACGACGCGCAACGGGCCGAGCGCGTTGGTGACCATCACCCGGGTGAACTCGTCGGTCGAGGTCTCCGCCACCGTGCCCTCGGGCTGGTTGGTGACGCCGGCGTTCACGAACAGCAGGTCGAACGTCCGGTCGGCGAGGCGGCCGTGGAGCGCCGCGATCTGTGCGGGCTCGGTGATGTCGACGGTCTCGATCTCGATCCGCCCGTCGCTGGCGTCGGCCAGCTCGTGCAGCGGGGTGCGGTCCGTGCCGCGCACGGTGGCGGTGACCTGCCACCCGCCCCGCACCCACTCCTGGGCGAGGGCCAGGCCCAGGCCCCGGGACGCGCCGATCAGCAGGACCCGCCTGGCGGACTCCGGACGTGCATTGGTTGTAGGCATAGCAATGATTGTATCCCCTATAACTAATTCGTGGCCACCGCCGACCACGCCACTGCGCCGGGGGCGGATGGCAGGCCAAGGAGTGGCAGGGCAAGGGGCGACAGGCCAAGGGGGGTGAGGTCTGGCGGCGGACGCGAAGAGGCGGCCCCACGCGCCGTGCGTGGGGCCGCCTCTTCGCCGGGTCGCTCTGCCGCCCGGCACTGCTGCGAGAGGCGGCGTGGACCACGGCCCGCGCCGCGGGCGGAGGCTGAGGCGACCCGAACCGGCTGCGCCGGGGGCTACTCGCCCTCGGGGGAGGCAGCCTGCGCCTTCGGCTCCTGGGCCTGGTTCGACTCCATGGCGGTCATCCGCGGCAGCAGGAACAGCACGGCGACCAGCAGGACCAGGAGCAGGCCGCCGCCGAGGAGCAGGGGCGTGCGGATGCTGGTCACGGAGGCGATCCAGCCGCTGAGGGACGCGCCGGCCATGATGCCGAGGCGACTCAGCAGCATGTAGCAGCTGTTGACCCGGCCGAGCAGCTCCTTGGGCACGGCCTGCTGGCGCAGCGAGATCGCCTGGATGTTCCAGGTCACGATGCCGAAGCCGATCACGCCGTACAACGCCGCGACTTCGAGCACCGAGGTGCTCATCCCCATCAGGATCAGCGAGACGCCCATCAGCAGGAAGGCGCCCGCGATCCGGGTGCCGCGACTGAGCAGGCGGCTGAGCCGGCCCGCCAGGGTGCTCGCGGCGGTGCCGCCGATCGCGCCCGCCGCGAGGACGATGCCGTAGGAGGCGGCGGGGGCGTGCACCACCTTGGTGACCATCAGGACCATCATCGTGGTGCCCATGAAGCAGGTCAGGGCGCCCAGGGTGGAGAGGACGGCCAGCGTCCGTACCTCGCGGTGGCGGAACAGCCAGTCGACGCCCTCGCGGATCTCGGTGAGCACCGGGCGGCCGGCCTGGACGCGGGCGGCGGTGGAGCGGCCGGTGGCGGCGACCAGGGCGGCGGCGAGCGCGAAGGAGATGCCGTCCACCGTGAACGGGTACCCGGCGGCCACGGCGAACAGGGCCGAGCCGAGCAGCGGGCCGATCAGGTTGCCGCCGACGAGCATGTTGGCCTGCATCCGGCCGTTGGCGGCGTCGAGCTGGTCGGGGCGCACCAGTTCCGGAACGGCCGAGGTGGCGGCGTTGGAGAAGACCGTCTCGCCGCAGCCGAGCAGGAAGGCGAGGGCGGCGAGCGCGACCAGCGGCGGGTCGGCGAGGAAGACCCAGGAGGCGAAGCCGAGGACGACGGCGGCGCGCAGGGCGTCGATCGTCCACATCAGCCGCCGCCGGTCGGCCCGGTCGGCGAGCACCCCGCCGTACAGCGACATCAGGAGGAAGGGCAGCGACGCGGCGACGGAGACCACGGAGACCGCGCTCGGGGAGTCCGAGACGGCCACGGCCAGCAGCGGCAGGGCCGAGTCCCGCATGCCGTCGCCGACCGAGGAGATCGCCGAGGCCGACCACAACAGGGTGAATTTCCGGCCGAGTTGGGGACGGCTTTTGGATGGCTTCTCGGCCAGGTCTGCTGCGGTCACCGACGCAGTATGTCATGTCCGCGGAGGCTTGTTCGGGCGGATTCCGAACTGCCCCGGCTGTCCGGAACTGCCCGTGTCCGCACGGAAGTCGGGCTCGTCCGGAGCTGTCCGAGACTGTCCTGACTGCGCCTCTGCCCCCCTCGCGGGTCCACCGCCGCCCCGGGCCGCCCGGCGGGCGGACGGGCGACGGGGCGGGCGGACGCGCGGTGAGTGGACGCGCGGCGGGCGGCATGGCGGCCTCCGGTCGGGTGCGGACTCGTGCGGTCAGTGCGTCGGGACGGCGTCGGCGGTGGCCGGGAGCGGGTAGGCGTCGGGGTCGACGGGCCCCGGGAGGCCGGTCGCCGGGCGGCCCGGGGCGGTCGGGTCGGGCAGGGACGGCTGGGCGGGCGGGGCCTTCACCTGGCTGAACGGGATGCCGGGCGGCGCCTGGACCGGGCTCGTCCGGCCCGCGGGTACGGGGCCGCGGCCCTGGGCGGTGCAACTCGCGACGGTCTCCAGGTTCTCGGGGCTCTGGACGGCGGGCTGGTTGCCGGTGAAGCAGTTGCCCGGGTCGGCGGAGGCCATGGCGAGGTCGGTGCCGTTGCCGGTGGCGCGGTTGCCTTCGACCCGGTTGCCGCCGGCGGGGTGGCCGGGCGGGTCGGTGATGACGATGCCGACCGCCCGGTTGCCCTGGACGAGGTTGCGCTGCACCGTGTTCGCCGTGCCGCCACCGATGCCGATGCCGATGCCGTAGCCGCCGTCGGCTTGTTCGGGGGTGTCGGCGGCGTTGTTGTCGGTGACGACGTTGCCCGCGATGACCGCGCCGTGCTGCGGGGCGAGGGCTTCGAGGTCGTTGGAGTTGACGGTGACGCCGACCCGGTTGGCGGTGACGCGGTTGCCGACGACGGTCAGCCCGTCGGAGGCGTTGGTGAGTTCGATGCCGACGGCGTTGCGTTCGACGGTGTTGCCGCGCACCAGGGTGTCGCAGGGCTTGCACTGGCCGACGTAGATGCCGGAGTCGGCCTGGCCGGAGGCGTACGAGTCCTCGATGACGCCGCCGCGCGCGTCGAAGGCGTAGATCCCGTACAGGCCGTTGTTGTAGGCGGTGACGCTGGTCGCGCGGAAGCCCTGGACGACGGGGAAGCGGGTGGTGTCCAGCGGGTCGTAGGCGGAGCCGCCGGCGCCGTGTTGCTGCAGCTTCTCGTCGGTGACGCCGGTGAACAGGACGCCGTTGGCGAGGTAGCCGTGGACGGTGAGGTTCTCGACGACCGAACCCGGGCCGGTGACGATGACGCCGTTGACGAGGCGTACGCCGCCGTCGAGGACCACCGTGTTGCGGTCGGTGCCGCGCAGCACGATCCGGGGCTTGGCGATCCGGACGCTCTCGCGGTAGGTGCCCGGGTCGACCAGGACGGTGTCGCCTTCGCGGGCGACGTCCACGGCCTGCTGGATGGTCGGGAAGTTCTGCGGCACCCGGACGA
This sequence comes from Kitasatospora sp. NPDC023385, assembly GCF_055664045.1. NCBI lineage: Bacteria > Bacillati > Actinomycetota > Actinomycetes > Kitasatosporales > Streptomycetaceae > Kitasatospora > Kitasatospora sp. NPDC023385. Next base: position 34,000 of record NZ_JBVOOL010000014.1, on the reverse strand, counting down.
CCGTGCCCCCCGGGTGCTTCGCGTCGGAGGAGGCCGGGCCCGTCGAGGAGCAGCCGGCGAGGACGAGGACGGCGGCGGTGAGCAGGGCGGTGAGCAGAGGGGGGAGTATCGCCGGGAACCCGGCCCCCGGTGCGGGCGGTGCCGGCGGTGCGGGCGGTGCGGGAGGTGCCGGCGTCGAGGCCGTTGTGCGGATCCGGGACTGACGTGTGGTCAAAAGTTGCATAAGGCGTGTTCTATCGTCTCCAATGTCGCCCATGCATGCCGAAACCGGAAAGGTGCCGAACCGGCCGCGAACCGTCGGGAGCGGGGTGGACCGACGGGCCCTGCTCGCGGGCGGGGCGGTACTGGCCGCCGGGGTCGGTGCCGGGATCGGCGCCGGGGTCACGGCGCTGGCCCGCGGGGGAGACGGTGTACGGGCCGCGGCGCCGCCGCCCGAGCCGCCCGTCCCCTTCCACGGCGACCGGCAGGCCGGGGTGACGGCCCCGCAGCAGCCGGCCACCCACCTGCTCGCCTTCGACCTGGCGCCCGCCGCGACGTCGGACGGCCGGGCCGCCCTGCGGGGCCTGCTGGGGGAGCTGACGCGGGTGCTCGCCGCCGCGGCCGACGGGACGTCGACGGACCCGCGCCTGCGGGGCGGCGAGCCGGCCCGGCTCAGCGGTCTGGTGGGGGTCGGTCCGAGGGCGGCGGCCCGGCTGGGGCTGAACGTTCCGCCGCCGGTCCTGGCCGAGCTGCCCGCCTTCCCCGGCGACCGCCTCGACCCGGCGCGCGGCGGCGGCGACCTGCTGGTGCAGCTGTGCGCGGCGGACCGGTGGCCGCTGACCGTCGTCGCCGAACAGGTCGGCGCGGCCGCCGGGGCGGCGGGGGCGGCGGTGCGGTGGACGCAGTCCGGCTTCCTGCCCCGAACGGCGGCGGGCACCACGCCGAGGAACCTGTTCGGCTTCAAGGACGGTACGGCGAACCCGGACGAGGAGGCCGCCCGGCAGTGGGTCTGGGGCCCGTCGGGGCCGCACCAGCACGGGACGGTGCTGGTCTACCGGCGGATCCGGATGGACACCGCCGCCTTCGCGGCCCTCCCCGGCGACCGGCAGGACCAGGCGATGGGGCGCCGGTCCGGCGACGGCGCGCCGCTCACCGGCACGGCGGAGCACGACGAGCCCGACATCTATGCGAAGAACCCGGACGGCTCGTACGTCATCCCGGCCACCGCGCACGTCCGGCTCTCCAGCCCCCGGCTCGACGGCGGCGCCCGGATGCTGCGGCGTGGCTACAGCTACGACGACGGGCCGGCGGACAAGGGGCTGCTGTTCTGCGCCTTCATGCGGGATCCGGCCCAGTTCACCCGGGTGCAGAACCGGTTGGCGGCGCGGGACGCGCTGAACCCGTTCCTGGCGCACACGGCGTCGGCGGTGGTGTACGTGCTGCCGGGGGCCCGGGAGGGCGCGGTGCTGGGGGAGGGGCTGTTCGGGTGACCCGCAGGGCCGTGCCGCCGTCGGCTGCGGACGGCGGCACGGCCTGGGGTGGCGCGGCCTGGGGTGACGCGCCCTGAGGTGGCACGGCCCGGTGTCGCGTGGCCCTTGGGCTCGGAGCCCGGCTGTCACCAGGTGACGGGGATCCGGGCCGGGCTGCGGGTGGTTCCGCCGAGTTGCCAGGCGATGTCCGCGACCGGGCTGGCGAGCCGCAGGCCGGGGAGGGCGGTGGCGAGGCGGTGGAGGGATTCGCGCATTTCGAGCCGGACGCGCCAGGCGCCGATGCAGTAGTGGGGCCCGGCGCTGAAGGCGAGGGTGGGGGCGGCGAGCGGCAGGTCGAGGTCGGCGTCGAGGCCGTCGGGGTAGACGGCGGGGTCGCGGTTGGCGCTGCCGAGGCTGATGGCCAGGACGGCGCCGGCCGGGATGGTGGCGCCGCCGAGTTCGATCGGTGCGGTGGCGCGGCGGATGGTGGCCTCGTCGTCGCCGAGCGGGATGAAGTGGAGCAGGCGTTCGGCGGTGCGTTCGGCGGTGTCCGGGTCGGCGAGGCGGGGCCAGTGGTCGGCGCGTTCGCCGAGGAGGTAGACGAGGGCGTTGCCGAGGGCGCCGGCGACGCTCTCGTTGCCGCTGGCGGTGAGTCCGGCGACGAGGTAGACGAGTGACTCCTCGGGGATGCCGCCGTCCTGGTCGGCGGCCTGGACGAGCCGGCTGACCAGGTCGCCGCCGGGCTCGCGGCGGCGGCGCTCGATCAACTCCGCGGTGAACGCGCCGTATTCGGCGAGGGCTTCGGCGTGCTCCGCTGCCTGCTCTCGGGAGTGCTCCGCCGCAGTGCCGTCTGCGGCTGCCCCTTCGGCCGTGCCGCCTGCGGCTGCCTCCCCCGCTGCCGCGTCCTCGCCCTGGGCGAGCAGTGCGAGGGTCCAGCGGTGCAGCCGGTCCTCGTCCAGGCTGTCCGGTCCGTTGCCGTCGAGCCCCATCAGCCGGGTGGTGACGGCGAAGGGCACCGGCCGGGCGAACGCGGTGACCAGGTCGGCGGGCGGCCCGGCGGCGACCAGCGCGTCCACGGACTGTTGGACGGCGGCCGCGACCCAGGGCTGCCAGCCGGCGATGGCGCGCGGGGTGAAGGCCCGTTGGACGGTGCCGCGCAGGCGGCGGTGGGCGGGGCCGTCCTGGTTGAACAGGGACGCCGGGTTGGCGGCCACGTCGGCGGTGGTGCCGGCGGTCCCGACGTCGTGGAGGTCGGCCCGGGTGATCCGGGGGTCGCCGAGGACCTGCCGGACGTCGTGGTAACGGGTGACCAGCCAGGCGGGGGTGCCGTCGGGGAGGGTGGTCGGGTGGGGTGGTCGGGCGGGGGAGACGGGGAGCCGGTGGAGCGGGGGGAGGGTGGTGAGGGTGGTCCGGGTGTCGGTGGCGGCGGATTCCATGGGGCCCTTCGGGGTCGGTGCGGCTCGGTTTGTCTCGGTTTGTCTCAGTGCAGCCTTTACGTCCAACTGTCATATTTTCTGCGACAGTTGTCCGCTTCCTGCGGACTTTCCCCGTTACGGACCGATGGTAAGCGCCGTCACCCCCAGTCGGGCGCCGGATCGGCGGCCAGGAGCGGCCGGAGCGCGCCCAGTACGGCGCCGATGCAGGCGTCGCGCAGCTCGTCGCGGGTGCAGGTCTCCTCGGTCAGCCAGTCGATGACGAGCACCCGGACGAACACCAGCCAGCTGCGCAGGACCTGCGACACGGCCCGTCGCGCGTTCTCGTCCGCGAGCGGGAGAACGCCGAGCAGGCGGCCGCGGAGGGCGTCGAGCTCCTCGGTGATGATCGTCTGGATCACCTGGTCCCCGGCCAGGACGCGGTTGGCGGCGAGTGCGGCGTGCCGGTTGGCGATGAAGTAGTCCAGGTGGGCGTCCATGCCCTCGACCAGCTGCTCGATCAGCGTGTCGGCCGGGTCGAACCGGCTGCGGGTGAGCAGGTCGTCGGCGGCCTGCCGGTAGACCTCCGCGAACAGGTCGTGCTTGCTCGGGAAGTGGCGGTAGAGCAGGGCGCGCGAGACCCCGGCCGCCTCGGCGACCTCCTCCATCAGCACCTCCTCGTACGGCCGGGCGGCGAAGAGGCGGGCGCCGACGGACAGCAGCTGGGCACGCCGGTCGGCCGGGGAGAGGCGGCGGCGCGGTTCGTGGACTGGCATGCGGGCCAGGCTACTTGACACGTGTCTACTAGTGGCGCGGCCGTCCGCGCCGACCCGTCCGGCCGCGTCGGGCGGGGCGTCCGCGCCGGACGATGCGCCTGCGCCCGCGCCGTGCGGGGCTCACGCGACTGGTGCGTAGCTCCCCAGGTGCCCGGCGAGGGTGCCCGGGGCGGCGGTGGCCCCGGTGAGCGCGACGTAGCCGTCCGGCCGGACCAGCACGACGGCGTCGCCGCGCAGCCCGTACGCCCGGGCGACGTGGCCCCCGGGGTCGAGCACGGCGGCCCGGCGCAGGATGACGGAGGCGGGCAGCGAGGCTTGCCCTGACGGCTCGTCCAGGGCCGGGTGGCCGCCGAGGGTCAGCAGCGTGAAGTGCGGGCCGCGGAAGAGGTCGAACAGTCGGGTCGGCGTGCCGTCGGCGGTGGCGCAGGGCGCGTCCGGGGCGCGGTCGCCGGCCCGGATGCCGGTGGTGTCGTCGAGGTCGCGGCCGAGCGGGCCGCCCCGGTAGCCGACGGAGAGCCCGGTGAAGTCGTCTCCGGCGGCGGCCAGGTTGACGAACTGGTCGGTCAGCGCGCGGGCTCCGTCGGCGCCGAACAGCGCCCTGTGCTGGGCGGAGCTGGCGGCGAGGACGGCGCGGGCCACGGGCAGCCGTTCGGCCTCATAGCTGTCGAGCAGCGCGTCGGGAGCGCCGCGCAGCACCGCGGCCAGCTTCCAGCCGAGGTTGTGCGCGTCCTGGATGCCGGTGTTCATGCCCTGGCCGCCGGCCGCGGACTGGCAGTGGGCGGCGTCCCCGGCGAGCAGCACCCGGCCGTCGCGGTACCGCTCGACCATGCGGACGGTGGGCCGCCAGACGGTGGACCAGACCGGTTCGTGCAGCGTGACCCCGGACAGGCCGGCCCGTTCGGCGAACAGCGCGCGGAACGTCTCCAAGGTCGGTTCCGGGATCCCGCCGCGCCCGTCCGGGTCGACGGCGGCGTGCACGGCCCAGTTGGCGTCCGCCCGCATCGGGACCATCGTCAGCGCGCCGATGCCGAGCCGGGGGTCGTGCCAGATGTGCAGGGAGCCGGTGTCCAGGCCGTCGACCTCCATGGCGGCCATGAGGAACCGTTCCTCGTCCCAGGTCTCGCCGAGGAAGGGGATGCCGGTCAGCTTGCGGACGGTGCTGCGGCCGCCGTCGCAGCCGACCAGGTAGCGGGCGGCCAGCAGCTTCGTCCGGTCGCCTGCGCCGCGGACGGTGGCGAGCACGCCGTCCGCGTCCTGGGCGTAGCCGACCAGTTCGGTGTCCGTCTCGACCGTGACGCCGTACGCGGCGAGCCGGTCGCGCAGGACCGCCTCGGTGTGGTGCTGGCCGAGCAGCAGCATGCCGCCGTACGGGCGGTCGGGCGTGGACGGGTTGGCGGGCGCCGGGTCGACCTCGCGGACGAGCCGATTGCCCTCGTACGTACGGACCTTGAGGTCGGCCGTGCCGCGGTCGAGGATCGCGTCCACGACGCCGAGGTCGTCGAACACCTCCAGGGTGCGCGGGGTGATGCCCTTGCCGCGGACGCCGCGGTCGCGGAACCGCGGCTCCCGCTCGATGACGCGGCAGCCGATCCCGGCGCGGGCCAGTCCGAGGGTGAGCGCGAGCCCGACGGGGCCGGCGCCGACCACCAGGACTTCGGTCGTCCCGGCTTCGGTCGAACGGGTGGTGCAGACGTTGCGCATGACGGGTCTCCCCCTGGCCATCCAGCCATAAGATACGGCGCGTTTCTTGTTTTCGACTGTAGGCTGCCCCAATAAGAAACGCAACGTATCTACAAATCTGTGGAGTGGGACGCGGTGGTGGACGGCAAGCCGGTGCGGCGGCGCGGTGACGAACTGGAGCGGGCGATCCTGGACGCCGTCTGGGCCGAACTCGCCGAGCACGGCTACGACAGGCTCACCATGGACGGCGTCGCCGCCCGCGCCCGCACCAGCAAACCGGTGCTCTACCGCCGCTGGCCGAACCGCGCCGCCCTCGTCATCGCCGCCCTCGACCGCAACGCCCCCGACTACCAGGAGCCGCCCGACACCGGCGAGTTGCGGGTGGACCTGGCACTCTTCCTGGGCGGCCTGCTGCACCGCTTCGACGACCTGCCGACCGACGCTGTCCACGGTCTCCTCGTCGACCTGATGCGCGACCCCGAACTGCGGGCCGGCTTCACCAGCGGCCTGACCGCCGAAGGGCCGGTCACCAGCCTCGGCACGATGATGCGCCGCGCCGCCACCCGAGCCGAGATCAACCCCGCCCGGCTCACCCCCCGCGTCGTCTCCCTCCCGCTCGACCTCCTGCGGGACGCGTTCCTGACCACCGGGACCGTACCCACCGACCAAGTGGTGGCGGAGATCCTGGACCAGGTCGTGCTGCCGCTCCTCCGGGCGCCGTCCGACGGCTGATCGGTCGTCGGGCCGCGGTCGACCGGCGGTGGCTATGCTCGGGGTCGATCGAACGGACGTCCGTGAGGAGGGCTCGCAGGATGAGCGGCACCGTGGTGGCAGTCAGCAGCAACGCCGAGTACTCGTTCACCAAGCCGAACCGGGCCGGCATCACGCTGCTCACCGGGCTCGGCGTCGAGGGTGACGTGCACGCCGGAGTGACGGTCAAGCACCGGTCGCGGGTCGCCCAGGACCCGACCCAGCCCAACCTGCGCCAGGTCCACCTGATCCACCGCGAACTCCTCACCGAGCTCGGCGAGTCCGGGTTCGACGTGGTGCCGGGCGCGCTCGGCGAGAACGTCACCACCGAGGGCGTGGACCTGCTCGGCCTGCCGGTCGGTGCGGTGCTGCGGATCGGGCCCGACGCGGAGGTGGAGGTCACCGGCCTGCGCAACCCGTGCGCGCAGATCGAGGCCTACCGGGCGGGGCTGCTCAAGCAGGTCGTCGGCCGCGCCGAGGACGGCACGATCGTGCGGCGCGCCGGGATCATGGGCATCGTCCGCACCGACGGCGCAGTCCGGCCCGGCGACACCATCGCGGTCGAACTGCCGGACGGCCCGCACCGGGCGCTTGACCGGGTCTGAGGGGCCTACGGCCAGCGGACCTCGCCGCCCCGGACCTCCAAGGCCTCGAAGGCGTCCGACTCGTAGAACCTGACCCAGCCCACCCGGACCAGGTCGGGCCCCGGGCGGTGACTCGCGTCCGCCCTGACGGCCAGCCAGCGGATCAGCGGCGCGAGATCGTCGAAGGAATCCGGGTGGACCTCCTGGCGGGCGGCCAGGGACCACGGCGCCGGCCCGCCCTGCGACGCCTGCGTCAGATCCGCCAGCAGGGCCCCGCCGATCCGGTGGGCGGAGCCGCGCTCGCCGAGCAGCGGTTCGGCGCACCCTTCGTCGTCCAGGGGGAGGTCGGGGATGATCCGCAGCACCTCGGGGCGGGGGCCGAGTCCGAGGTGGAAGCGCAGTTCGGCGCACTCCTCGGCGGACAGGTCCGTCGTCAAGTCCAGGGCGATCAGCAGTTCGTAGAGGTCGGCCATGGCGGCCACGCTAGCGAACCGGCTCACCGTCGGTGCGGCGCAGGTCGTAGAGGTACGACTTTCCGGCCTTCCAACTGCGCCAGGGGCAGAGCGGCGGGAACATCTCCCCGGCCGTCCCGCCCGGCAGCGGCGCGGAGTTGGGCACCCCGTCGGCATCGACGGTGCACCAGCCGCGCTCGGGCAGCCACCGGCACCAGATGTCCAGGTCGGTCCGCTTGAACGACGGCCTGCCGTGGAAGGTGCCGTCCGGCCGGAAGCGGTAGACCAGGCCGTCCAGGCGGCGGACGAACTCGATCGACGACATCGCGGATCCCTCCAACTCGACTACGTGGCAAGGCCGGTGGTGTCTGCCACCGGTAGGGCAAGAGACTACTGCTCGCCGGGTGAGGGTCGTCCGAAATATCTTCCGCGATACCCCCTCCCTGTATTGGCGAGGGCCGGGATGCCGGGGGTCCGTCGCCGAGGCGGCGTCAGGACCTGACGAGGCGGGCGATGGCCTGGTTGGCCTCGCGGATCTTGGTGCTCGCCTCCTGGCCGCCCTCGGTGATGGCGTCGCGGACGCAGCATTCGATGTGCTCGTCGAGGAGTTGGAGCGCGAAGGACTGGAGGGCACGGCTGGCGGCGGAGACCTGGGTGAGGACGTCGATGCAGTAGGTGTCCTGCTCGACCATGCGCTGCAGGCCGCGGATCTGGCCCTCGACGCGACGGAGCCGCTTGAGGAAGTCGTCCTTGTGGGAGCTGTAGCTGGCCATGGCCGTCTCCGGTTCCTGTGCGGTGAGGAGGGTTTTCACTCTACCGGCGTGCGGGAGGAGGGAAGTCGGCCCGGACGGCGGGGGGTCGCCGTCCGGGCCGGTGACGGATGGTCAGCCGTCGAGGCGGCCGACCAGGTCGTAGCCGGCCTCGTCGATCGCGGCGGCCACGTCGGCGTCGGCGAGCGGCTGGGTGCTGCCGACGGTGACCCTGCCGGTGGTGAGGTCCACGGCGACGTCGGTGACGCCGACGAGCTTCGTCAGCTCGGCGGTGACCGAGGTGACGCAGTGGCCGCAGGTCATGCCCTTGACCTCGAACGTCGAGGTGAGGGCGGCTGCGACGGCGGTGGTCGCGGCGGTGTCGGTGCTGCACGAGCCGCAGCAGGAGGCGGCCTCGGTGGTGGCCTCGGTGGTGGCCGAGTCGACGGTGGCTGCGGTCTCGCTCATGGTGGTGCTCCTGTCGTCAGTGCCCGGCGCCGCCCGGAGTGGCCCGGTCGGCTGCTTCGCTGTTGAACGTACCATACCCCCCTAGGGTATCCAAGAGGCCGTCAGGACCGCTCTGTCGCAGCCCTGTTGCGGGCCGCGGGCAGGGTGGAGACGAGCCCCCGTGCCGAGCCCCCGGCACCCGGCGGCGGACGACCGACACCCACCACCCGAGGTGACCCCCATGGACCAGACCACCCGGAGCCGCCCGCGAAGCCTCCGCGACATCCTCGCGGCCGGTGAACGGACGTATTCCTTCGAGTTCTTCCCCGCCAAGGACGAGGCCGGTGAGCGGGCCCTGTGGGCCGCGATCCGGCGGGTGGAAGCGGCCGCGCCGACCTTCGTCTCGGTCACCTACGGCGCCGGCGGCTCCTCCCGCGACCGCACCATCGAGACCACCGAGAAGATCGCCGCACAGACCACGCTGCGCCCGGTCGCCCACCTGACCGCCGTCGGCCACTCCACCGCCGAACTCCATGCCGTCCTGCGGCGCTACGCGGACGTCGGGATCCGCGACGTGCTCGCCCTGCGCGGCGACCCGCCCGGCAACCCCAACGGCGCCTGGGCGCCGCACCCGCACGGCCTGCGGCACGCGGCCGAGCTGGTGAAGCTGGTCAAGGAGTGCGGCGCGTTCACCGTAGGCGTGGCGGCCTTCCCCGAGCGCCACCCGCGCTCGGCGAACTGGGACGACGACACCCGGCACTTCGTCGCCAAGTGCCGCGCGGGCGCCGACTACGCCGTCACCCAGATGTTCTTCGAGGCCGAGCACTACCTGAGGCTGCGGGACCGGCTGGCCGCGGCGGGCTGCGAGACCCCGGTCATCCCGGAGATCATGCCCGCCACCGACGTGCGCCAGATCAGCCGCTTCGCCGAACTCAGCGGGGCGTCGTTCCCGGCCGGCCTGGCGCTGCGCCTGGCGGCCGCCAGCGGCGACCGGGCCGCAGCGCACCGCATCGGCGTCGACCACGCCACCCGGCTCGCGGAGCGCCTGCTCCGCGAGGGCGCGCCCGGCCTGCACTACATCACCCTCAACCGCTCCACCGCCGCGCTGGAGATCCACCGCAACCTCGGGCTCGGTGGGCCGACGGGACAGCTCGCGGCCCCGGCGCCGATCAGCAGTCCCGCCTGACGGGCATGAGCATGGGCCTGGACGTGGTCGGCGAGGGGGTGGCCGCCGGGCCGGGCGTCCTCGGCGTGCCAGTGTTGCTGATACCCCGTACGGGTATAGGGTGGCTCGCGCCCATCGAGTCCCCCGGCGCCACGAAGGCGGACCACCATGCACGGAATCCCGCACGCGATCCTGCACGCGCTGTCCATCACCGGATCGATGACCTGGGAGATCACCTGGGCCCTCGTCCTCGGGTTCCTGCTCTCCGCCGTCGTCCAGGCCGTCGTACGCAAGTCCACCGTCGTCCGGCTCCTCGGCGACGACCGACCGCGCACCCTCGCCGTCGCCTCCGCCCTCGGCGCGGCCTCCTCCTCCTGCTCGTACGCCGCCGTCGCGCTGGCCCGCTCGCTGTTCCGCAAGGGTGCGGACTTCACCGCCGCGATGGCCTTCGAGATCGCCTCGACCAACCTGGTCGTCGAACTCGGCGTGATCCTGGCCCTGTTGCTGGGCTGGCAGTTCACGGCGGCCGAGTTCGTCGGCGGGCCGGTGATGATCCTGCTGCTCGCCGTGCTGTTCCGGCTGCTGCTGCGGCCCCGCCTGCTGCGCGAGGCCCGCGAGCAGGCGGAACACGGCCGGGCCGGCTCGATGGAGGGGCACGCGGCGATGGACATGTCGGTCGCCGGGGAGGGCACCTTCGCCCGGCGGCTGCTGTCCCGCCGGGGCCTCACCTCGGTGTCGCACGTCTTCGTGATGGAGTGGGCCGCCATCCTGAAGGACCTGGTGATCGGTCTGCTCATCGCCGGTGCGATCGCCGCCTGGGTGCCCGACTCGTTCTGGCAGGCGTTCTTCTTCGCCGACCACCCACTGGCCGGAAAGCTGTGGGGGCCGCTGGTCGGGCCCCTGGTGGCGATCGCGTCGTTCGTCTGCTCGATCGGCAACGTGCCGCTGGCCGTGGTCCTTTGGAAGGGCGGCATCAGCTTCGGCGGCGTGGTCGCGTTCATCTTCGCGGACCTGCTGATCCTGCCGATCCTGAACATCTACCGGAAGTACTACGGCGCCCGGATGGCCCTCTTCCTGCTCGGGACGTTCTACGCGGCGATGGTCGTCGCCGGGTACGTGGTCGAGTTCGCGTTCGGAGGGCTCGGCCTGGTCCCGGATCAGCGGGAGGCGGAGATTCCGATGGCGGGCGTGGAATGGAACTACACCACGTGGCTCAACATCGCGTTCCTACTGGTGGCAGCCGCACTGCTCGCACGCTTCTTCCGCACCGGCGGCGTCGCGATGCTACGGATGATGGGCGGCAGCCCGACGGAGGGGGAGCGAGCAGGACACGGCCACCATTGACGGTCGGAAGGCGTGCGCGAGAAGTCGGCCGGGCCGACTTCTCGCGCAACGATGCTTACGACTTGGGGAGCGGTAGAGGCGGGTCCTCGGCCGTGACGTGAAGGCGACCGCGCCATGCTGCTGTTCCTCCAGCACCCCACCCGGTGACAGACGCGGTCCGAAAACTCTTTGGACTGTCGGGCCCCCTCGGCCATGATCCTCGCGTGACCACCTACCTCGAGTCCGAGCGCCTGACCCTGCGCCCCTTCACCGCCGCCGACGCGGACCTGCTGATCGAGCTGGACAGCGACCCGGCGGTGATGCGCTACCTGACCGGCGGCGCTCCGACCCCGCCGGAGGAGATCCGCGACCTCGCCATCCCCAACGTCCTCGCCGGCTACGAGCGCTGGGATCACGACCTCGGCCTGTTCGCCGCGCACGAGAAGGACGGCGGCGCGTTCGTCGGCTGGTTCTGCCTGCGTCCGCTCCGCAGCGGCCCGCGTGAGGAGGCCGAACTCGGCTACCGCCTGCGCCAGGTGGCGTGGGGCCGGGGCTACGCCACCGAGGTCTCGCAGGCGCTGCTGACAAAAGGGTTCGCCGAGCTCGGCATCCGCATGGTCTGGGCCGAGACGCTGACGGTGAACCGCCCATCGCGCAACGTCATGGAGAAGCTCGGGATGACGCTCGCGGAGAACGTCCCCACACCGGACGACATGATGGCGGTTGAGGGTTCCGAGCACGGGGGTATGCGGTACGAGATCACGAAGGAGCAGTGGGAGCGGCGGCAGGCGTAGGCGGCACGAGGCGCGGCGCCCCTGGATGTGAAGTCATCAGCCCGCGCGGGCCTTGTCTGATCATGCCCTATCGGCATATCCCGACAGCATCTTGCCGAACTCGCCGCTGAGCTCACCCCGGCATGGGAGGCACAGCAGGAGTCTGCGCTGCGGGCCTCGCGGCGGCGATCACCGCCGCGAGGCCGGTGACACCGGCCGCCGCGAATACTTCGCGGAGACCCAAGACGCCATAGCCGACCTGGTCTCCGACCGGTCAGCCCGCCGGGCCACCCGCCGCAAGACGAGCAAAGAACTCGTCCTCGCCGCCGACGCCCGCCCGACGTCCTGCTGAGCAAATCCCAGGCGGATTGCTCAGCCGAGCCTGCCCAGATTCTTATCGCTCCCCAAGCCGTCAGGCGCTGGGGATGTCCCCGGCTTTGATGGCGGTGAGGAATGAGGTCCACGCGTCGGTTGGGAATACAAGCGTCGGCCCGCTGGGGTCCTTGGAGTCCCGAACCGGGACGATGCCGCTGTTGAGGAACGCGACCTCAACGCATGCGGACTGCCCGTTGCTGCGGGTGGACTTGAACCACGCCGCTCCTGTCAGATCAATCGCGTCCATAGCTTCCTGCCACTTCGGAGATGAGCAGCTTCGACGCCTGTTCACTGAGCGCTGTCTCCCAGATGTTCGTGAACGCGGCGTCGTAGCGTTCCACTTCGTGGGGCTTGTCCAGGTACAGGTCGCCGGTGAATCCGTCCGCATAGACGGTTGGCGGCTCCGTCTCGGAGCCGTCGCCGTTGAGCGGGAAGCGCAGAATCCCGAACGGGCCTGTCAGGACGCCCAGGTGCAGACCCGTGTCGAACGGGACGACCTTGATGGTGACGTTGGGAAGCTCGCTCACCTCCAGCAGGTGAGCGAGCTGTCCGGCCATGACTTTGCCGGCACCGATGGGGCGCCGCAGCACCGCCTCGTTGAGCGCAACATCGAAGACCGGCGGATCGGTGGCCCGGGTGAGGAGCACCTGGCGAGTCGAGCGAAGATGAACTCGCCGTTCGATCTCCTCATCGTCGTCGTCGGGATTGTGTGCCTGCATGATCACGCGCGAGTAGTCCTCGGTCTGCAGCAGGCCGGGAACCAACTGGCTCTCGTACCACGCGATCTTCGAAGCCGCTTCTTCCAGCCCGATGAACAGATCGAACCCTTCGGGGATCACATCCCCGTAGGCATGCCACCAGCCGCGGGCCTTGGTCTCCTTCGCCAGCCCCATCAGCGCCTCGGTCAGTTCCGCCGGTGCGCCGTAGACCTTGCACATGGCCTCGACATCGAGGCTTCGCAATGATGTTTGACCGGTCTCGATGCGCCACATCTTCGCTTCCGACCACTCCAGACTGCGGGCTGCTGCCCGCACTGTGAGTCGCGATCGGTTGCGCAGATCGCGCAGGTACCGCCCGAGTTGCCTGCGCGGCACCGTTGATCCAGTTGGCCCCTCTGGCATGGCCTTCCCCTTCCCGGCTTCCAGTATGAAGCACCGTCAGCGCTCGAAATGAAAGCACCTGTGCGCCCGCTTCGCAATGAACGTCAACCGGATGAGTTGCACGGTTCGAATCCCGCAAAATGAAGTCTTGCAGATTTCGGAGAGTCGGGAGCAGACTACGAGCAGTAGTCCGCCGCTCGCGCACGGTGACCTTGCCGGATGGTCGTTCGGGCATCCCTATGCCTCTTTCGGGCCACCGCTGATCGCTGCGAGCCGAAGTTGGAGGGGCCCCGCCATGTCCGAAATGCTGGAGAAGCCACCTGGCCCTGCGAGCGAGTGCTCGTGGTGGCTGCCCAGGCACCGCACGTCCGCCGGTTCTGCCCGGCGGCTGCTCCGAACCTTCCTCGCCGGACAGGCCGGTGGCGAACGTCTCACCACCTCCGGCGAGTTGGTGCTCGGTGAGCTCGTCGCCAACGCGGTCCTCCATGCCAAGACCCCGCCGGGGCGGCTCATCTTCATCCGCTTCGAGCTCCACCGCGGCGCGCTCCGCGTCGAGGTGCACGACGCCGACGACAAGCGGCCGCCTATTCCGTCCCCCGCGGCCGAGTGTGACGAGACCGGGCGCGGGCTGTGGCTCGTCTCGCAGGTGGCGTCCGACTGGGGTTGCTGCCCGCGCGAGGGCGGCGTCGGCAAGGTCATCTGGGCGCTGATCGAAGGGGGCGCGCGGTGAGCGTCGAACTCCCCTTTCCCGTCACCGTCGAGATCAAGGGCATCACGAAGGTCGCCACCTTCACGAGGCTTTCCGACGCCCTCGACGCCATCCGCACCAGCCTCGCCCGACTCCCGTTGGACGACGACCAGGCCGGCTACCTCGCTGATCTCTTCGCCGACGCCTCCGCCGCGCGCATCGCCCACCAGTTGGTCGAGTTCGGCGCGGTGCGCGCGATCGCCTTCATCGGCGTCGAGTCGGCCCACCCGATCTACCTGTGTGTGACGGGGCCCGAGTGATCCGTCGCCTCACCTGGGCCCGCGTCGAGATGTGGTGGTGCCTCAGTGCCCAGTTCTCCCGCCCGGTCCGCGTGATCAGCCCCCGCCGCCAGGCCGCCCACACCGAGATGCAGCTCTGGTCGGCCACCCCGGGCAACGCCGAAGCCCTTCTTCGCTCCGTGCTCCGGCAAGCCGCCCGACACCCGCTCGGGTAAACGGAGGGGCCGGGCGGTCCTTCGCGGATCGCCCGGCATCTTTCGTGCGGGCGGCGCGGCCGCGTCCGCCATGGCCCATATAGCCAACCACTGATCCTCGGACGGCTTACTTGGTCTCCTGGGGCCGACATCCGAGCTACTGTGGATGTCATGACTGCGGCCTACGAGGACGTGCCCTTCAGTGAACTGCTTCACCACCCTGCCGCGACGACGCGAAGACTGGATGCCGTCCGGGCCTTGAGACTCCGGCGACGCGATGCCGGAGACCTCGCCCTGATGCGCGTCGACCAGATGGAGCGCGACGCCACGGTCGTGGACTTCACCGCCCGCCTGCTCGCGGGGCTGGTGCGGACCGACAATCTCGCCGCCCTGCGCCAAGCGCTGCCCGAAGCCCTACCGTGGAGCACCTTCCTTCCTGCCGAGGATGTCGACACGTTGCTCGCCGAACTGGTCGATACGGCGGGCGGCGCGGTGGCCCTGGACAACCTCGCCCCGCTCGCACTCCTGCTCACCCAGTGGAAGCACAGCGCGGAGATCCACGCGGACCCAGCGTTGCACGCCATCCTCACTCGGGAGCCCGAAGGCGACCTGGGGCCCGTTCGTCTGCCCGAGGGATCCGAGTGAGTCCGAAGAGGGGGACCGCGCGGCGCCACCCCCGATCGGTGACGAGTACGACCTTCGGTTCGCCAGCTCGGAAGCGGCGGAGGGCTGGGAACGTTTGAGTCGCCAAGCGGTGGGGAACCTGCGCCGCGCGTTCGAGAGAATCCGCGCCGCCCCCCGGGCAGGCGATATCCCTGGTCGCCAGCACCGGCTCAAGGGTGGCCTCGGTTCGGCCACCTTCAAGGGGCAGGCGGTGGAGCGCTGGCAGTACGAGGTCACGGGTGGCGGACGCATCTGGTACGTGATCGACGATGCCAACCGCACCGCATGGATCACCTATGCGGGTACCGGCCACCCCAAGGCCACGGACTGACCCGACAAGGGATTGGGCGCACGCCAAGGTGCCGGGCGGTCCTTCGCGGATCGCCCGGCGCCTTTCGTGCGGGCGGCGTTCAGTGCTGGTGGTCGCCGGTCGGCTGCTCGGTCGGGGCGGCGCTCGGGGCGGGGGTGGTGCCGTCGGTGGTCACGGTGAAGGCGGCGGTGTGGACGGTGTCCTGGTGTTGGAAGTCGAGGAAGAGCCGGTAGCTGCCGCCGCTGGGGGCGGTGGTGGTGAAGCCGATCTCGGGGCCGGGGGTGGTGGTGTCCGGGTGGACGTGGAGGTAGGCGAGGTCGCCGGCGCGCAGCGCGACGAGGTGGCCGTAGGCGCCGAGGTAGGGCTGGAGGTCGGTGGCCGGCCGGCCGTCCTTGCTGACGTTCAGGGTGAGTCGGCCGCTGCGTCCGGGGGTGAGGTCGCCGCCGAGGGTGACGGTGTAGCCGTCGACGGTGACGGTCCGGCCGGTGTGGGGGAGTGGGGCCGGGCGTAGGTCGCCGGCGGCGTGGAGGTCGGCGCCGAGAGTGAGGCCGTCGGTGGCGCCGGCGGGGGTGAAGTCGGCGAACACCCGGTACTCGCCTGCGGCGGGGACGGCGGTGGGGGCGCTCCAGGTGCCGTCGGCGGCCAGGGTGGGGTGCAGGTGCTGGAAGGTGGACAGGTCGCGCGGGGCGACGATCAGGTGGAGTTCCTTGTCGTGCTGCTGCTGGTAGGCGGTGACCGGTCGGCCGTCCGTGCCGAGGATGCGGAACCGCAGGTCGGTGGGGGAGCCGGCGGTGACGTAGGGGTTCTCGACGCTGAGGGTGTAGCCGCGTTCGGAGATCTGTAGCCCGCCGGGCAGGTGTTCAGTGGCTCCCTGCGGAGCGCCCCCTCCGGCGTCCTGTCCCGAGTGTCCCGCGTGCTCCGCGTGCTCCGCGTGTCCGGCGGTGACGGGCTTGGGGGAGGGGCTGCCGGTGGCGTGGCCGACTCCGAGGGCGAGGACGAAGGCGGCGGCGAGTCCGGTGGTGTAGGCGGTGATGCGCAGGGCGGTGTTCATGGCGGGGTCTCCTCAGGCGTTGACGTAGCGAGTGAATACCCACCGGGGGTATCGGGTCAAGCGTTTCGGCAGCATCAGAAATACGGTTAGGGGGTATCGGTGGAGGGTTGTCACCGGTACCCCCTGGGGGTATAACTGAGTCATCACCGACGGCCGGTACGGCGACGGCACGACGACTGTCACGAGGAGCGACGATGACTACCCAGGCACCCGCCTCAGCGGAGGTGGAACTCTCGATCGGCGGAATGACCTGCGCCTCGTGCGCGGCCCGGATCGAGAAGAAGCTCAATCGGATGGACGGGGTCACGGCCAGCGTCAACTACGCCACCGAGAAGGCGAAGGTCTCCTTCGAGGATGGCGTCGGAGTCGCCGACCTGATCGCCACCGTCGAGGCCACCGGGTACACCGCCGCCCTGCCGAAGCCCCCTGCCGCCCCAGGGGCCGCCGGGCAGGCCGAGCAGGACGACGCGGCCGACGAACTCGCCCCGCTGCGCGCCCGGTTGTTCACCGCGCTGGCGCTCGCGGTGCCGGTGATCGCGATGGCGATGGTGCCCGCGCTGCAGTTCGACAACTGGCAGTGGCTGTCCCTGACCCTGGCGGCCCCGGTCGTCACGTACGCCGCCTGGCCGTTCCACAAGGCCGCGTTCACCAACGCCCGGCACGGCGCCGCGACGATGGACACCCTGGTCTCGCTCGGCACCGGCGCCGCGTTCCTGTGGTCGCTGTGGGCGCTGTTCTTCGGCGACGCCGGGATGCCGGGCATGCGGCACGGCTTCGAGTTCACCATCGCCCGCAGCGACGGCGCGTCCGA
Source organism: Kitasatospora sp. NPDC023385 (assembly GCF_055664045.1). Taxonomy (NCBI): domain Bacteria; kingdom Bacillati; phylum Actinomycetota; class Actinomycetes; order Kitasatosporales; family Streptomycetaceae; genus Kitasatospora; species Kitasatospora sp. NPDC023385. Next base: position 16,950 of record NZ_JBVOOL010000014.1, on the reverse strand, counting down.
CATCTACCTGGAGGCGGCGGCCGGCGTCACCGCCTTCATCCTGGCCGGCCGCTACTTCGAGGCGCGCTCGAAGCGCACCGCCGGCGCCGCGCTCAAGGCGCTGCTGGAACTGGGTGCCAGGGACGTGGCGGTGCTGCGTGGCGGGTCCGAGGTGCGCATCCCGATCGCCGAACTCGCCGTGGGTGACCGCTTCGTGGTCCGCCCGGGCGAGAAGATCGCCACCGACGGCCTGGTGGTCGAGGGCGCGTCCGCGGTGGACGCCTCGATGCTGACCGGCGAGTCCGTCCCGGTCGAGGTGGCCGTCGGCGACGCCGTCACCGGCGCCACCGTCAACGCGGGCGGCCGACTGGTGGTCGAGGCCACCCGGGTCGGCGCCGACACCCAACTGTCCCGGATGGCCAAGCTGGTGGAGGACGCGCAGAACGGCAAGGCCGCCGCCCAGCGCCTCGCGGACCGGATCTCCGCGGTCTTCGTGCCGATCGTCATCACCCTCGCCGTGGCCACCCTCGGCTACTGGCTGGGCACCGGCGAGGGCTGGACCGCCGCCTTCACCGCCGCCGTGGCCGTGCTGATCATCGCCTGCCCGTGCGCCCTGGGCCTGGCCACCCCGACCGCCCTGCTGGTCGGCACCGGCCGCGGCGCCCAACTGGGCATCCTGATCAAGGGCCCCGAAGTCCTGGAGTCCACCCGCAAGGTCGACACCATCGTCCTGGACAAGACCGGCACCGTCACCACCGGCCGGATGACCCTGCTCGCCGTCCACACCACCGACACCACCACCGAGACCGAGGCACTGCGCCTGGCCGGCGCCCTGGAGCACGCCTCCGAACACCCGATCGCCCGGGCCATCGCCGCTGCCGCCGCCGAGCGCACCGGCGACCTGCCCCCCGTCGAGGGCTTCGAGAACGTGCCGGGCCTGGGCGTCCAGGGCGTCGTGGACGGCCACGCCGTGGTCGCCGGGCGGGAGGCGCTGCTCAACGAGTGGTCGCAGTACCTGCCGGAGGGGCTCGCCGAGGCCAAGGCCGCGGCCGAGGCGGCCGGGCGCACCGCGGTCGCGGTCGGCTGGGACGGCCAGGCCCGGGCCGTCCTGGAGGTGGCCGACGCGGTGAAGCCGACCAGCGCCGAGGCGATCGCCGAGCTCCGCGCGCTGGGCCTCACCCCGGTGCTGCTGACCGGCGACAACCGGCTGGTCGCCGAGGCCGTGGCCGCCGAGGTCGGCATCGAGCCCGAACACGTGATCGCCGACGTCATGCCGCAGGACAAGGTCGACACCATCAAGCGGCTGCAGGCCGAAGGCCGGGTCGTGGCGATGGTCGGCGACGGCGTCAACGACGCCGCCGCACTCGCCCAGGCCGACCTGGGCCTGGCGATGGGCACCGGCACCGACGCCGCGATCGAAGCCGGCGACCTCACCCTGGTCCGCGGCGACCTGCGCTCGGCCGCCGACGCCATCCGCCTCTCCCGCCGCACCCTCGGCACCATCAAGAGCAACCTGTTCTGGGCCTTCGGCTACAACGTCGCAGCGATCCCCCTCGCCGCCGCCGGACTCCTCAACCCCATGATCGCCGGAGGCGCCATGGCCTTCTCCTCGGTCTTCGTGGTCGGCAACAGCCTCCGGCTGCGCCGCTTCCGCTGAGCCGCTGCGTTCCCGGCCACCCTCCTCCACCCTCCACCACCCTCCACCGCCCTCCACCGCCGACACCGAGGCCCCGGAACCCCGCCGTTCGGGTTCCGGGGCCTCGGCGTCGGCGCGGGCCGCGACCGGCGGATCAGTCCTCCGGCAGCTCCACCGCCTGCCAGCGGTACGCCGCGTCCTCCTGCCAGACCTGCAGCTCGCCCTCCACCACCGCGGCCAGGCAGAGCCGCCAGTCGTCGCCCATCGCCAGCGCGACCCGGGTGGCCGGGCGCAGGGTGGGGCGCCACCAGCGCGGGCGGCGGGAGGCGCCGCCGGGCGGCAGCCGCAGCCGTACGCCGCCCGCGCCGGCCAGGGCGATGGTCGGGCCGCCGCGGTGGCCCGCCATGGCGATGCCGAGGGAGGGTTCGCCGTCGCCGATCTCGGTGCCCGCCCCGGCGGCGCCGATGGTGTGCAGCTGGACGGAGCCGTCCGGCCGCAGCGTGGCGGCCTGCGGGCCGGCGGAGGTACGGGCCAGCGCCCCGGCGCGCGGCGTGCCGGCCGGGCCCAGTGGGCGCGGCGGCTCGGCCGAACCGGGCCGCCAGCTCAGCACCCGCCCGCGGTGCTCGACCAGGACCAGCCAGCGGCCGGGGAGTTCCTCGACCGCCGCCAGCACCCGGTCGGCGGGGCAGCCGGGCAGTTCCTGGCCGGTGAGGGTGAGGCCGGGCGCCCAGCGGTAGGAGCGCAGGGTGCCCCCGGCGGCCGTCCAGACCGTCATCTCCGCGGCCGGGTTGACGGCCCCCGCCAGGCCGCTGACCCCGCGCGCGGCCTCCCACCAGCCGCCTGCCGTACCGACCCAGAGGGTGCCGCCGCGGTCCTCGGCGCAGACCACCAGCTCGCCCTGGTGTCCGGCCCAGCCGGCCGTCAACTCCCGTACGACGCCGGGGCCCTGGCCGGCGGGCAGCCGGTGGTCGGCGTGGCCGGGGCCGGCCAGCGCGGTGCCGTCGGCGCCGCCGGTCACCACCAGCGGGCGCCCGGCCCGGTCGGGCAGCACGGCCAGGCCCGAGGTGCGGGCCACCGGCCGGTGGGCGCGCAGCAGTTCGCGGCCGCGGCCGATCCACGGGCCGAGCGGGGAGGGGCGGCGGTCCGGCTCGCGGGCCAGCGGTTCGCAGGCCCAGCGCGCCAACTCCTCGGTGTAGCCGGCTGCGAGGAGTTCGGCGCGGGCCTGTTCGGCGGCGAGCCGGTGGTCGAGCCGGCCGTGGTCGGGCAGCAGCAGGGTGCGGACGAGGGTGCCGACCGCGAAGAGGTCCTTGGCGGTGGTCGGAAAGCCGCCGACCTGCTCGGACTCCGGCGGGACGTGCCCGGGGGTGAACACCGCGACGGTCAGGGTGTGGTCGAGCGGGGCGAGGAAGGTCAGGTCGATCAGTTTGACCTGCCCCTGGCCGTCCACCAGGACGTTGGCGGGGGAGATGTCGCGGTGTACCCAGCGTTTGCGGTGCAGCTCGTCGACGATCCGGCAGAGCCGGGACAGCACCTCGGCCACCGCCGCCGGGCCGCCGCGCTGGCTGCGGGCCCAGGTGTGCAGCGGCACGCCCTCGACCCAGGGCGAGATCTGGTAGCCGAGCAGTCCGGCGGGTGGCGCCGCGCCGGGCCGGTGCGGGGAGGGGCCGAGCAGGAAGCTGGGCACCACCAGGTCGGTGATGTCGAGCCGGTGCGCGTTGTGCGAGACGTCGTCCCAGCGGCCGAGCCAGCGCCGCACCTCGGACGGGTCGCGCTCCAGCATGATCTTCGCGGCGACGAGCTCCTTGCGCCCGTTGTGGCCCGTGCGCACCGCCCGCCACACCTCGGCCTCGCCGCCCCGGTGGTGGAACTCCAGGAGTTCGTACTGCTCGGGGTCGAACTCCGGCCCGAACCGGAGGCCGGGCACCCAACGAGACTCGGACACACGACCCCCGACGCTTCTGACCGCTGTTGACGCGCTCGTTCATCTCCTGCCGGCGCGTCGCCCAGGATAGTGCTCTTTCCTGTTCGTCTGTCCGACCGAGGGCCTATTCTGATGGCGTTCGAGCAACATCACGAAACCACGTCAACTAATGATCAGCAGAACCGCGTTGGTCATCGAGTGGGCGAAATCCGGACACAGGGGGACGGCGCATGGCGCTGCTAGCGGTGCTGCTGATCGTGGTGGCACTGGCCGGTACGGCCGCCGTCGTACTGGTCCGCCGCCGAACGGCCCCGGACGCCGCGGCCGTGGCGAAAGCCCTGGCCACGGCCGCCGAACGGCTCTCCGCCGGCAAGGCCGCCCAGGCCCGCCGCCGCTACGCGCGGCTCGCCAGGCAACTCGCCGCCGGGCCCGTGGAACTGCGCCCGCAGCGCGGCCTCGCACTCCTCGGCCAAGCCGAGGCCAGCACCGCCGCCGGCGACCGGCAGGCCGCCCTCGCCCTGCACCGCGAGGCCTTCCCGCTGCTCACCGACCCGGCCCGGCAACTGCCCCGGTGGAGCCTGCGCAGCCTCGCCGAGGAACGGCTGCAGGCCCCCGACGGCGACCTCGCGCCGCTGCTCGCCCTCCTCCAGGCCACCGCCGCCGGCGCCGAACCCGGCGAGGAGGCCGAAACCGCCGCCCGCGCCCTCGACCACCTCCAGCGCCGATGCCGCGAAGGCGCCGCCGAGCAGCGCGACGACGCCACCGCCCGCGCCCTCGCCGCCCTTCCCGGCCGGGACTGGCCGGTCCTCGCCCGCGCCGCCCTGCTCCGCGACACCGCCCGCGCCGACGAGGCCGAGGCCCTGCTCGCCGCCGCGGCCCCCGCCGGCAGCGGCGAACTCTGGTTCCGCTGGGGCGCCCAGCTGTACACCCTGCACCGCGACGAACCCGCCGTCACCGCCTTCGACGAAGCACTGCGGCGCGGCGCCGGCGAGCCCTCCCCCTGGGGCCGCGGCCCGGCCCTGCGCACCGACACCCTGCTCTTCCGCGGCCTGGCCCGGCAGCGCCTCGGCGCCACCGAACCCGCCTGGGCCGACCTCGCGGCCGCCGCCGTGGAGACCCCGACCGACCCCAGGCCCCGCTACGCCCTCGGCCGGCTCGCCCTGCTGCTCGGCGCCGACGACCAGGCCCGGGAACAGTTCACCGCCGCCCTGACCGTCCAACCCTCCTTCGCCCCGGCCCGGTTCGGCCTCGCCCTGGTCCACGAACGGGCCGAGCGACCCGCCGACGCCGCCGCCGACTACCGCGCCGGCCTCGGCCACGCCCCCGACTGGCGCCCCGCCCGGATCAGGCTCGGTGCCGCCCTGCTCGCCGCCGGCCAGGCCGACGAAGCCGAGCCCGTCCTGCGCGCCGAGGCCGACACCGACCCCGGCTCCCGCTGGACCCGGATCGCCGCCTACCACCACGGCCTCGCCCTCGCCCGCACCGACGACCCGGCCGGCGCCCTCGCCCGCTGGGAACCGCTGGACGACGAGGACCTGAACGAACGCCGGGCCCTCGCCCGCGACCGGATCGCCCGCACCCGCCTCGCCACCGACCCGGGCGCCGCCCGCGAACTCTGGCAGCGGGCCGCCGCCGAACACCCGGCCGCCCCCGGCTACCGCGCCGCGCTGCGCGAAGCCGCCCTGCGCGAGGCCGCCCACCTGCTGGTCACCGGCCGCGACCACCCCGAACCGCGCGAACGCGCCGTCGCCGCGCTCGCCCTCGCCGACAGCCTGCCCGGCGCCCTCACTCACCGGCAGGCCCGGCTGCGCGCCGCCCTCGCCCTGACCGCAGGCACACCGCAGACCGTCACCACCCTGCTCGACGCCGCCGGCGGCCTGCGCGACCGCTACCACCTGGCCGCCGTCGCCCTGCTGGCCGGCCGCCCGGCCCAGACGATCGCCCTGCTCGGGCCGCCCGACCCGGCCGGCGACCCCGCGACGGCCCGGCTGCGAGCCCTGCTCGCCGAACGGGCCGGCAACTGGGCCGTCGCGCTCGACTGGTACCGCCACTTCCTGGCCGCGGCGGCTCCTGCTGCTCAGGCGGCTCCGGCGGCTCCTGCTGCTCAGGCGCCCGCTGCGACGTCGGCAGACTGCGCGCTGTGCGACCGGCCCGCCACCGGCGCCTGCGGCGGCTGCGGCCGCGAAGCCTGCACCGACCACCTGCACGCCCCCGAGGGCGCCGCCACCTCCCGCTGCGTGAGCTGCGCCGGGCCCGCGCTGCGCGCCGTGCTGGACTGCGCCCGCCGCGCCGGCACCCCCGAGCAGGCCGAACCCGTCCTCGCCGCCTGGGCCGCGGCCCTCGGCGACGGCGCCGCCGCCGCACCGGTCCGGCTCGACCTCGCTCTGCTGCGCGCCGAACTCGGCCGCCTCGACGAGGCGCTGGCCGACCTGCCGTCCGACGCCACCACCGTCCGCGCCGCCGTCCTGGTCCGCCGGGCGGCCGCCGCCCTCGCCGCCGACCAGCCCGGACGGGCCGCCGGCGACCTGCGCCAGGTCCTCGCCCTCGCCCCCGGGCACCCGCCCGCGGCGGGCGCGCTGGTGCTGCTCGCCGAGCACGAGGCGCACCAGCACGCCGTCGAGGGCCGCCACCGCGAGGCCTGGCAGGCCTACCGCGCACTGCTCCTCAAGGACCCGGCGCACCCCCGGCTGCTGCACGCCCTCGGGCTCGCCGGCTACCGGCTCGCCGCCGCTGCCGCCCCTGGCGCCGCCGGTGCCGCAGCCCCTGACACCGCCACCGCCGCCACCGCCACCGCCGCCGGCCCCGGTGAGTCCGAGGCGCCCGACGCGGAGGTCTGGGGCTGGACGCTCGGCTGCCTGGTCGCCGCCCTGCACCAGCCCGAGCTGTGGGCCGAGTCCGCCCGGATCACCGGCCGCACCGCCGAACCGTCCCGGCTGGCCGCGGCCCGCACCGGTCTGATCGACCGCCTCCGGGACGACCTGCGCGCCGTCGACCGGGCCGCCGGCCGCAGCGGCGACGAGGTCGACGCCTGGACGCTGCTCCTCGGCATGGAGGCCCACACGGCCGATGCCCTCGCCCAGGAGGACATCCGGATAGCCCTGCCCGGCCGCCCCGCCCGCCGCCTGACGGCCGGCCCCACGCTCGACCGGCTGCTCCGCGCTGAACCCGGACCCACCGCCTGGGCGGACGCCTTCGACCAGGCCGTACGGGCTTGGCGGAGCCGCGCGGAGGGCCCCGACGCACCGCCTCTCGCCCGCACCCTCAGCCTGTTCGGCCCGCTCGGTCCGCAGCACTACCTGCAGCTGCAGGGCCGTCAGGCCGCCGCCGTCGCCGCCCTGGACGCGGTGGCCGAGAGCGAGCGCGGCGAGGCCTGGCAGGCACTGCTCGGCGAGTCCCTGGTCAGCCAGGCGCGCGAGCACCACCGCCACCAGGACTGGCGCGAGGCGCTGGACTGCCTCAGCCGCGCCGCGGCCGTCCCCGGCGTCGTGCTGCCCGCCGACGCCGCCGCCATCGCCGCCGAGTCCGGCGTCCGGGCCGCCCGCGCGCTGCTCAAGAACACCGTCGACGACCAGCCCGGGGCGGCCGACCTGCTGGAGAAGGCGTTCGCGCTGGCCCCCGACGACCCCGAGGTGCGCGGCGACCTCGGCGCCACCTACGCCCAGTGGGCCCGCAAGATCAACAACGAGGACAAGGACTACCCCCGCGCCCTCGACCTGCTGCAGAAGAGCCTGGAACTCGTCCCCGGCGACCCGACCGCCCGGCACTTCCTGATAGCCGCCCTCGGCAACCGGGCCGGCCAGCTCAGCCGCCCCGAAGCGACCGACGCGCAGCTGGAGGAGGCCGCCGGCGCCTGGCGGTCCCTGATCGACCTCAGCCCCGACCCGGACCACCGGCTCGGCCTCGCCTTCGTGCTGCGCCACCTCGCCCGGTCCGCCGCCTTCGCCGACGACCGCGTCCGCGCGGTGCGGCGGATGGCCGAGGCCCTGGACGCCGACCCCGAGTGGGACGGCGACGCCGACCGGGAGGCCCCGCGCCGCGTCGCGGTGATGCTCGCCAACCACGTCGTGGACGCCCTGCAGGACCAGCCGTTCACCGACCAGGCCGCCATGCTGCGGAAGGCCCAGTCCTACGACGACTCCACCGACATCCGCCGGCTGATGGTCAGCGTCTGGCGCGGCGAGGCCATCAGCCACTACGAGGCCCGCCGCTACCGCGAGGCGATCCGGCTGCTGGAGGAAGCGCTCGGCCTGTCCGGCACCCCGGAGGACACCGGCAAGCTGCACCGCGAACTCGGCATCGTCTACGGCTCGTACGCCGTCCAGCAGGCCAACGCCCGCCAACTGCGGACGGCCCGCGACCTGGCCCGCCAGGCCGTCGAGCACAGTCCGGACGACGCGGAGCTGAAGTCGATGCAACGGCGGATCAACTCGCTCTACTGACGGCAACCGCCGGGCAGTTGCCGTCGTCCTAGACCGTGCGCGCCGCAGGCCGTGCGAGTCGACCCAGCCGTCCCGACCCCGAGAGCCGCTCCAAACCCCGAGAGCCGTCCGAGCCGCCCCGACCGTCCCAGTCGTCGTGAGGAGAGAGACCGCCCGCCATGCCACTGCACGAACCGTCGCCGTACGAGGTCCTGGGCATCCCGCTCACGGCCGGGGTGCGCGAGATCAACCTCGCCGTCGGGCCCGCGATGCGGGCGGCCCGCTACAGCCGTCAGCAGATCCAGGAGGCCGCAGCGCTGCTGCGCAACCCGGACCGGCGGCTGGAGTCGGACCTCCAGCAGCCCCTCCCGCCGGAGCCGGTCGAGCAGGCCGCCGACCTGCTGGCGCCCGCGCTCGCCGAACCGCTGCTGGTGATCGAGCGCCCGCCGCTGCCGCCCGTCCCCGCCCTCCTGGCACTCCACCGCTCCGAACTGGCCGCCGACTTCGCCGAGCCCGCCCCGTCCGGGGCCGACCCCGAACCGCCCGTCCCCGCCCGCTACGCGGCCGACCTGTCCGTGCTGCCGCAGATCGAGGTCCCCGAATGACCGACGCACCGACCGCATCCCTGCTCGACGGCCACCGGCGGCTGGAGATCCCGCCCGGCGTCGAGGACGTCGACCTGGAGCGAAAGTTCGGCCAACTGCTCTTCCGCGCGTCCCTGTTGGGGAACAAGCTGGCGGAACAGCAGCAGACCGCCCGGGCCGAACAGCGCGAACTGCTGGGCATCCTGGTCGAGGTGGACGACGCGCTCGCCGCCCTCGGCCTGGACGGCGAGCTGGTGGCGCTCGGGCGCGGCGCGGGCATCGAGGCCACCCGGCGACGGCTGCTCGGCCGGCTGGCCAAGGCGAAGGTCCGTCCGATGCGCCTGGAGGGCATGACGGCCGACCCGGACCTGACCGAGATCGTGGGGATCGAGGCCCGGGCCGGGGTGGCGCCGGAGACGGTGGTGCGGACGGTGGTCACCGGGTTCTTCTGGGGGGACGAGGTGCTGCGACGGGCCCAAGTGGTGGTCGCCGCACCGCAATGGGAGCCGGAGCCGGAGCCGCAGCCGGAGCCCGTGGGCGCCTCGGAGCCGACGTCGGCCGAGGTCGAGGACGCGCTCCAGGGGGAGAAGCCCGACGAGCCGGAGGCCGACGGAGCCACCCCGCGCGAAGCGGCCCCCGGACCGGCCCCCGCACCGTCTCCCGAAGCGGCCCCCGAACCCGCCGCCGACCAGGACGCCGCGTCGGTCGCCCGCGCCCAGCCCAAGGCGGCCCCGCCCCGGGCCCGCCGCAAGGCCACGGTCGCCGGCAAGCGGACCAAGCGCAAGAAGTAGCCAGGACCACGAGGGGAACGACATGTACCGCACACTCGGCATCGACCTGGGCACCACCAACTCGGTGGTCGCCCACCTGCGCCGGGGCGAGCCGGAGATCATCTTCAACCGGCAGAACCAGGAGGCCACGCCCTCCGTGGTCGGCAGCGGCCGCAAGGGTGAGCTGCTGGTGGGCTCCACCGCGCGCAGCCGGATCGCGATCGACGGCGCCAACGTGATCCGCTCGGTCAAGCGCTTCATGGGCCGCAAATTCAAGGACCCGCAGGTCCAGGCGGCCCTCAAGGAGGTCGACTACAAGGTCACCGCGGGCACCGACGGAGACGTCAACGTCTGGTTCAACGGCCGCTCCTACACCCCGATCGAGATCTCCGCGATCATCCTGCACCGGCTCAAGGAGGACGCCGAGCAGCGCTTCGGCGAGCCGTTCCCCCGGGCCGTCATCACCGTCCCCGCCTACTTCGGCGAGCGGCAGGTCGCGGCCACCCAGGAGGCGGGCCGGATGGCCGGCCTGCACGTGCTGCGGATCATCAACGAGCCGACCGCCGCCGCGCTCGCGTACGGGATCACCTCCGAGGCGGGCGACGAGGGCCGGACCGTCCTGGTCTACGACCTCGGCGGCGGCACCTTCGACATCTCCATCCTGCTGCTGGTGCCCGGCTCGGTGTCGGTGCTCGGCATCGAGGGCGACAACCTGCTCGGCGGCGACGACTTCGACCGCGCGATCACCACCGCGCTGCTGGAGGACATCCGCGAGGAGTACGGCTCGGACTACCAGCCCGACCTGCGGGACCGCCCGAAGATCGGCTCCACCGCCGAGACCATCAAGATCGAGCTCTCCAACCAGGAGTCCTCCGAGGTCATCCTGCCCGGCCTGGGCGCCGGACAGCTGGTGCTGGAGACGGAGTTCGAGCGCGCCCGCTTCGAGGAGCTGATCGAGGCGCAGATCGAGCGCACCATCGAACTGACCCACAAGGCCATCATGCAGGCCAACCTGACCGTCGGAGACATCGACGAGGTGGTGCTGGTCGGCGGCTCCACCGCGATCCCGCTGGTCGCCCGCCGGCTCGGCGAGGTGTTCGGCCCGCGGCGGATCCGGCGCGGCGTCAACCCGATGCAGTGCGTGGCGCTCGGCGCGGCCGTACAGTCCGCGCTGGTCGGCGACGTGGAGTGCCCCGAGTGCCGGGCCCCCGGCGACCTCTCCGCCTCCAACTGCGCCAACTGCGCGACCTCCCTGCTGGGCGGCGCCCGGGTCGCCTGCCCGACCTGCCACCTCCCGGTGGACCCGGAGGCCGCCGACTGCCCCAAGTGCGGCCAGGACGTCAACGGTCCGGCCGGCGGCGGTGCCATCCCGAAGCAGACACAGGCCACCACCGTGGTCCGAAGCGACAACTGCCCGCGCTGCGGCACCCCCGCCGCCCCCGGCGTCACCGCCTGCGAGCTCTGCGGCGAATCGCTCAACTCGGCCGCCCCCGGCCGGACCAGGGTGGCCTCCACCGCCGCCGAGGACGTCGGCCTGCGCTGCGCCGCCTGCGGCGTGGTCAACCCGCCGGGCAGCGAGGTCTGCCAGGGCTGCGGCGAACTGATGCAGGTCACCAACCCCTTCGACATCACCCCGAAGAACCTCGGCATCGAGCTCAACGACGGCCGCCTCGCCGTCATCATCCCCAAGAACACCAGCTACCCGACGAGTTCACCGGTCAGCCGGGAGTTCGTCGTCTCCGGCAGCGGCCGCCAGCGGCTGGAGATCGCCGTCTACGAGGGCGAGCACGAGATCGCCCAGCAGAACGAGCTGATCGGCCACCTCACCCTGCGCCTGCCCGAGGGCCTGGGCGGCCGGGCCCCGGTGGAGGTCTCCTTCGGACTCGACCGCGACCGCACCATCACCCTGTCCGTCCGGATCCAGGGCGGCGCCGAGAAGACCGTCAAGCTGGAGCGGGTCACCCTCGACCCGGAGCTGAAGGTCCAGGTCGAGGAGCAGCAGCGGCAGATCGAGTCCTTCACCGACCGCTGGGGCGGCGAGCTGACGGAGGCCGAGATGCGCGAGGCCCAGCGGCTGATGGAGACCCTGGACGACCTGGCGGCCGGCCAGACCCGCGGCCAGTCGGTGGACCAGGCGCTGGAACGGGCCCAGCTCCAGCTCAAGGCCCAGCGCTGGGTGCGCGGCTCGGAGGCGTACCTGAGCCTGTTCCTCCACTACTGCGAGAAGCACCTCGACCCGAGCGACCTGGACCGCCTGCGGTCGGTGGCCGCCGAGCTGCGGCTGCGCCGCGAGGCGGCCGACTGGGAGGGCGCGATGCACGCGGCCCAGCGGGCGGACGAACTGTGCGACTCACTCGGCCACACCATGCGCATGCTCACCATGTGCAACGTCTACGTGACCCAGAACATGGTCTCGCCCGCCCTGGGGCAGCTGATCATGGCCGAGCTGCGCGGGCTGGACGCCGCCGTGGAGGCGCCCAACATGGAGGAGGTCAACAAGCACATGTCGAACCTGCTGGCGCTGTACGCGCAGGCGCAGCGGGAGCTGGGCAGCGAGCCGACCGCCGAGTCGCTGGGCCCGGTGCGCCCCGAGGAGGCCGGTCCCCGATGAGCCCCGTGACCGACCCGGAGGTGCTCTGCCCGCTGTGCAAGGTCACGGCGGACCCGCAGAGCCTGTGCTGCCCCTCCTGCCGGGAGGACCTGTCCGCGCTGTTCCGGCTGCGTTACGCCGGTCGGATCGACTACAACCGGGCCCTCGACGCGCTGCACGCCGGGGACACGGCCACCGCGCTGTTCCGGCTGCGCAGTGCGCTGGCGGCCGAGCCCGGCCTGGATCCGGCACGTGACCTGCTGGAATCACTGGGCGTGGCCGATTCTGCCGGGCTCGTCCCGGTCGGTCGGGAGGGCGACACGCCCTCTGAGTGACCAATTCGGACGCTCCCGGCCTGCCGTCGCGTTCCATCGGTGCGAGTGTGATCGTCACACGGAAGTTCGCCACCCTCACAAGGAGTGACGCAATGCGTCTTCGCACCTACTTCGCCGCCACGGCCGTCGCCGCGGTGTGCGTCCTCGCCGGTGCCGGTACCGCCGCCGCCGGCAGTGCCACCGCCAACGGTGTCGCCTACGGCTCGCCGGGCGTCCTGTCCGGCAACCAGATCCAGGTCCCGATCAACCTCGAGGCCAACGTCTGCGGCAACTCGATCGGCATCATCTCGATCCTGAACCCGGCCTTCGGCAACACCTGCGTCAACGCGTGACACGAGTGCTGGGGCCGTCCGTCGAACCAGGCGGACGGCCCCAGCGCCATGTCCGGGTCGCGCTCGCCACCCCCGTTCGGGGGTGGCGTCCCGGCCCCGGCGCCGGGACGATGGCACCCCGACCCGCACCGCCGTACCGAGGAGCCAGACCGTGCCGACCATGCCGACCTCGCACAGCTACGCCTCCGGCACCTCGGACGTCCCGCTGCTCGGCGACACCATCGGGGAGAACCTCGACCGCGCGGTGCACGCCTTCCCCGACCGCGACGCCCTGGTAGACCGCCCCACCGCCCGCCGCTGGACGTACGCCGAACTCGCCGCCGACATCGACGCCCTCGCCCTCGGCCTGCTGGAGGTCGGCATCGCCAAGGGCGACCGGGTCGGCATCTGGGCACCCAACTGCGCCGAGTGGACGCTGACCCAGTACGCCACCGCCAAGCTCGGCGCGATCCTTGTCACGGTCAACCCGGCCTACCGCGCCCACGAGTTGGAGTACGTGCTGAACCAGGCCGGGATCCGGCTGCTGGTCGCCGCCGAACGCTACAAGACCTCCGACTACGCCGCGATGATCGAGGAAGTCCGCCCGCGCTGCCCCGGGTTGGAGCGGGTCCTGCTGACCGGCAGCCCCGCCTGGGGCGAGGTGCTCGCCGCCGGGCGGCGGGCCGGACCGAAACTGCGCGACGAATACGCCTGCCGCCAGGGCGAGTTGAGCCCGGACGACGCGATCAACATCCAGTACACCTCCGGGACCACCGGATTCCCCAAGGGCGCGACACTGTCGCACCACAACATCCTCAACAACGGGTACTTCGTCGGTGAACTGCTCGACTACACGGAGCAGGACCGGATCTGCATCCCCGTGCCGTTCTACCACTGCTTCGGGATGGTCATGGGAAACCTGGCGGCCACCTCGCACGGCGCCTGCATGGTCATCCCGGCCCCGTCCTTCGAGCCCGGCGCCACCCTGGCCGCCGTCGCGGCCGAGCGCTGCACCTCGCTGTACGGCGTGCCGACCATGTTCATCGCCGAACTCGCCGAACTCGCCGAACTCGCCGACGCCGCTGACGCCGCTGACTCTGCTCTGCAGGGATACGACCTCACCAGCCTGCGCACCGGCATCATGGCGGGCTCGCCCTGCCCGAGCGAGGTGATGAAGGAGGTCATCGGGCGGCTGGGCATGGCCGAGGTCGCCATCTGCTACGGCATGACCGAGACCTCGCCGGTCTCCACCCAGACCCGCGCCGACGACTCGGTCGAGCGCCGCGTCTCCACCGTCGGCCGGGTCGGCCCGCACCTGGAGGTCAAGGTGATCGACCCGGCCACCGGCCGGACCGTCCCCCGCGGCGAGCCCGGCGAGCTGTGCACCCGCGGCTACTCCGTCATGCTCGGCTACTGGAACGAGCCCGAGCGAACCGCCGAGGCCGTCGACGCCGCCCACTGGATGCACACCGGGGACCTCGCGGTGATGGACGACGACGGCTACCTCGCCATCACCGGGCGGATCAAGGACATGGTGATCCGCGGCGGGGAGAACCTGTACCCGCGCGAGATCGAGGAGTTCCTCTACACCCACCCGGACATCCTCGACGTCCAGGTCATCGGCGTCCCCGACCCCAAGTACGGGGAGGAGCTGATGGCCTGGATCCGGATGCGCGAGGGCGCCGAGCCGCTCACCGCCGAGGCCGTCCGCGCGTACTGCACCGGCCGGCTCGCACACGTCAAGATCCCGCGCTACGTGCAGGTGGTCGAGGAGTTCCCGATGACGGTCACCGGGAAGATCCGCAAGGTCGAGATGCGCGAGGCGGCGCTGCGGATCCTGGGCCTGGAGGCGGGTTCCCCTCCCTCCGCCTGACACCCCGCTCCGCACACGCACACACATGGACGGCCGGCCGGGGCAGAAGCCCCGGCCGGCCGTCAACGTGCGGAGCGGCTACCGCGCGCCCCATTCCTGGTCGGTGGGGACGATCTCGCGGCCCAGCGGCATCAGCGAGATCGGGATCATCTTGAGGTTGGCCCACCCGAACGGAATTCCGATGATCGACAGGAACGGCGGAATGCTCGTGATCAGGTGCCCGATCGCCAGCCACCACCCGGCGAACACCAACCAGATGACATTGCCGACGCACGACGCGGGCCCGGCATCCGGCCGTTCCACCGCCGTCCGCCCGAACGGCCACAGGATGAACCCGGCGATCCGGAACGAAGCAATGCCAAACGGGATCGTGTTCGGACGCTCAGCACGGCGCACTTTCGCCGCTCCGCTTCCGGCTGACGCTGCCGCGCGCTTGACCAGCGCACACCCCGATGGCCGACGAGGAGCTCTGCCCTCGTCGGCCATCAGTGCTCGTGGCGACTAGTGCCAACGCCGTTCAGTTAGGACAGTCGGGGTCACGCCAAAGATGGTCTGTAAAAAAGAACGCTGGACAGACTCGACCGACGCCGAAATCCGGGCCGTCCAGCAAGCCTGGGCCCGAGCAGGCATCGATCACGGGCGTGATCACATCAGGCGCGTCAGAACCGCGAAACTCAAGTGCAAGAGGAATGGTCAAGACCCGTGGATCGAGGGGAGCTCAGCGGTGCGCCGGAGTCCGCCGAGACCGAGATCGTAGATCGTCCGGTTGATCTTCCAATTGGTCTCTATCAGCCTGCGGCTTTGCGGCCCGTTGGACGCGGGGACAGGCAAGATCTTCCATCTCACGCGCCCAGCGGGCTTGCCGACCGGGTCACTGGCGGGCTTCTCTGCGGAGGTCCAGGCCGGAGACACCGCCGTTGGCCGACTGCGCGATTCGGGTCAGTGCGCCTTGGTGCGCTACGTCGAGCGCCTGCTCTGATGGGGTGTCAATGTCAGGTGCAACGCCGACTCCCTCCCAGTTGGTGCCCGTGACGGCGATGGTCGCCCGGGCGCTGGGCACCTTGACCGAGATGTGTTCGGTAAGTTGGAAAGTGCCCGTCGGGTGAGCTCCGCCTCGGGTGGTCTCACCGACTACGAGGGCGCGCCGGTGTGCTTGCAAGGTGTAGGCGAGATCCTCTCCGCCGGAGAAGGTACGAGCGCTGGTGAGCACGTAGACCGGGCGGTCGAGGTAGCGCGGAGCGGGCAGGTGCGCCGTGGTCCAGTACTGGCGGGTGGTGTCGGTGAGGCGATCGTAGATGTCTTTGATGTGCGTCTGGTCGTCCGGGAAGAAGTAGCTGCACCACATGGTGCAGCCCTCGGGCGACCCGCCGAGACATTCGCGCAGGTCGAGGATGAGTGCGTCGGTGTGGGCGACTAATTCCATGGCCGCGCCGATCATCCGGGCGCCCTCGCCGGCGTCGGCGATTCGCCGGATGTCGAGATAGCCGATGTTGCCCTCAAGATGCTCGAAGCCTCGGACCCCCTGGTTGGCGGCCCGCATCCGGGCGAGGAAGGCGGTCTGGCCTTGGTCTGCGTTCCCCAGGTCCAGGGGTTGCGGCTCGTCCTGCCAGCGCAGTCCCAGGTGCTTGTCCGGGCAGATCTCCCGCAGGTGCGTGGTGACCGTCTCGCAGAGCGACGGGCCGTTCAGGGCGTCGTACTCGTCAGCGGCCAGTCGCTTCCGGATCGCGCCGTCGATCTCCAGGGCTCGCTCGGGGAAGACGTATCCGGCCACTATGTGGTCCAAGGCCAGTGCGACTATCTCTGCATTGGTGGGCATGATCAAGAAGGATAGACTCCTGCTTGTCTGGACCGACCAATTATGAACCAACCCGGGTTCGGTGGGGACTCGAATTCGTGTAAGGATTCGAGTTATGGCACGTCCTTCCTCTCTATCTGTCTGACTTCCTCCTATCCGTCTGAGCTGCGCCGTGGTATGTGCGCATGGCCGCCGAGGTCCTCGGGTCACTACCCGAACGAGTCGGCCGCGTTGCGGGCCGTCGCGGAGAAACTGGGCATCGACTCCGCCGAAACTCTGCGCAACTGGGCGCGATGGGATCAGGTCGGCTCCGGGTAGGGTCCGGGGACGACCACCGAGAGGTCCACGCAGATCAAGGCGATGAAGAAGGAGGTCGCCGGACTCAAGCGCGCGCACGAGATCCTGAAGGCCGCGGCGAGGTTCTTCGCGGCCAAGCTCGACCGGCCCCACCTGCGCTCGTAGCGTTCATCGACGAGTACCGGGGCCGCTTCGGCGAGGTCGAGCCGATCTGCCGCGTGCTCACCGAGCACGGCTGCAGCATCGTCCCCTCCACGTACAACGCCCACCACCAGCGCGTGGCCCCACCCTCCGCCCGCACCGTGTGCGACGAGGAACTCAAGGCTCTCATCAAGGAGGTTTACAACGCTACTGAAGTTGAATTCGTAATGTCGGTCTGAAGGTGGTCAGCCGTCCATGATCAGGCCGGTGGCGGCGAGGCATCCGTCGATGAGGTGAGAG
>NZ_JBVOOL010000013.1:0-248972 GCF_055664045.1 Kitasatospora sp. NPDC023385 | reverse complement strand
CGCCCGGTTACATTCCGAACCCGGAAGCTAAGCCTCAAAGCGCCGATGGTACTGCAGGGGGGACCCTGTGGGAGAGTAGGACGCCGCCGAACAATTCTTCGAGAGAAGCCCCCGCCGGGTGAACCGGACGGGGGCTTCTCTGTTGTAGGGTCAACATGCATTGTCGTTGCACGGGACAGGAGGCCCCCGGGTGGAGGTCCAGGAGACGCGGGTCCAGACCGATCGCGTCCTCACCATCCCCAACCTGCTCAGCATGGGCCGGCTGGTCGGCGTTCCGCTTTTTCTCTGGCTCATTCTGTGGCCGGTCTTCGGCGGGCCCAACAATGACGGTTGGGCGCTGCTGATCCTGGCGCTCAGCGGTGTCAGTGACTACCTGGACGGAAAGCTCGCCAGGCGGTGGGGGCAGATCAGTCGGGTGGGGCAGCTGCTGGATCCGCTGGCCGACCGGCTCTATGTGCTGTCCACCCTGGTCGGATTGACCTGGCGTGAGATCCTGCCCTGGTGGCTGACGGCGATTCTGCTGGCCCGCGAGCTGTTTATCGCCGCGCTGCTGCCCATTTTGAACAAGCACGGTTACGGGCCGTTGCAGGTGAGTTTCCTGGGGAAGGCGGCGACCTTCAACCTGATGTACGCGTTTCCGCTTCTGCTGCTCGGCAGCGTGGACAGCTGGATCGCGCGGCCGGCCGAGGTGGTGAGCTGGGCCTTCATCTGGTGGGGCGCCACCCTGTACTGGTGGGCCGCCATTCTTTACGCGGTCCAGGCGCGGCAGATCGTCAAGGGCAGCTCGAGGGGCCCGGCGTCCACAGTCTGAGACACGATCTGAGAGAAGCCCCACGCCCCATCGGTGCGTCGGACGATCTCTTCCGGGTAGACAACCCTCTGGAACGGTTTGATGGACCTGCTGGTCCACCACCGCGAAGGAGGACGCACCCGTAATGAAAGCCGTTGTAATGGCAGGGGGCGAGGGCACTCGACTCCGCCCGATGACCTCCAGCATGCCGAAGCCGCTGCTACCGGTCGCCAACAGGCCGATCATGGAGCACGTGCTTCGGCTGCTGAAGCGGCACGGTCTCTCTGACACCGTCGTCACGGTTCAGTTCCTGGCGTCACTGGTCAAGAACTACTTCGGTGACGGCGAAGAGCTGGGCATGCATCTGACCTATGCCCACGAGGAGACACCACTGGGCACTGCGGGGAGTGTCAAGAACGCCGAGGACGCGCTCAAGGACGACTCCTTTCTGGTGATCTCCGGTGACGCGCTGACCGACTTCAATCTCTCTGAATTGATCGACTTTCACCGCAGCAAGGAGGCTCTGGTCACCGTCTGTCTCACCAGGGTGCCGAATCCACTGGAGTTCGGTATCACGATCACGGACGACGAGGGACGGGTCGAACGCTTCCTGGAGAAGCCGACCTGGGGGCAGGTCTTCTCCGACACGGTGAACACCGGTATCTACGTGATGGAGCCCGAGGTCTTCGACTACGTCGCGGCAGGTGAGTCCGTCGACTGGTCGAGTGACGTCTTCCCCCAGCTGTTGAAGGAGGGCAAGCGGGTCTACGGCTACGTCGCCGAGGGCTACTGGGAGGACGTGGGCACGCACGAGAGCTACGGCAAGGCCCAGGCGGACGTCCTGGAGGGCAAGGTCGACGTCGAGCTGGACGGGTTCGAGATCTCGCCCGGCGTCTGGGTCGCCGAGGGCGCCGAGGTGGACCCGGAGGCGGTCCTCCGAGGGCCGCTCTACATCGGTGACTACGCCAAGGTCGAGGCCGGCGTCGAGATCCGCGAGCACACCGTGCTGGGCAGCAACGTGGTCGTCAAGCGCGGTGCGTTCCTGCACAGGGCTGTGGTGCACGACAACGTCTACATCGGGCCGCAGAGCAATCTGCGCGGCTGCGTGGTCGGCAAGAACACCGACGTGATGCGCGCCGCGCGGATCGAGGACGGCGCGGTGATCGGGGACGAGTGCCTGGTCGGCGAGGAGTCGATCATCGGGGCGAACGTCCGGGTCTACCCGTTCAAGACCATCGAGGCCGGCGCCGTCGTCAACACCTCGGTGATCTGGGAGTCGCGCGGCCAGGAGCACCTGTTCGGCCTCCGCGGGGTCTCGGGGATCCTGAACGTCGAGATCACCCCGGAGCTCGCCGTCCGGCTGGCGGGCGCCTATGCGACGACCCTGAAGAAGGGGGCCACCGTCACCATCGCGCGTGACCACTCGCGTGGTGCGCGTGCGCTCAAACGGGCGATGATCTCGGGGCTGCAGACCTCCGCGATCGACGTCCGGGACCTGGAGAACGTGCCGATGCCGGTGGCCCGGCAGCACACGGCGCGGGGGAGCGCGGGCGGGATCTTCCTGCGGACCACGCCGGGGGTGCCGGACTCGCTGGACATCCTCTTCTTCGACGAGCGCGGGGCGGACCTGTCCCAGGCCGGGCAGCGCAAGCTCGACCGCGTCTACGCGCGCCAGGAGTACCGGCGGGCCTTCCCCGGCGAGATCGGGGACCTGACCTTCCCGTCGAGCGTCTTCGACTCCTACGCGGGCAACCTGTTGCGGACAGTCGACACCACCGGGGTCCGGGAGGCCGGGCTGAAGGTGGTCGTGGACACCGCGCACGGCAGCGCGGGCCTCGTTCTGCCGAGCATCCTCGGCCGGCTCGGGGTGGAGGCGCTCACCGTCTCCAGCGGGCTGGACGAGTCGCGGCCGACCGAGGACGCGGAGGAGCGGCGGGCCGGGCTGGCCAGACTCGGTGAGCTGGTGGCCTCGTCACGGGCGGCCTTCGGGGTCCGCTTCGACCCGGTAGGCGAGCGCGTCGCGTTCGTGGACGAGCTGGGTCGGGTGATCGACGACGACCGGGCGCTGCTGGTGCTGCTGGACCTGGTCGCGGCCGAGCGGCGCAGCGGTCAGGTCGCGCTGCCGGTGACCACGACCCGGATCGCCGAGCAGGTCGCCGCGTACCACGGCACCCAGGTCATCTGGACCACGACGACGCCGGACGACCTCGCGAAGGCGGCGTCCGCCGAGAACACGGTGTTCGGCGGGGACGGGCGCGGCGGCTTCGTGGTGCCCGAGTTCAGCGGTGTGCTGGACGGGGCCGCGGCCTTCGTCCGGCTGGTCGGCCTGGTCGCGCGGACCCAGCTCACGCTGAGCCAGATCGACGCGCGGATCCCGCAGGCGCACATCCGGCGCCGGGACATCGCGACGCCGTGGGCGGCCAAGGGCATGGTCATGCGCTCGGTGGTCGAGGCGGCGGGCAGCCGGCGCCTGGACACCACCGACGGCGTCCGGGTGGTCGAAGCGGACGGGCGCTGGACGCTGGTGCTGCCGGACCCGGCCGAGGCGGTCACCCACCTGTGGGCGGAGGGCCCGGACGACGAGGCGACCGAGGCGCTGCTGGACGAGTGGGCGGCGGTGGTCGACGGCGCCGGGCGCTGATCGCCCGCAGCTGAGGACGGAACCAATCCGATCGGCGGGGCGCACGGCTCGGTCCGTGCGCCCCGTTGTCCGTTTTCACCTTGTTCGGAGCAGTCCGTCACTTTCCGTCGTGTGTGCAGCGTGTGCGCAGCTCAGGGGCCGTGCACGGGCTCCTGCGCCGTCATGGGACGATGGTCCGCATGCCAGCGACGCCGACACCGAGTGCCCCGAACGGGCGGTACAACCGCCCGGACGCCTCGATGTCCCTGCTGACCAACGTGATGGACCACAGCCTGGACGAGGGCTACGCCGAGGCGGCCGCGGCCCGCGGCGGTGCCCGCGACAGCCGGATACCCGGCACGCTCCAGGGACTCCTCACCCTGGGCGCCGGATTGGCGCTCGTGGGAGCGGTGGTGACGGTCGGCGCGGTGAACGCACACAAGGCCGAGCCGACGCTCGCCAAGGAACGGGACGCGTTGATCCAGCGGATCAACGACAGCAACACCTCGGCCGACCACCTGCAGAAGCAGGTACAGGAGCTGCGGCGCAAGGTCGACAGCACCCAGCAGCAGGCGCTCGCCTCGGCCGGGGACGGCGACCCCGGCAGTCTGACCGGCACGGTGGGCCTGGGCGAGGTCACCGGGCCGGGCGTGAAGCTGGTCCTGGAGGACGCCGCGGGGACGGGCCTCGGTGGCAACGTCGACCCGCGGGCCGGACAGGGTTTCTCCAACAGCGGCCGGCTCCGGGACCACGATCTGCAGCTGGTGGTGAACGGCCTCTGGGGCTCCGGGGCCGAGGCCGTGGCGATCAACGGCCAGCGGCTGACCGCGCTGTCCGCGATCCGGGCCGCGGGGGAGGCGGTCCTGGTGGACAACCGGCCGCTGGTGCCGCCGTACTCCATCCAGGCGATCGGGGACGGGCCGAAGGTCCTGGCGGCCTTCGAGAACGACATGGCCGGGCAGTACCTGCGGCTGCTCCAGGAGAGGTACGGCATCAAGTCGACGCTCTCCACGCAGAAGAGCCTGACACTGCCGGCGGCGGTGGGCGTCACGCTGCGGATCGCGCAGCCGGTCACGCCCGAGCCCTCTCCCACCGCGACGGCCCCGGGCACCCCAGGCCCGACCGGAACGTCACCGGCCGGGCCCGGA
Source organism: Kitasatospora sp. NPDC023385 (assembly GCF_055664045.1). Lineage (NCBI taxonomy): Bacteria > Bacillati > Actinomycetota > Actinomycetes > Kitasatosporales > Streptomycetaceae > Kitasatospora > Kitasatospora sp. NPDC023385. Next base: position 244,414 of record NZ_JBVOOL010000013.1, on the reverse strand, counting down.
ACCCCGGAGAGCCCGGGTGCGTCCGTCTCACCATCGGCCTCATCGACCACGTCACCATCCGCGACCAGCGGTGGTCCGACCCCCAAGCGGCGACCGTCCACCGGATCCGCCAAGTCCACGACAGGGACAGGAGCAGCCAGACCGTGATTGCCGTACTGGGTCTCGTGATCGGAGTGGCCGTCGGCCTCTTCGTCCAACCCGAGGTGCCGGACGCCGTCGTGCCCTACCTGCCGATCGCGGTGGTCGCCGCGCTGGACGCGGTGTTCGGAGGAGTCCGGGCGATGCTCGACGGGATCTTCAACGACAAGGTGTTCATCGTCTCGTTCCTGTCGAACGTGGTGGTCGCGGCACTGATCGTCTTCCTCGGCGACCAGCTGGGCGTCGGCTCGCAGCTGTCCACGGGTGTGGTCGTCGTCCTCGGCATCCGCATCTTCTCCAATGCGGCAGCGATCCGGCGCCATGTCTTCCGTGCCTGAGCCCGGCCGCGGGGCGGCCGAGGAGGAGGCACGGGAAGCCGCGGTCGCCGAGCCGACCGTCGAGGAGCCGACCGTCGAGGAGCCGACCGTCGAGGGGGCGACTGCCGAGCGGATCGCGGCGGAGTCGACCGGGAAGGCCGTCGAGGCGGACGAGGCGGACGACTCACACGAGGCGGACGAGGCGCACGAGCCGGACGCTGGTGGGGCTGTCGAGGAGCCGGCCGGGGACGCGGTCGACGCGAGGTCTGACGCTAAGGCTGAGCTTGAGGCCGAACCGACGCCGGAGCCGACGCTTCGGCTCGCGAAGCCGGTCGCGCCGAGGCCCGCCCCGGTCGTGGAGTCGAAGCCCGAGCCGGAGGCCGAACCCGAGCCTTCTCCGGAGCCTGAGCCCGCTGCGGAGGCCGCCGCCGAGCAGCCGGCCGTCGCGGACCGGAACACCGGTCGGCGGCGCCTGAAGGCGGCCCTGTGGCCGCCGCGGCTGTCGCGCGGTCAGCTGGTGGTGGCGCTGCTGCTCTGCTCGCTCGGTCTGGGACTGGCGATCCAGGTGCGGTCGACCAACGACCACCACAGTCAGCTGCGCGGGGCCCGCCAGGAGGACCTGGTTCGGATCCTCGACGAACTGGACAGCCGGCAGCAGCGTCTCCAGCAGGAGAAGGCGGAGCTGGAGCAGTCCCTGGCGAAGTTGGAGAACAGTTCCAACCAGGCCAAGGAGGCCCAGGAACAGACCAGGAAGAAGGTGACGGAACTCGGTGTGCTCGCCGGTACCGTCAAAGCCACTGGTCCGGGCATCGTCCTCACGGTCGATGACCCCCAAGGGCAGGTGAAGGCAGATATGCTGCTGGACACCCTGCAGGAACTTCGAGCGGCGGGGGCGGAGGCGATTCAGATCAACGACGTGCGCGTGGTGGTCAACACCTACTTCACCGACCAGTCGGGCGGTGGGGTGCAGATCGACGGGAAGAAGGTCTCGCAGCCCTATCGGTTCACCGTCGTGGGGAACCCGCAGGACCTGACACCCGCGCTGAACATCCCGGGGGGCGTCGTCCGCACGCTGGAGAGCCACCAGGCGCGGGCGACGATCACCCAGCAGCAGAAGGTGGTCGTCGACGCCCTCGTGGACCTGAAGACGCCGCAGTACGCCAAGCCGGCTTCGAAGTGACGAGGCGTCCGACGAACGGCCCGCCACGGGCCGGCGGCACCCGGTGCGGGGCGCCGCCGTCACGTGGGCGAGACTGGTTCGCGCCAGTACGCTCCGCAGCAACAACCGCCGCACCAACCGTCGGAGTACCACTCCAGCGGGCCCGAGCCGCAACCGGGCTCGCGGCCTGTCCGAGGTTCTCACCCTGCCCCGCGGGCGGGTCTGTCACACGCAAGGGGATTCGCCCGTGAGTTTCTTCTCGAAGTTGTTCGGTCGCAACAAGAGCCGTGACGCGGCCGCCGTCGAGGCGCCCACCGCGCGGCACCGCCGGCCGGAGGACGAGCCGGCCGTGCCGGGCATGCGACCTGCCCCCGAGGCCGCGCCGTACGCCGGACAGCAGTTGTTCCGGGACGGCGGCGCCGCCCAGTACGCGGGGAATCCGGCGGGCTACGGCGCGTCGGTTGACCCCTCCGGAGACCCGCGCATAGGTTTCCCGGCAGGACCCTCAACCTCTGGTGGAGGGTTTGCCCCGGACCCGTACGCCGGGCACAACCCGTCGGGTGTGCCGCGCCAGGAGGCTGTGAACATGGCTGGCCCCACTCCGTGCCCCAGGTGCGGCAACCAGAACCCGGCCTCGGCCCGGTTCTGCTCCAACTGCGGGGCGGCGCTGCGCGGTGGCCTGCTCCCCGAGGGGGCGGCGGAGACCACGTCGACCATCTCCATCTCCGGTCTGGAGTCGTACGACCCCAACACCACGACCGGTACCGGCACCACGCCGGCCCTGTCGGCCGAGGTGCTGTCCGCGATCGACGCGCTGCCGCCGGGCTCGGCCCTGCTGATCGTCCAGCGCGGCCCGAACTCCGGCAGCCGCTTCCTGCTGGACTCGGACGTCACCACGGCGGGGCGTCACCCGCAGGGGGACATCTTCCTGGACGACGTCACGGTCTCGCGCCGCCACGTGGAGTTCCGCCGCACGCCGGTCGGCTTCAGCGTTGCGGACGTGGGCAGCCTGAACGGCACCTACGTGAACCGGGAGCGGATCGACGAGGTGACGCTCAACAACGGCGACGAGGTCCAGATCGGGAAGTACCGGTTGGTGTTCTTCGCCGGCCACAACCGGGGGTACTGAAACCAACGTCGGTAGGAGCCCGAGTGAATACGAATACCCCTTCCTCTTCTCTCGGGGCGGCCACCCCACCCCTGTCCGGTCCGCAGACGGAGCGCGGCGGGCGCGGGGTGGTCGCGGGGCCCCGGCAGCCGGTCCGGCCGGACCGGCCCGCCGGGCGGCGGCGCGGCGGTGACGAACTGTTGAGCATCGGCGCGGTGCTGGTCTTCCTGCGCGACGACTTCCCCGAGGTCACCATCTCCAAGATCCGCTTCCTGGAGGCGGAAGGACTGGTCGAGCCGCAGCGCACGCCGTCGGGGTACCGCAAGTTCAGCCCGGCCGACGTCGATCGGCTGGCCTACGTCCTGCGGATGCAGCGGGACCACTACCTTCCGCTGCGGGTGATCCGCGAGCACCTGGACGCCATCGAGCGCGGCGAGGCCCCGCCCGCGCTGCCCTCCGCGGCCGACACCCGGCCGGGGCCGATGGAGGAGGCGGACCGGGAACTGGTGGCCTCCGCCGAGGTCCCGTCCGGCGTCCGGTTGGGGCGCGCCGAACTGCTGGCCGCCGCCGAGGCCGGCGAGCGGGAACTGGCCGAGTGGGAGTCGTACGGCCTGGTGGCCCCGGGCCCGGACGGCGGATACGACGGTGAGGCGCTGCAGGTGGCCCGGCTGGTCGCGGAGCTCGGTCGGTACGGACTGGAACCGCGGCACCTGAGAGCCATGAAGGCGGCGGCCGACCGCGAGATCGCACTGGTGGATCAGGTGGTGGCGCCGCTGCGCCGGCACCGGAACCCGCAGACCAGGGCCCATGCCGAGGCCACCGCGCGGGAGCTCGCGACGCTGTCGGTGCGGCTGCACGCGGCCATGGTCCAGGCCGGGCTGCGGAGCCGCGGCTAGCGGTCGCGGCGGCCTTCGGGCGGCCGGTGCACCGCGCTGACCAGCGGCGTCGGCTCTGCGCTTTCATATCCGGGACCGGAGCCATAGGGTTGCGTGTGTGAATGAGCTCGACGTCGTGGGTGTCCGAGTGGAGATGCCTTCCAACCAGCCGATCGTGCTGCTGCGGGAGGTCGGGGGAGATCGCTACCTGCCGATCTGGATCGGCCCCGGCGAGGCGACCGCGATCGCCTTCGCCCAGCAGGGCATGACGCCGGTGCGCCCGCTGACGCACGACCTGTTCAAGGACGTCCTGGAGGCGCTCGGCCAGCAGCTCACCGAGGTACGGATCACGGATCTGCGCGAGGGCGTCTTCTACGCCGAGCTGGTGTTCGCCGGCGGGGTCGAGGTGAGTGCCCGACCGTCCGATGCGATAGCGCTGGCGCTGCGGACCGGCACGCCGATCTACGGGAGCGAGGAGGTGCTCGCCGAGGCGGGCATCGCGATCCCGGACGAGCAGGAGGACGAGGTCGAGAAGTTCCGGGAGTTCCTCGACCAGGTCTCGCCCGAGGACTTCGGCGGCAGCGGTCCCCAGTAGCGCGGAAGCAGCGCGGACTGATTGTGGGGCAGCTCGGGCCGTCGTTTTGCCAAAATTCGTCCATCTACCCACACTAGGGGCACGAAAAACCACTCTCCTGAGTGATGTGGATTGCCTGACCCGGCGTGGCGATCGTTGACGGGTCATAGGGGACTGCCTACCGTCAGGAGTGGCTGTCCGGGTGGCCGATGCCCGCAGTCGGGTTGCCCGCAGCACGAGTGGACGGAGGCAGGCATGAGCAGCACCGGCGATGACGCGGCCGTGGGAGGCCTGTGCGCCGTGCACGTGCCGCGCACCGCTCGCACCGTCGCGGACCTCCCCCGGGTCGTGGGCAGGTTCCCGGCCGTGCAGCCGGGTCAGCCGGCCATCGAGCGGCTGGCCCCGACCTCCGAACTGGTCGGCTTCCGCGGCCCGACGGCCTGCGCGGCGGCCGGCATCACCTACCGCCAGTTGGACTACTGGGCCCGCACCGGACTGCTGGAGCCCAGCGTCCGGACGGCGTACCCGGCGACCAGCCAGCGGCTCTACAGCTTCCGCGACATCCTGCTGCTCAAGATCGTGAAACGGCTGCTCGACGCGGGTGTCTCGCTGCAGAACATCCGGGTGGCAGTCGCCCATCTGCAGGCCGCGGAGCAGGCGGACCTGGCCGGGATGACGCTGATGTGCGACGGCGCGACGGTGTACGAATGCGCCACGCCGCAGCAGGTGGTGGACCTGCTGAAGGGCGGTCAGGGCGTCTTCGGCATCGCGGTGGGAGCGGTCTGGCGGGAGCTGGAGCTCGTCGTCGGGCGGCTGCACGCCGAGCGCACCGACACCGGTGAGACCCTGGTCGGGCACGACCCGGCCGACGAGTTGGCGCAGCGGCGCAACCGGGCGGTCTGACGACTCGTTCGACGGGGCCGCGGGCCCGGACGGGGAACCGTTCGGACCCGCGGCCTCGTCGTGTTGGCTGGTGAAACGAGCGAGGGAGGGGCACATGGGGGCCGGCACCGGGATATCGGGGCTGCTGCGGCGCAGGGCCGGGCTGCTGCGGACGCGACTGCGGCAGCGGAGGACCCAGCGAAGGGTGTTCCAGGTGGGCACGGTGCTCTGCTCGCTGGCGCTGGCGCCCAGCGCCTGGGTGTGGCTCACGGCGGGGGACCGGGTGGGCACGGTGGAGAGCGCGCCGTCCGCCCCGGTCGCGGTGGTCTTCGGCGCCGGGTTGGACCAGGGCAAGCCCTCGCCGTACCTGGAGCACCGGCTGGTCGCGGCGGTGGACCTGTACCGGGAGGGCAAGGTCCAGGCGATCCTGGTGACCGGCGACAACGGGCGGGTCGAGTACGACGAACCCGACGCGATGTTCACGTACCTGACCGGGCACGGGGTGCCGGCGGACCGGGTGGTCCGCGACTACGCGGGCTTCGACACCTGGGACTCCTGCACCCGGGCGCACCGGATCTTCGGAGTGGACCGGGCGGTGCTGGTCAGCCAGGACTTCCACGTTCGGCGGGCGCTGGCGCTGTGCGAGGCGGCGGGCATCCGGTCGGACGCGGTCGGGGTGCCGGAGCTGCACGACGAGACCTGGCTGTACGGCGGGCTGCGGGAGGTCGCGGGGGCGGGCAAGGCGGCGGTCAACGCCTGGCTGCGGCCGGACCCGTTGTTCCTCGGGCCCAAGGAGGACGGCATTCCGAAGGCGCTGGCGGAGACGGCGAAGAAGTAGCCGACGGCGCCCGGCTGCCGCGTCGGCCGGGGCGATGGCGGGCAGCGTCGGCCGGGGTTCGGACGCACTGTCGGACCCGTACGCGATGATCGGCGGGTGCGATCACTGCCGAGCATCATCCACCTCGACATGGACGCCTTCTTCGCGGCGGTGGAGCAGGCGGCCAAGCCGAGCCTGCGCGGCAAACCGGTGATCGTCGGCGGGCTCGGCGGGCGCGGCGTCGTCTCCACGGCCTCGTACGAGGCACGGAAGTTCGGGGTGCACTCGGCGCTGCCGATGGCGCAGGCGCGTCGGCTCTGCCCCAACGCGGCCTTCCTGGCGGGCCGGTTCGAGGCCTACCGGCAGGTCAGCGAGATCGTGATGGCCCTGCTGCGCGAGCTGTCGCCGCTGGTGCAGCCGCTGAGCCTGGACGAGGCCTTCGTGGATCTGGAGGCCGGGCCGTACGGTCCGGTGCTGGCGGAGGCGGACCACGAGACCGGCGAGCGGCTGGTGCTCGCGCTGGCGGAGGACCTGCGTGCGGACATCCAGCGGCTGACCGGGCTGACCGGCTCGGTCGGCGCGGCCGGATCCAAGCTGATGGCCAAGGTCGCCTCCGAGAAGGCCAAGCCGGACGGCCTGGTGCTGATCGAGCCCGGGCAGGAGCGGGCCGTGCTGGGGCCGATGCCGGTACGGGCGCTGCCCGGGATCGGGCCGGCCACCGAGCAGGTGCTGCGGCGGGCCGGGCTGACCACCGTGGCCGACCTCGCCGACGCCGGGGAGGCGGAACTGGTCCAGCTGCTCGGGCGGGCGCACGGCGCCGGGATCCACCAGATGTCGATAGGGCTCGATGAGCGGCCCGTGGTGGCCGACCAGGACGCCAAGTCCGTCTCGGTGGAGGACACCTACGAGGTGGACCTGGCCGACCGCGAGCGGGTGCTGCGCGAGGTGGACGCGCTGGCCGCCCGGTGCGTGCGGCGGCTGCGGGCGGCCGGGCGCTCGGGGCGGACGGTGGTGCTCAAGGTCCGGCGCTTCGACTTCTCGACGCTGACCCGCTCGGAAACGCTCGGCGGGCCCACCGACGACGAGGCGGTGATCACCACGACCGCACGCCGGCTGGCCGAGCAGGTCGACATCACCGGCGGCGTCCGGCTGCTCGGCGTCGGTGTCGCCCAACTCGCCGACTACACGCAGGAGGACCTGTTCGCGCAGGCCCTGCGGGAGGAGGCCGCGGAGCACCTCGTGGCGGGCGCCGAGGCCGAGGAGGGCGAGGAGGAGCCGGAGGCCGTCGTGGTGCGGCGCTGGCTGCCCGGGCAGGACGTCCGGCATGCCGAGTTCGGGCCGGGCTGGGTTCAGGGCAGCGGCGTCGGGAGGGTCACCGTACGGTTCGAGACGCCGTGGAGCGGGCCGGGGCGGGTGCGGACCTTCGCGGTGGACGACCCGGCACTCGAACCCTCCCGGCCACTGCCGCTGCGCCGGGAGGAGGGCGAGGCTCCCGCTGCGGACGACGGCTCCGGCGCGGACGGCGGCGGGTCGGGCCAGGGGGGCTGAGGTGCGAGGGGGTGCGCGCGAGGGGGCTGAGAAACGAAAACGGCCCCACCCGGTGGGGGATACCGGGTGGAGCCGCATCACCGTGCCGGTCCCCGTACGGTCGTGATGCCCTCACGGCGTACGGAGGCCCGGGCCCCCGCGCCCTGTCCCTGGGCGCGGGGGCCGGACGCCTCGTCAGGCGTCGGTCTTGACCAGCTTGTCGCTGGAGTCCTGCGGGGCCGAGCCGTCGACGACCGTGGAGAGGGCGTCGGTCTTGGTGGCGCGGATCAGGAACGGGACGACACCGGCGATCACGCAGACCACGGCCGCGGTCCAGAACGCGTGCTTGTAGGCGTCCAGGGTGGGCAGCGAGAGCGGGATCTGCGGCGGCAGCTTCATGGTGTCGCCGGTCAGGATGGCGGCCATGACGGCGGTGCCGATCGCCCCACCGACGGTGCGCAGCACGGAGTTCATGCCGTTGGCGATGCCGCTCTGCTCGACCGGGACGGCGCCGTTGATGTAGGCCGGCATCGCGGCGAAGGCGAGGCCGACACCGAGGCCGAAGATCGCCGAGGCGGTGTAGATGTCGCCCTCGCGGCTGTGCCGCAGGGCCAGGTAGGCCATCGAGACGGCGCCGAGGACACCACCGAGGACCAGCGGCAGGCGCGGGCCGCGGCGGGCGATCAGCAGCGCGCCCAGCGGGGCGGCGACCATCGAGCCGATCGCGGACGGCAGCAGCATGACACCGGCGTGCAGGACGGTGGCCGTGAAGCCGTAGTGGGTCAGCTTCTCCGGGGTCTGGGCGAAGTTGCTGATGACCATGAAGGAGCCGTACATGCCGAAGCCGATGAGCAGGCCGGCGGTGTTGGTGAAGGCCACGGCGGGGCGGGACATCATCTTCATGTCCACCAGGGGGTGCGCGACCTTGGTCTCGATGACCCCCCAGATCAGGGCCACGACGGCGGCGACGGCGAACAGACCGAGGGTCCTGGTCGAGGTCCAGCCCCAGTGGTTGCCCTGGCTGACGGCGACCAGCAGGGCCGAGAGCCAGCCGGCCAGGGTGATCGCACCGAGCGGGTCCGCGCCACCCTCCTTGTCGGTGACCGGGTCGGACGGGACGCGGAAGGCGACCAGGGCGATCGCGATCAGGCCGAAGACCAGGCCCATCCAGAAGATCGACTTGTAGTTCCAGTGCTCCAGCAGGAGGCCGGTGGCGACCAGGCCGAGGCCGGAGCCGACGCCCATCGAGGCGCTGATGGCGGCGACGCCGCCGGTCACCTTCCGCTTGGGCAGCTCGTCGCGGACGATGCTGATCGCCAGCGGCATGACGCCACCGCCGGCGCCCTGCAGGACGCGGGCGACGACCAGCCAGGTGAAGGAGTGGGTGCTGACGGCCAGTGCCGAACCGGCGACCAGGCCCGCCAGCGAGATGAGCAGCATCGGCTTACGGCCCCGGAGGTCGCCGAAGCGGCCCAGGAGGGGAGTCAGCACGGCGGCGGACAGCAGGTTGGCGGTCATCAGCCAGGTGATGTTGGACCCGGTGACGTCCAGTTCCTTGGCCAGCGAGGGCAGGATCGGGACGACCGCGGTCTGCACCACGCTGAACGACAGCATCGCCAGGATGAGGGCCGGCAGGACCCGGGCGCTGCTCTGCTTCTCGGCCGCGGTGGTGGGCTGGGGTGCCTCACTCACGGTTGCTTCCTCCCGTACATAGTGAATGAACTGAAGTAACCATGCGGGAAATACTTCAGAGTGTCAAATATCGAGTGGTTAAGGTTTGGCAAAGGGGGAAAGGGCGGCGCCGGCGGCGGGTTCGGGCACGCCGAAGGACCCCGGCCGCGGTGGCCGGGGTCCTGGGGTGGGAGAGTCAGACCAGGGGGCGCAGGGCGTCCGCGTGGGACGAGGCCGGTGCCGGGGTGGTGGAGGCCGGGGGCGTGGTGGTGTCGTGCACCTCGACGTGCTCGCGGCGCAGTTCGTCCCGGATCACCTCCTCGTCGGTGTACCGCTCGACGACGAGGCGGACGCGCTCGATGGGCGTGAGGTACTTGCGGACCGCCGGGCGCTCCTCACGGAGGGTGACCTCCTCGACGGCCTCGGCGATCTCCTTCTCGGTGAGGGCGGTGCGTTCGGCCTCGCTGACCGGCACCCGCTCGACCCGGACCCTCTCGCGGACCACCGGGACGCGGCGCTCGATCTGCTCGGTCGTCACGTACTTGCGCAGCTTCGCGGTGCCCACGTTGTGCCACTCGGTGGTGATGTCCAGCCGCTCCTCGCGGCAGGTGATCTCGACCGGGTCGGCGGGGGCGGACGAGGCCGCGCCCGTGGCGGCGGCCGGGCTGATCACCGCCGGGGCCTGATGGAACCTCGGCTCCACGGCGGGCGCGGGCGCGGGGGCCGTGGCGGTGGGTGCAGGGGTGCTGAGGGTCCGCACAATGGCCTCCGTGGCGGTGCTGGTGCTGTGGTTGACGGGGGCGATCTTGGTGGTCGGCTCGGGATCGGGGGAGCGGAAGGTGGGCGGCTTGGCAGTGGCCGCGGCAGTGGCGGCGGCGGCCGGGGCGGCCGCCGCCGTGCCGAAGTCGAGATCGGGCTGGGCGGCCCGTCCGCCGTCCGCGCCGGCCTGGTGGCCGTCCACCGAGGTGTCGAGGCCGTAGTAGCGGTAGAGCTGGAGCTCCTGGGCGGGGGACAGGTGCTGGCCGACGCCGAAGTCCGGCGACTCCTTGACCAGCGACTTGTCGTACGGCACCCGGAGCTCGTCGCCGGCGAACTCGCTCGTGGTGAGCGGGACGAAGGCGTCCCGGCCGAAGATGCCGGTCCGGACGGCGGCCCACTCGGGCCGGCCGGTGGCATCGTCCAGGTACACCTCGTCGACCGTGCCGATCTTGTCTCCGTTGCGGTCGACCGCCTTGTGGCCGATGAGGTCCCGGGGGTCGATGTCGGTCTGCACTCTTTCCTCCAGTGCGCTGGGCCGCGGAAGTCCCGCAGGAAGGCGGCCGGAGCACCCGTCCCGTCCCGCCACTTCACACCAAATGCCATGAATCGGACGGGCGCGACCGGAGTGCGCCGGACGGGCCGGACGCTGCGCCGTCCGGGGGACGCGCGTAGACCGGAGGTGACGCGACGCACCCGTGATCGGAAGGCCTCCCGCTGGTACCCTGGGCGGCGACCGCAGAGCCCGCTCGGGAGAGTCTCCGATCGCGAAAAGCGCTGGTCGGAGCGCCGAAGGAGCAACTCCTCCCCGGAATCTCTCAGGCATCCGTACCGTGTGGGGTAGGTCACTCTGGAAAGCAGGGCAGGACCGTCGGCATGGGAGCCGGCGATCACCACCCTCACCGACGGTGCAAGCCGACGGAGCGCCCACGGCGCACCGTGCGGGCGAAGCTCTCAGGTCCCGATGACAGAGGGGGAGGCCTGACGGGTTCGTCCGCCAGGGCCTGATCCGCTGTCCGCAGCGGGAAGGCCGGCCGGCGTGCGCACCCCCGCCGGTCCGTGACCAGGAGGCCTCGACCACCATGAACGCCCAGCCGAACGCGGGACGCCCCACCAGCGCCTCGACCCTCACCGAGCTTGAGCTGGCCAGCCCCTTCGAGAACCGCCACATCGGCCCCGACGCCCCCGCGCAGGAGAAGATGCTGGCGTCCGTCGGCTACGGCTCGCTGGACGAGCTCGCCGTCACCGCCGTGCCCGAGGCAATCCGCTCCATCACCGGCCTGGACCTGCCCGCCGGGCGGACCGAGGCCCAGGTCCTCGCCGAGCTGCGCGAGCTGGCCGGCCGCAACCAGGTGCTCCAGCCGATGATCGGCCTGGGCTACTACGGCACCTTCACCCCGCCGGTGATCCTGCGCAACGTCATGGAGAACCCGGCCTGGTACACCGCCTACACCCCGTACCAGCCGGAGATCTCGCAGGGCCGCCTGGAGGCGCTGCTCAACTTCCAGACCCTGGTCTCCGACCTGACCGGCCTGCCGACCTCCGGCTCCTCGCTGCTGGACGAGAGCACCGCGGCCGCCGAGGCGATGGCGCTGGCCCGCCGGGTCACCAAGGTCAAGGGCGGCGTCTTCCTGGTCGACGCCGAGACCCTGCCGCAGACCATCGCGGTGATCAACACCCGTGCCGTGCCGACCGGTGTCGAGGTCGTCGTCGCCGACCTCTCCGCGGGCATCCCGGCCGAGATCGCCGAGCGCGGCGTCTTCGGCGTGCTGCTGCAGTACCCGGGCGCCACCGGCGTGGTCCGCGACCTCGCCCCGGTGATCGAGCAGGCGCACGGCCTGGGCGCGATCGTCGCCGTCGCCGCCGACCTGCTGGCGCTGACCCTTCTCAAGTCCCCGGGCTCGCTGGGCGCCGACATCGCCTGCGGCACCTCGCAGCGCTTCGGCGTGCCGATGGGCTTCGGTGGCCCGCACGCCGGCTACCTCTCGGTGCGCGCCGAGTACGCCCGCTCGCTGCCCGGCCGCCTGGTCGGCGTCTCCGTCGACGCCGACGGCAACCGCGCCTACCGCCTGGCGCTGCAGACCCGTGAGCAGCACATCCGCCGCGAGAAGGCCACCAGCAACATCTGCACCGCCCAGGTGCTGCTCGCCGTGATGGCCTCGATGTACGCCGTGTACCACGGCCCGGACGGCCTGGCCGACATCGCGCGCCGCACCCACCGCTACGCCGCCGCCCTCGCCGAGGGCCTGCGGGCCGGCGGCGTCGAGCTGCTGCACGGCGAGTTCTTCGACACCGTCACCGCCGTCGTTCCGGGCCGCGCCGCCGAGATCGCCGCCGCCGCCCGCGCCAACGGCATCAACGTGTACCAGGACGGCGAGGACCGGATCTCCGTCTCCACCGACGAGACCACCACCCGCGAGCACCTGGCCGGCGTCTGGGCCGCCTTCGGCGTGCCGGCGGTCGAGGCGGCCGAGGACGCCGAGGCGCTGCCCGCCGCGCTGCTGCGCGAGGACGAGTACCTGACCCACCCCGTCTTCCACAGCCACCGCTCGGAGACCGCCATGCTGCGCTACCTGCGCCGCCTGTCGGACCGGGACTACGCGCTGGACCGCGGCATGATCCCGCTGGGCTCCTGCACCATGAAGCTCAACGCGACCACCGAGATGGAGGCCGTGACCTGGCCGGAGTTCGGCCAGCTGCACCCCTTCGCGCCGATCGAGCAGGCCCAGGGCTACCTGACGCTGATCCGCCAGCTGGAGCAGCAGCTGGTCGAGGTGACCGGCTACGACGCCGTCTCGATCCAGCCGAACGCGGGCTCGCAGGGCGAGCTGGCCGGCCTGCTGGCCGTCCGCGCCTACCACCACGGCAACGGCGACACCCAGCGTGACGTCTGCCTGATCCCGTCCTCCGCGCACGGCACCAACGCCGCCTCCGCGGTGATGGCCGGCATGCGCGTGGTCGTGGTGAAGACCCTGGTCGACGGCGACGTGGACGTCGAGGACCTGAAGGCCAAGATCGAGCAGCACCGCGACAACCTGTCGGTGCTGATGGTCACCTACCCGTCGACCCACGGCGTGTACGAGACCCAGATCACCGAGATCTGCGCGCTGGTGCACGAGGCCGGCGGCCAGGTGTACGTGGACGGTGCCAACCTGAACGCGCTGGTCGGCCTCGCCAAGCCGGGCAAGTTCGGCGCGGACGTCTCGCACCTGAACCTGCACAAGACCTTCTGCATTCCGCACGGCGGCGGCGGCCCGGGCGTCGGCCCGGTCGCGGTGCGCGCCCACCTGGCGCCGTACCTGCCGAACCACCCGCTGCAGCCGGAGGCCGGCCCGGCCACCGGCGTCGGTCCGATCTCGGCCGCGCCCTGGGGCTCGGCGGCGATCCTGCCGATCTCCTGGGCGTACGTGCGGCTGATGGGCGGCGAGGGCCTCAAGCGCGCGACCCAGGTCGCGGTGCTGAACGCCAACTACATCGCCAAGCGCCTGGCGCCGCACTTCCCGGTGCTCTACACGGGCCCGGGCGGGCTGGTCGCCCACGAGTGCATCATCGACCTGCGTCCGCTGACCAAGGAGACGGGCGTGACGGTGGACGACATCGCCAAGCGCCTGATCGACTACGGCTTCCACGCGCCGACGATGTCCTTCCCGGTGGCCGGCACGCTGATGATCGAGCCGACCGAGTCCGAGGACCTGCACGAGATCGACCGGTTCTGCGACGCGATGATCGCGATCCGGGCCGAGGTCGACAAGGTCGGCTCGGGCGAGTGGGCGGCCGACGACAACCCGCTGCGCAACGCCCCGCACACCGCCGCCGAGCTGGCCGGCGACTGGGCGCGCGGCTACTCGCGGCAGGAGGCGGTCTTCCCGGCGGGCGTGAACCCGGCGGACAAGTACTGGCCGCCGGTGAGCCGGATCGACGGCGCGTACGGCGACCGCAACCTGGTCTGCTCCTGCCCGCCGATGGACGAGTACGGCGTCTGACCGAACCCGGGCCACAACGCGGCCCGGACGCACGGCGGGGCCCCGGCGGATCGATCCGCCGGGGCCCCGCCCGTCGTGCGTCGGTGCGGCGGCTGCCCCCGCCGTACGGCCGGACCGGTCGGTCAGGCCGCGTGGGCGACGGGGCGGCGCGGGGCGATCACCCGGCCGTCGGGCAGCAGTTCGCCGGTGTCCTCGAACATCACCACGCCGTTGCAGAGCAGGCTCCAGCCCTGCTCCGGGTGGCAGGCCACCGACACGGCCGCCTCGCGGTCCTCGGACTCGGCCGACGGGCACTCAGGACGGTGCTGGCACATACGCGTACCCTCGCTTCGCTCTGCGATCCTCCCCGTGGTGCGGTCGCCGGAGGTCGGGCTGCCCGGGAACCGCCGCGGTAGTCGGATCCTGTCCGCACGCCGACCGGGTGTTGACCGGCGCTCAAGTGGGTAGGACAGGTGGTCCTTCCACGCTGGTTCCCAGTGTCGGCATCTGCGGAGCTGCGCGCAGGGGTTTGGTGACATGCGCCACAACTCCGGGGCAGAGATCACCCGTTCAGGTGGGGCAGGGGAGAAAACCCGCACCGGTGGGTCAGTCCGCGCATGGCCCGATCCGGCCATGGTGGATGACCCGTCCGGGTGGTCTCCGTTCGGGTGCAGCGGATCGGTGCCGAGGATGCGGGCGCGGCGAAGGGCCGCCGGGCGGGAGGCCCGGCGGCCCGTACGACTGCGGGCGGCTCAGGAGGAGCCGAGCAGCATCGGCCTGACGAGCGGGGCCCGGGCGAGCAGCGGCAGCAACTCGGCGGCCGGGTAGGCACGGTGCGCGGTGACGCCGAGCGGGGCCGGGGCGAGCGGGATCAGCAGGTCGGCGGCCGGCCCGGTGTCGGGACTGTGCAGCCAGAGCGCCGTCGCGTACTGGCCGGGGAAGGTCAGCAGGCGGGGCTGCCGGCGGACCCGGGTGCCCTGGGCGAGCTGCCGGGCCTCGCGCAGCGCCCGGACCGTCGAGTCGAGGTAGGGACCGGCGGTGAAGTGGGAGAAGGCGTGGCCCTCGACGCCCTGCACCACCTCGGCGGCGGCGGCGACGTCGGCACCGTCCTTGATCAGGAAGCGCCAGCCGGTGCGGTGAGCGGCGGAGAGGTCGGGGCGGGGGCCGTCCAGGACGTGCACCGCGAGCGGATGCGCGGGGAGCAGTCGGCCGGCGGGATGACGCAGCGCTGCGGCGGCGGGCTGGCGCAGCGCGGTCTCCGAATCGAGTGCGCCCAGGACGGCGCGCAGGGCACTCGGTGGGGGCTGGGGGGTCTGCAGGGTCATGGCGGGGTCCGCCTCTCCAAGCGAGATCGGCGTGCGAGTGCGGCATACCGGCGTGGCGCGGCGCGTCCTCGGTGACGGGGGCCTGGCCGTGTCCGGTTGTGCAGGATCGCGGTGCCGGCGCGGGCTCCGCCGTCGACGAGGGGATTCGAGGCGGGAGCGGACGGCCGGAGCGCTGTGCGAATTCCATCGAACGGACGCGCAGGGTGACCTGTTTATCACAGGCGGTGGCGCCAGGCAAGTCTGCAGTTGTGCTGATCCACCGTCAGTTGCCTTGCATTGCAAGCCATTCCGAGCAATCGGGTATCGATCTTCGAGGTGGGCATGATGCTGGCACGGTCGGTCGGCCGGGTGGCTCAACGGGGTGGCTCAGTCAGGAGGAGGGGACCGTGGGCGAGAAGGTCGTGGCGACTCGGGCGGATCTGGCGGACCGGCAGCTGTACCGGCGCAAGCTGCAGGCCTGTCTCGACGTCCTGGCACGGATGCTGCGGGAGGACCGCTTCGACCGGCCGCGGGCGGTGATGGGACTGGAGATCGAGCTCAACCTGGCCGACGAACAGGGACTCCCGGCCATGAACAACGCCCAGGTGCTGAGCTCGATCGGCTCCAGCGACTTCCAGACCGAACTGGGCAAGTTCAACATCGAGGTGAACGTCACACCGCACCGCCTCTGCGGGCACGTCTTCGAGGAACTGCGCGAGGAGATCGACACCGGGCTGCGCTACGCCGACCGGCGGGCCGCCGAGGCCGGGGCACGGATCGTCATGGTCGGCATCCTGCCGACCCTTGAGCACGCTCACACCGGGCTGGACGCGATGAGCCACAACCAGCGGTACACCCTGCTCAGCGACCAGATCCTGGCCGCCCGGGGGGAGGAGATCGCGCTGGACATCGAGGGCGTCGAGCACCTCCAGCTGGAGTCCGTCACCATGGTCGCCGAGGCCGCCGCCACCTCGCTGCAACTGCACCTCCAGGTGACCCCGGCACGCTTCTCCTCGGTGTGGAACGCCGCCCAGGCGCTCTGCGGGCCGCAGCTCGCACTCGGCGCGAACTCCCCCTTCCTGTTCGGCCGGGAGCTGTGGCGGGAGACCCGCCCGGTGCTCTTCCAACAGGCCTGCGACACCCGTTCGGCGGAGCTCAAGGCCCAGGGCGTACGCCCGATCACCTGGTTCGGCGAGCGCTGGGTGGACTCGGTGTACGACCTGTTCGAGGAGAACCTGCGGTACTTCCCGGCGCTGCTCCCGATCTGCGACGACGAGGACCCGCTGAAGGTGCTGTCCTCCGGCGGCGCGCCCAAACTCGCCGAGATGCGGCTGCACAACGGCACCATCTACCGCTGGAACCGGCCGATCTACGACGTCTCCGGCGGCGTCGCGCACCTGCGGGTGGAGAACCGGGCCCTGCCGGCCGGGCCGACCGTGGCCGACACGCTGGCCAACGCCGCCTTCTACTACGGGCTGGTGCGGGTGCTCGCCGAACAGCCCCGCCCGGTCTGGACGAGGCTGCCGTTCGAGCGCGCCGACGAGAACTTCCGGCAGGGCGCCCGGTACGGCATCGACGCCGTCCTCCAGTGGCCGCGCCCCGGCCGGCCCGGTCGGGGCGGCGGGCTGCAGACGGTCTCCGCCGTCGACCTGGTGCTGGGCGAACTGCTGCCGCTGGCCTACCAGGGCCTCGACGAGTGGGGCGTGGAGCCCGCCGACCGGGACCGCTACCTCGGCATCATCGAGCAGCGCTGCCTGCGCCGCACCAACGGCGCGGCCTGGCAGAGCGCGACGTTCCACCGGCTGCGCGAGCAGTACGGGATGGACCGGCCGGCCGCGCTCGCGGCGATGACCCGCCGCTACGCCGAGCACATGCGCACCGGAGAGCCGGTGCACACCTGGCCGGTCGGCTAGCCGGGCCGCTGTGTCAGGATGATCGCCCCGGCGGTCGGCCGACGGCCGGAGCGACCGCCCGTCCGCTGGAGCCCCCGTGACCACCGTTCCGACCGTGCCGGAGACCGCCCAGCCCACCCGCCGCCGACTCGGCGCGGAACTGCTGATCCTCCTCGGCCTCTCGCTCGGCGCCAGCGGGATCAGCGCACTGATCAGCTTCGCGGGCTCACTCACCGAACCGCTCGCGCTCGGCCGGCAGGTCGCCACGCTGAACGGCTCGCGGGCGCCCGGGCGGCCCTGGCTGGACCTGGTGTGGCAGCTGTACTACATCGGGCGCGGCCTGATGCCGGTGGTGCTGGTCGGCTACCTGCTGGTGCGTGAGGGCGTCGCGCTGCGGGTGCTGGGCTTCGACCTCGGGCAGAAGCTGCGGGACCTCGGCCGGGGCGCCGCCGTCGCCGCCGCGATCGGCGGCTCGGGGCTGCTGCTCTACCTGGCCTCGCAGGCGGCCGGGTACAACCTGACGGTGGCGCCGTCCGGGCTGCCGGACGTCTGGTGGCGGGTGCCGGTACTGGTGCTGTCGGCCTGGCAGAACGCCGTCCTGGAGGAGGTCGTCGTCCTCGGCTACCTGCTGCGCCGGGTGGGGCAGTGGGGGT
Source organism: Kitasatospora sp. NPDC023385 (assembly GCF_055664045.1). Taxonomy (NCBI): domain Bacteria; kingdom Bacillati; phylum Actinomycetota; class Actinomycetes; order Kitasatosporales; family Streptomycetaceae; genus Kitasatospora; species Kitasatospora sp. NPDC023385. Next base: position 226,779 of record NZ_JBVOOL010000013.1, on the reverse strand, counting down.
GGTCCTGGCCGGCGACGGTGGCGGCCAGCTCGGTGCTGCGCGGTTCGTACCACCTGTACCAGGGGGTCGGCGGGCTGGTCGGCAACATGGTGATGGGGGCGGCGTTCTGCCTGCTGTACCGGCGGTGGGGGCGGGTGATGCCGCTGGTGGTGGCACACGCGCTGATCGACACGGTGGCCTTCGTCGGGTACGCGCTGCTCGCCGGGCACGTCAGCTGGCTGCCGACCCCCTGAGCGCGGACCTCCCGGACGGCAGCGCCAGGCCGCGCGGCGGGTGGGCGAGCAGCCGGTCGACGTGCCGGCGCTCCAGGCCCTGGCCGGGATCGATCGGCAGCAGGAGGCGGTCGCGGCGCCAGAGCGACCTGCGGACCAGCCGGCCGGGGATGACGTCGTCCACCCAGGCGAACGGGCGCCCCCCGGCGTAGCGCAGCAGCGGGGCCCACTTGGCGGAGGAGAACAGCTCCATCAGCGGGACGCGGGGATCGCCCGGCTGCGGGACGTAGCCGGTGAAGCGGACCACCGGGAGCGGGTCCAGGCCGATCGCCGGGGCGATGTGGGTGTTGGCGTGCTCCTCCCAGGTGGTGGCCCAGACCAGGTCGTACGTCGCGGCGAGCTCGCGCAGCCACCCGCCGTGCCGGGCGGACAGCAGGACGGAGTAGCCGAACAGCGTGTGGGTGTCGAACCCGGCGTCCGGATGGGGACAGACCGGGTTCAGGACCCCGTCGACGTCCAGGAACAGCAGTGGCTTCGGCACCGGTGGCCCCCCAAAGGCGGTGGTGTGTGCTGTCTCTTCGGACGAACCACCCGTACCGCTGGTTGCGCTCCGGCGGGCGCACGCGGGGCGCACAGGGGGCTCACGGCGCGGGCGCCGGCTCGGTGGCGGGCCCCGGTGCGTCGGCGGTGCTCCGCCGGCTCGGCCGGCGCACTCCGTCGCGTCTGCGCACCAGCGCGTGCGCAGGTGCGCACCGCCGGCCGGGCGGGCCCCGTCAGCCGAGGTGGCCCCAGAGGAAGGTGAGGGTGCGGCGCCAGGCGATCCGGGCCTGCAGGGGGTCGTAGGTGCCGAGCAGGTTCTCGTCGTTCATGAAGGCGTGCCCGGCCGGGTAGAAGTGGATCTCGGGACGGACGTCCGTGGCCTCGCCGATCCGGATCGCCGCCTCGTCCACGGCGGCCGGCGGGATCGAGCGGTCCGACTCGCCGAAGTGGCCGAGGACGTGGGCGGTCAGGCCGCGGTAGTCGAACTCCGGGTCGGGCGGGAGGCCGTAGAAGGGCACCGCGGCGGCCACCTTGTCGCCGGCCCGGGCGGCCAGCAGCAGGGCGAAGCCGCCGCCCATGCAGAAGCCGACCGTGCCGACGGCGTCGCCGACCACGCCGTCCAGCGCGAGCAGGTGGTCGACCGCCCCGGAGAGGTCCTCGACGGCCTGCTCGACCGGGAGTTCGCGCTTGAGCCGGGCGGCCTCGGCCCGGTCGTGGGTGGTGGCACCGCCGAACAGGTCGGGAGCGAGGACGGTGAAGCCCTCGGCGGCGAAGCGGTCGGCCATGGTGGCGACGTGCGAGGTGAGCCCCCACCACTCCTGCACCACCACCAGGCCCGGTCCGACGCCCTGCGGCGGACGGGCCAGGTACCCGTGCGCGGTACGGCCGTTGCTCGGGAAGGTGACGTTCTGCCGGGAGCCGCCCTGGTCAGGCATGGCTTCCTCTCGGGGGGTCGGGCCGCGTGCGGCGGCGGTCGGTCGGGCGTCCCGGTTCAGCCCATCTCCTCCAGCGCGCGGCCCTTGGTTTCCCTGATGCAGAAGGCCACGAACGGGATGGACAGCAGCGCGAAGGCCGCGTAGATGACGTACGTCGCCGAGAGGTTCCAGTCGGCGAGGTCCGGGAAGCTGACGGTGATCGCCCAGTTGGCGATCCACTGCGCCGAGGCGGCGACCGACAGGGCCAGCGCGCGGATCCGGTTCGGGAACATCTCGCCGAGCAGGACCCAGACCACCACGCCCCAGGAGAAGGCGAAGCAGAGCACGAAGACGTGCGCGGAGACCAGGGCGACGGTGGCGTGGGTGTTGTCCAGGGTGGCGGTGTCGCCGGTGCCGTGGCGGTAGGAGAACGCCCACGCGGCGGTGCCGAGCGCGGCCGCCATGCCGATGGAGCCGGCCAGGGCGAGCGGCTTGCGGCCGATCCGGTCCACCAGGGCCATCGCGATCACCGTGCCGATCACGTTGATGATCGAGGTGGAGAGGCTGATCAGCAGCGAGTTGGACTCGTTGATGCCGACCGACTGCCAGAGCAGGGACGAGTAGTAGAAGATCACGTTGATGCCGACGAACTGCTGGAACACCGAGGCGCCGATGCCGACCCAGACGATCGGCAGCAGGCCGAAGCGGCCGCCGAGCAGGTCCTTGAGCCGGGGCTTGTGCGAGGACTCCAGCACGGCGCGGATCTCCGCCACCCGGACGTCCAGGTCCACGCTGTCGCCCTCCACCTCGACCAGCACCTGGCGGGCCTGCGCCTCGCGGTGGTCGGCGATCAGGAAGCGCGGCGACTCCGGGATGGAGAGCGCCATCAGCCCGTACACCAGGGCGGGGATGGTCTCGACGCCGAGCATCCACTGCCACGCCTGGATGCCGCCGAGGTGGTTGGTGGACTCGCCGCCCGCGGCCTGGTTGAGCGCGTAGTTGGCGAGCTGGGAGATCGTGATGCCGAGCACGATCGCCATCTGCTGGAAGGACGCGAGCCGGCCCCGGTAGGCGGTCGGCGCGACCTCGGCGATGTAGGTCGGCGCGATCACCGAGGCGATGCCGATCGCGATGCCGCCGAGCACGCGCCAGACGGCGAGGACCTCGATGTTCGGCGGGAACATCGAGCCGAGGCCGCTGGCCGCGAACAGCACGGCGGCCAGCAGCATCGTGCGCACCCGGCCGAAGTGGTCGGCGAGCCGGCCGGCGACCACCGCGCCGGCCGCCGAGCCGAGCAGCGCGATGGCCACCACGAAGGCCGTGGTCCCGTGGCCCACCCCGAAGTGCTTCTGGATGCCCGTCACCGCGCCGTTGATCACGGCGCTGTCGTAGCCGAACAGGAAGCCGCCCATGGCGGCGGCCGCCGAGATGAACACCACGTGGCCCAGATGGGTCTCGCCGGACGCCCGTGGGCTGTGGACTGAGGACACATGTGCTCCCGGGGTGGACGGGCCCGCTCTGGCGCCGAGTGGGCAGGGCTCGTCTCACATTCGAGCAGCGCCGGGGCCGACCTGCCCGTGTTGAGGGCCGATCGGGTGACACGGAGTCAGTCGGCGGTACGCACCCCGGCGGTGCTCGGTGCCGCGGTGGTGCTTGGCCCGGCGGTGCTCGGTGCCGCGGTGATGCTGGGCCCGGCGGTGCTCGGTGCCGCGGTGGTGCTTGGCCCGGCGGTGCTCGGTGCCGCGGTGATGCTGGGCCCGGCGGTGCTCGGTGCCGCGGTGATGCTGGGCCCGGGGGTGCTGGGTGCTGCGGTGCGCCGTCGGTGGCGGCGGAGCAGCTGGGTCTTGGCGGCGGCGTACTGGTCGCGGCCGCGCCCGCGGCCGTCGGCGCGCTCGGCGAGGCGGTCGGCGATCCCGAACTGCGCCTCGGCGGGCTTCTTGTCGTCGTACTTGAACTTGGCCCGCACCTCGCGCACCGTCAGCCGGAGCCCGCGCAACCCGGGCAGCTGCCGGGCCAGCTCGCCGTCGCCGGGCACCACCCGGACCTCCGGCGTCTCGGGCTGGAAGTGCGCGAGCTGGCGGTTGAGGATCTCGGCCTTGCCGGCGGCGGACTCCACGAGCTCGGCGGTGCAGTGGAAGTGGACCGAGGCGTAGTAGCTGGTGGGGGTGCCCGGTGCGCCGCGCCAGTGGCCGGGGGCGAAGGCGTAGCCGTCGGTGACCGCGAGGGTGACCTGCGGGTCGGCCCGGACGGCGGCCAGCAGCGGGTTGGGCGCGGCGAGGTGGAGCAGGATCTCGCCGCGCTCGGCGTCCAGCAGGAAGTGCGTCGGGACGAGCACAGGGCCTTCGCCGGGGCCGCCGTTGGCGGCGAGCAGGCCGAAGTCGCGGCCTTCGGCCAGCCAGGCGCGCCACTCGTCCTCGCCGCCGCGGTCCCATGACCTGATCAGCATCGGTGGGCTCCTCGTCAGCGGGGGTAGCCGCGCAGGTGCGCGGGGAGCGGGACGGTGCTGCCGGGGTGCGGCAGGGGGGCGCCGTGCACGGTGGTGACCGGGATCAGGCCGGACCAGTGCGGCAGGTCGACGTCCTCCGGGTCGTCGTCGGCGCCGTCCGCGCGGGTCTTGGCCGAGACCTCGTCCAGCTCCAGCCGGATGACGGCGGTGGCCGCGAGCTCCTTGGCGTTGGCCGGGCGGACCTCGGCGGAGCGGCCGGGTATCGCGTGGTCGACCAGGGCCGCCAGCGCGACGTCCAGCTCCTCGGGGTCGGTGACCTGGTGGGCGGTGCCGTGGGCGACGACCGAGCGGAAGTTCACCGAGTGGTTGAACGCGGACTTGGTCAGCACCAGCGCGTCGACCTGGGTGACGGTGACGCAGACCGGCATGCCCTGTTCGCCGGAGGCGGCGCGCAGCGGGCGGCTGCCGGTGGAGCCGTGGACGTAGAGCCGGCTGCCGACCCGGGCGTAGATCGTCGGCAGGACCACGGGGGCGCCGTCGGCGACGAAGCCGAGGTGGCAGATGTAGGCGCTGTCGAGGATGGCGTGGATCGCCTCCTGCTCCCAGGTGGCCCGGTCCTTGTAGCGGGTGGGGGTGGTCCGGGGGGTGCGGGAGTAGCTGGGCGAGCCTTCCGGGTGGTCTGACATGACATCCTCTATGTACTAGTGCATAATTTGGTTTGTGCTAGGAGACTATCCGCTGACCGGGCGACGCGCCAGCGAAATCGCGGCGCACATCGAACAGGGCGTGAGCAGCGGAATGCTCGCCCCCGGAACCGCGCTGCCCCCGCTGCGCGACCTCGCCGCCGAACTCGGCGTCAACCCCAACACCGTCGCCGCCGCCTACCGGCTGCTGCGCGACCGCGGCGTCATCGAGACGGCCGGCCGCAAGGGCAGCCGGATCCTCCCCAGGCCCGCGCTCACCCCCCGCGACCAGATCCGCATCCCCGTCCCCCCGCACGCCCGGGACCTGTCGGCCGGCAATCCCGACCCCGCGCTGCTGCCCGACCTCGGCCCGGCCCTCGCGGCCGCCGCCGAGGCCGCCCGCACCGAGCCGGTGCTGTACGGGCACCCGGCCGTCGACCCCGGGCTGCTCGCGCTCGCCCGCGCCTCCTTCGAGGCCGACGGCCTGCCGGGCGGCCCGATCGCCGTCGCCTCCGGCTCGCTCGACACCATCGAGCGCATCCTCGACGCCCGGCTGCGCCCCGGTGACGCGGTGGCAGTCGAGGACCCCGGCTGGGGCAGCCTGCTCGACCTGCTGCCCGCGATGGGGCTGAAGCAGGTGCCCGTCCGGCTGGACGACGAGGGCCCGCTGCCGGACGCGCTCGCGACGGCGCTGGCCGAGGGCGTCCGGGCGGTGGTGGTCACCGGCCGGGCGCAGAACCCGACCGGTGCGGCGCTCACCGCCCGGCGGGCGGAGGCGCTGAAGGCCGTGCTGGCCGGGCACCCCGAGGTGCTGTTGATCGAGGACGACCACGGGCACGGCATGGTCGACCAGCCGTACCACTCGCTGGTCGGGGCCGGCTGCCGGCACTGGGCGGTGGTGCGTTCGGCGGCCAAGGCGTACGGGCCGGACCTGCGGCTCTCGGTGGCGGTCGGCGACGCGGAGACGATCGGCCGGGTGACCGGCCGGCTGCGGCTGGGCGCGGGCTGGGTCAGCCACCTGCTGCAGCGCACCGTCGCCGAGCTGTGGCGCAGCGACGCGGCGCCGGTCGCGCGGGTGGCGGCCGTCTACCGCACCCGGCGCGACGCGCTGCTGGGCGAACTGGCGGCGCGCGGCATCGAGGCGCACGGCGAGAGCGGGCTGAACGTCTGGGTGCCGGTACCGGACGAGACCTCGGCCCTGGCGGCGCTGGTGCAGCGCGGCTGGGTCGCGGCGCCCGGCGCGCGGTACCGGATCCAGTCGCCGCCCGGGCTGCGGTTCACCACGGCGCGGCTGGAGCCGGCGCAGGCGCGGGAGCTGGCGCAGGACCTGGCGGCGGTGCTGGGCGCGGGCAGGACCGGGTCGCGGCTGGTCTGAACCCGTCGGTAACAAAAGTGGAAACCTGCTGCAGATACCTAGCGGTAACAAGCGCGGCCATGTCATCTTCTTGGCGCCACCGGCCGGAGGCCCCACCCTCACTGACGTGTCTTCCCGTCCCCACACCACGGGAAGACCGAGCCGCAGGAGTTCCGCAGTGCCCGAAAACTGTTCGAGCATCACCAGCAGCACGCCTCGACTCGGCCGACGGCTGCTCACCGCAGCCGTCGCCCTCCCGCTCGCCGTCGCGGGCCTGGCCGTCACCGCACCGGCCCACGCCGCCCCGGCTGCACCGGCGGCCGTGCCCGCCGGGCCCACCGCCAGCGTCACCCTCGGCGACAGCTACATCTCCGGCGAGGCCGGCCGCTGGAAGGGCAACGCGGCCGGCACCAGCGGCAGCCGCAACGGCACCGACCGGGCCTGGACCGGCAGTTCGTACGACCCCTCGCGGGTCTACGGCGCCACCGCCGCGAGCGGCTGCGACCGCTCCGACGTCGCCGAGGTGCTCAGCGCCTCGACCGGCGCCCAGAACGAGATCAACCTGGCCTGCTCCGGCGCCGTCACCGCGAACGTCTTCCGCGCCGCCAACGGCGGCCAGGCATACAAGGGCGAGGCCCCGCAGGCCGACCAGCTCGCCACCGTGGCGCGGCAGAACGACGTCAAGCTGATCACCCTGTCGATCGGCGGCAACGACCTGGGCTTCTCGGACGTCATCTCCACCTGCGTGCAGGACTACCTGGTCTGGTACTCGTACTGCCACGACTCCGCGCAGTCCTCGATCGACTCGAAGATGCCCACGGCGATGGCCGGCGTCGGCAAGGCGATCGACGAGATCCGCGCGGTGATGGCCGACGCGGGCTACACGCAGTCGGACTACCGCCTGGTGCTGCAGTCCTACCCGTCGCCGATCCCGCGCAGCGCCGAGATGCGGTACCCGGAGAGCGGCTGGACCCGCTCCGACACCGGGGGCTGCCCGTTCTGGGACGGGGACGCCGACTGGGCCCGCGACTCGATGGTGCCGCAGATCTCCCGGGCGCTGGCGGGCGTCGCCGCGTCCAAGGGCGCGCAGTTCCTGGACCTGTCGGACATGCTGCAGGGCCGGGAGGTCTGCTCGACGGCCACCAGGCAGCCGACCGCGAGCTCCGGTCCGTCCGCGACCACCAGCGAGTGGGCGCGCTTCGTGGACGGCGGGCTCAACTCCACGCAGGGAGCGCTGCAGGAGTCGATGCACCCCGACTACTACGGCCAGCAGGCGGCCGGGCGCTGCCTGACGCTGGTGTGGGGCCGCCCGAGCGGTGACTACGCGTGCCACAACACGGCCGGGCAGGACGCGAGCGGAATGTACCTGACCGCACGGTGACCGCGTGCTTCGGCGCCCCCGCAGCCTTGGCCGCGGGGGCGCCGAAGTGTCGCAGTGGTCAGCCCTTGGCGAGTAGGGACTGGGCGTGCGCCCGGACCTGATCCTTCGTCAGATAGGCGTCGGTGTACTCGAAGTCGCGCAGCCGGGCGGGCTGGCGGGCGAGGAAGCCGGTGCGGACGAAGTCGTCCCCGGCGGTCGCGTTGAGCAGCCAGTTGGCGCCCACCCGGAACTTGGCGACGTTGGTGCGCATCGCCATCAGGTGGTAGCCGCGCGCCACCAGCTGGGCGGGCAGCCCGCGCATCTCCACGCCGACCGGCTTGGACACCGCGTCCTTGCCCCCGAGGTCGACCACCAGGCCCAAGTCCTTGTGGTAGTAGGGCTCCAGGGGCTGGTGGCGGAGCGAGGCGATCACGTTGTCCGCCACCGCGCGGCCCTGCCGGGCGGAGTGCTGGGCGGTCGGAGGGCAGACCGCGCCGTCACCCTTGGCGAGGTCGGGAACGGCGGCGGCGTCGCCGAGTGCGAACACCCCCTCGAACTGCGGCACCCGCATCTCCGCCGTCACCGCGAGCCGGCCGCGGACCGTCTCGGCGTCCAGGGTGCCGATCAGCGGGCTCGCGGCCACACCGGCGGTCCAGATCAGCGTGCGGCAGGGGAGCACCCGGCCGTCCGTGAACTTGACCGACTCGGCACCGACTTCGGCCACCGAGACGCCCAGCGACACCTCGATGCCGCGCTCCCGCAGCACCTCCAGGGCGGCCTCGCCGAGCGGGTCGCCGAGCTCCGGCATCAGCTTCGGGGCGATGTCAATCAGGTGCCACTTGATCTGCCGCGCGTCCAGGCGCGGGTAGCGGTGCGTGGCGGCGGTCGTCAGCCGCTGCAGGCAGGCGGCCGTCTCGGTGCCCGCGTAGCCGCCGCCGACCACCACGAACTGGAGCCGGGACTCGCGCTCCCGCTGGTCCAGGGTGGCCGAGGCGAGGTCGAGTTGGGCGATCACGTGGTCGCGGACGTAGGCCGCCTCGGCGAGCGTCTTCATGCCGCGGGCGTAGTCGGTGAGGCCCGGGATGTCGAAGGTGCGGGTGACGCTGCCGGGGGCGAGCACCAGGGCGTCGTACTTCAGCGCGACCACCTCGTCGGTGATCTTCCGGACGACGCACACCTTGGAGGCCGGATCCACGCCGATCGCGCCGCCGGGGACGATGTGGGTGCGGCGCAGCGAGCGGCGCAGCGAGACGGCCACGGACTGCGGGGTGAGGACGCCGGCGGCGACGTGGGGGAGGAGGGGCAGGTAGAGCTGGTAACTGAACGGCGTGACCAGCGAGATCTCGGCCTCCGAGGGCGAGAGCTTGCGTTCGAGGCGCCGGGCGCACTCCAGGCCGGCGAAGCCACCGCCCACGATCAGGATCCGAGGTCGTTCCATCGCTCATCCCTTTGCCGTGAAGGTCCCGATTACTGTCCGCCACACTCGCACGGAGCAGCGGGGGCTGCCACTGGGGCGGGGCGGATGGGGACGGTGGTGCCTGTGATGCCTGTGATGCCTGTGGTGCCTGAGGTGCCGAGGTGCCGGGGCCGTGCGGCGGTGGGGCAGTGGGGAGATGAGGGGTGACGGCACCGATAGGCTAGGGACCGTGCTACCCGAGGTGACGGCGATCCGGTACGTGACGCCACTGCGAGAAGGCGGCTCGATGCCGGGCCTGGTCGAGGCCGACGATCGGCGGCTCTACGCGCTGAAATGGGTCGGCGCGGCGCAGGGGCGCAAGGCGCTGGTGGCGGAGGTGCTGGCCGGGGAACTGGGCCGGCGGCTCGGGCTGCCGGTGCCGGAGCTGGTGACCGTCGACCTGGACCCGGTGCTCGCGCGCAGCGAGCCGGACCACCAGATCCAGGACCAGATGCGGGCCAGCGGCGGGACCAACCTCGGGATGGCCTTCGTCAGCGGGGCGCTCAACTTCGACCCGCTCTGCTTCGAGGTGGACCCCGAACTCGCGGGCCAGGTGCTCTGGTTCGACGCGCTGATCGGCAACGTCGACCGGTCCTGGCGCAACCCCAACCTGCTGGTGGCGACCGGCGGGCTGCGGCTGATCGACCACGGCGCGAGCCTGATCTTCCACCACAACTGGTCCGGCGCCACCGGCTGGATCCGCCGCCCGTACGACGCCTCCGACCATGCGCTGCTGGCCGCCCGGCCGGACCTGGCGGCGGCGGACAAGGCGCTCGCGCCGCTCGCCGAGGCGGCGATCGAGGACGCGGTGGCGCAGATCCCCGAGGTCTGGCTGCTGGACGAGTCCGGCTTCGACTCGCCCGACGAGGTGCGCGCCGCGTACTGTGCCCAGCTGACCGAGCGACTGGCCGGTCCGCGTGACTGGCTGCCGGAGGTGCCCGCATGACCGAGCCGTCGACGCCCGCGCTGCCGGCCATCGTCGAGTTGCACGACTACGAGTACGCCGTGATCCGCGCGGTGCCGAGGGTCGAGCGCGGCGAGTGCGTCAACGTCGGGGTGCTGCTGTACTGCCGGCAGAGTTCGCACCTGGCGGCGCGGACGCACCTGGACCAGGCGCGGCTGCTGGCGCTGGACCCGGTGGTGGACGTGCACGGGGTGCGGCGGGCGCTGCACGGGATCGAGGCGGTCTGCCAGGGCGGCCCGCAGGCCGGTCCGGCGGCGGGGGACAGCCCCGGGCAGCGGTTCCGCTGGCTGACCGCGCCGCGCAGCGCGGTCGTCCAGCCCGGGCCGGTGCACACCGGGCTGACCGCGGACCCGGAGGCGGAGCTGCGGCGGCTGTTCGACCAGCTGGTGCTCTAGCGCATCGGACTGTGAGGCGGCTCGCCGACGGTTGCCCCGGTCAAAGCTTGAGTTGCTGAAGCACCTGGTCGTACCCTGGCCCCATGGGTTCGACAGCGACGACGACCGTACCGACCAACGCCGAGCTGATGGAGGCGTTGGCCGCCGTCGGCGCCGCGTACTTCCAGGACTTCGCGGCGGCCGCGGCCCGACACGGGCTCTCCTCCTCGCAGGCCAAGGCGCTGGGCGCGGTGCAGGAGCCGGTGCCGATGCGCGCGCTGGCCGGCCGGCTGGGCTGCGACGCGTCGAACGTCACCGGGATCGTGGACCGGCTGGAGTCGCTGGGCCTGGCCAACCGCGCGGCGGCGGCCGGGGACCGCCGGGTGAAGATCGTGGTGATCACGGCCGAGGGCCGGGAGATCCTCAACCACATCCGCGGCGAGATGGCCCGCACCCACCAGGCCTTCGGGGCGATGACCGACGAGCAGCGGATCTCCCTGCACTCGATCTGCGGACAGGTCCTGCCGGTGCTGACCGGCCGACCGGGCGGCGCCCAGTAGCGGGCCCGCCCCATCCGCCGACGTCCGGCGTGACCTCGGCTGTTACTCTTGCGAAGCGTGAGCGCGAAGCCCCAGATCCCCAATGTCCTGGCCTCCCGGTACGCCTCGGCGACCCTGGCCCAGCTGTGGTCCCCCGAGCACAAGGTGGTCCTCGAGCGCCACCTGTGGCTCGCCGTCCTGAAGGCCCAGCAGGACCTCGGCGTCGAGGTGCCGGCGAACGCCGTCGCCGACTACGAGCGGGTGATCGACCAGGTCGACCTCGGCTCGATCGCCGCCCGCGAGCGGGTCACCCGCCATGACGTGAAGGCCCGGATCGAGGAGTTCAGCGAGCTCGCCGGCCACGAGCAGATCCACAAGGGGATGACTTCCCGGGACCTGACCGAGAACGTCGAGCAGCTGCAGATCCGCCAGTCGCTGGAGCACGTGCGGGACCGCACGGTCGCCGTGCTGGTGCGCCTGGCCACGCTGGCCGCCCAGCACTCCGAGCTGGTCATGGCCGGCCGCTCGCACAACGTCGCCGCGCAGGCCACCACCCTCGGCAAGCGCTTCGCGTCGATCGCCGACGAGCTGCTGGTCGCCTTCCGCCGCCTGGAGGAGCTGATCGCCCGCTACCCGCTGCGCGGGATCAAGGGCCCGGTCGGCACCGCCCAGGACATGCTGGACCTGCTCGGCGGCGACACCGCGAAGCTCGCCGAGCTGGAGCAGCGGGTCGCCGGGCACCTCGGCTTCGAGAACGTGCTGACCAGCGTCGGCCAGGTCTACCCGCGCTCGCTGGACTTCGAGGTGCTCACCGCCCTCGTCCAGCTGGCCGCCGCGCCGTCCAGCCTGGCCAAGACCATCCGCCTGATGGCCGGCCACGAGCTGGTCACGGAGGGCTTCAAGGAGGGCCAGGTCGGCTCCTCCGCGATGCCGCACAAGATGAACACCCGCTCCTGCGAGCGCGTCAACGGCCTGGCCGTCATCCTGCGCGGCTACGCCTCGATGACCGGCGAGCTGGCCGGCGACCAGTGGAACGAGGGCGACGTCTCCTGCTCGGTGGTGCGCCGGGTCGCGCTGCCGGACGCCTTCTTCGCCTTCGACGGCCTGCTGGAGACCTTCCTGACCGTCCTCGACGAGTTCGGCGCCTTCCCCGCCGTGGTCGAGGCCGAGCTGGACCGCTACCTGCCGTTCCTCGCCACCACCAAGGTGCTGATGGGCGCGGTGCGGGCCGGCGTCGGCCGGGAGACCGGGCACGAGGTGATCAAGGAGCACGCCGTCGCCTCCGCGCTGGCGATGCGCGCCGGCGCCCGGGAGAACGAGCTGCTGGACCGCCTGGCCGAGGACGAGCGGATCCCGCTGGACCGGGCCGCGCTCGACGCGCTGCTGGCCGACCGGCTCTCCTTCACCGGCGCGGCCGGCGCCCAGGTCGCCGAGGTGGTCCGCCGGGTGGAGGCCGTCGCGGCCGCCTACCCGGAGGCCGCCAAGTACGCGCCCGGCGACATTCTCTGACGTCGAGTCAGTTCCCGGGCGACTTCCCGGGCGAGGGCCCCGCTGCCGGACCGGTGGCGGGGCCCTCGTGCGCGTGGACGTGGCCGGGGTCGAGCGGCGGGGTGGTGCCGCAGTTCCACTCGCAGTCCGGCTCGGCGACCGGGTGGTCCGCCGGGGCGAGGACGTTGCCCCGGACGGTGGCGAAGGCGATCAGCCCGCCGCCCGCCAGCAGGCCCGCGCAGATCAGCATCGCGGTGTGGAAGGCGGAGTCGACGGCGGACGGCACCCGGTAGGCGTCGCCGCTCAGCCCGGCCAGCGCCGGGAGAGCCGCCACCGCGAGCAGGCCGGCCGCCCGGGCGGCGGCGTTGTTGACCCCGCTGGCGATGCCCGCGTGCCGGACCTCGACGGCGGCCAGCACGGTGGCTGTCAACGGCGCGACCAGCAGCGTCATGCCGAAGCCCATCACCGTGACGGCGGGCAGCACGTCCGCCCAGTACGAGGAGTGCGGGCCGGTGCGCAGCATCAGCAGTACCCCGGCGGCGCACAGCAGCGGGCCGACGGTGAGCGGGATGCGCGGGCCGATCCGCTTGCCGAGCCGACCCGCGCGGGCCGACAGCGCCAGCATCAGCACCGTGATCGGCACCAGTGCGAAACCCGAGACCAGCGGCGAGAAGCCGGCGACGATCTGCAACTGCACCACCAGCAGGAAGAAGACGCCGCTGAACGCCGCGTACACGCACAGCGTGACCAGGTTCACGGCGGTGAACAGCCGGGAGGAGAACAGGCCGAGCGGCAGCATCGGCTCGACCGCGCGCCGTTCGACGACCACGAAGGCGGCGCCGAGCAGGACACCCATCACCCCGCTGACCCACACCGTGGCGGAGACGCCCTCCCCGGCGGCGGTCAGTGCGTAGGTGATCGCGCCGAGGGCGAGCGCGGCGAGCACCGCGCCGGGCGCGTCGAAGCGGCCGGACGCGCTCTCGTCCCGGCTCTCCGGCACGGACCGGGTGGTGACCGCGATCACGGCGGCGGCGAGCGGCAGGTTCAGCAGGAAGATCCAGCGCCAGCCGGGGCCGTCGACCAGCCAGCCGCCGAGGAAGGGGCCGATCGCGGCCGACACCCCGCCGAGGCCGGACCACAGGCCCACCGCGGCCGAGCGGTCGTCAGGGTGGAAGACGGCCTGGAGCATGGCGAGCGAGCCCGGGGTGAGCAGCGCCCCGCCGATGCCCTGCACGGCGCGGGCGGCGATCAGGACCTGGATGTTCGGTGCGGCGGCGCAGGTCGCGGAGGCGACGGCGAACCAGACCACGCCGATCAGGAAGACCCGGCGCCGGCCGTACCGGTCGCCGAGCGCGCCGCCGAGCAGGATCAGGCCCGCCAGCGTGAGCAGATAGGCGTTCAGGGTCCATTGCAGGGACGCCAGGGAGGCACCGAGGTCGGTGCCGATTCGGGGCAGGGCGACGTTCACCACGGTGCCGTCGAGCATCGCCATGCTGGAGCCGAGCACGGTCGCCATTAGTACCCAGCGACCCTGCGCGGTGCCCAGGCGCAGGGTGCCGGCCTCGGAGGTGGACACGGCCCGATCCTGCGCCCCGTGGGGCGTACGTGACAAGGGTCACCGGCGGGTGTGTCGGTCGGATGCGCTGCGTGATGGGCTGGCTGCGCAGTGTTGGGGATGTGGGCGGAGGGTCGTGGATCAGTGGCGCGCGGTGAATGGATTGTGTACGCATCGTGCAGGGGGGCATCCGGAGGGTCACCGCGGGGCGGTAGGTGGTTGTCGATTCAAGAGATCGACATTGCTTCACCCGAACGGATGGGTTTTAGTTCAGCGACCGCCCGGCCAGTCCGGACGGATCCGCCGGGCGGAACGCCGAATCCTGCCGCTGCCCGGTGGTTCGAACTGAACTCTGTACGGCAGGAGCGGGGGACCCACAGGTAAGTCGCCGGACCGGAGTTCGCGCCTCAGGGCGCGGACGACCAGGGCCGGCTAGGGGTGAAGCCGCGCATGCGGCCGGGCAACTCCAGCCCGAACCCGACAGCTCACCTCGCAGGCGTCGGAGAGGAAAGTTCCATGCCTGCACAGGCCCGTCGTATCGTCCTGCCCCGCGCCGCCCGTATCGGCATCGCCACCGCCGTCACCGGCGTCTCGTTCGTCCTTCCGCTCGTGACCGCGGTGAGCGCCCAGGCGCACACCTCCCCGGTTGCCCCGGCCGCCCCGGTTGTGCAGTCCGCCGCCGGCGCCGAGGCCCAGCCGGCCGCCCAGACCGCCGCGCCTGCCGCGCCCACCGCGCCCACCGCGCACGAGAGCTACCGCGTCGTCAGCGGCGACACCCTGTCCAAGATCGCCGACGTCAAGCACGTCGACGGTGGCTGGCAGGCGCTGTTCGAGCAGAACCGCTCGGTCGTCGGCGCCAACCCGAACCTGATCTTCCCGGGCCAGCAGCTCGCGATCGCCGGCCACCCCGCCGCGCCGTCCGCGGACGCCGCCCCGGCGAAGCCGGCCGCTCCCGCCAAGCCGACTGCGCCGGTCACCCAGGCCGCCGCGGCCGCAAAGCCGCAGGCCCAGGTCCAGGTCCAGGTCAAGACCGAAGCCGCCAAGCCGGCCGCCCAGGTGCAGACCCAGGTCCAGACCGCCGCCCCGGCCCAGGCCGTGACGGCCGCTCCGGTCGCCGCCACCTCCGGCTACGTCGCCCCGCTGGCCAACCCGGTGCTGGGTGAGGCCTACGGCGTGGCCGGCTCGATGTGGGCCTCCGGCCACCACACCGGCCAGGACTTCGTCGCCTCCACCGGCACCCCGCTGCGCGCCGTCGCCAACGGTGTCGTGGTCAAGGCCGGCAACGGCGGCGCCTACGGCAACGAGGTCGAGATCAAGCTCGCCGACGGCAAGTACGCGCAGTACGCGCACCTCTCGTCGATCGGTGTGAAGATCGGTCAGACCGTCACCGTCGGCCAGCAGCTCGGCCTCTCCGGCGCCACCGGCAACGTGACCGGCCCGCACCTGCACTTCGAGATCCGCACCGGTCCGGAGTACGGCTCGGACATCGACCCGGTCGCCTACCTGCGCGCGCACGGCGTCGCGCTCTGACCCTTCCGGGGCTTCAGGAACCACCGCTGCTGCGGAGCGAATCGATCCTCCGGGATGGTCATGTCGGGTGACCGCTCGACCGGGTGATCGCCGTACGGCGGACATGGGCGCGGGACACGCCCAGGCCGGCCCGGCTCGTGGGACCAACCTCCCTCACGAGCCGGGCCGGCCACTGCCTTTTCCGGGGTCGGCCAGGGGTGGCTGGGGGTGGTCGGGGGCGGCTGGGGTCGTTCGAGAGCGCGCTCACAGCTGGGGGCGGTCTCGCCGGCGGTGCCGGCGCTCGCGGTGCGCCGGTGGCGGCCGGTGCGGTACGCGCGGATGGGGCGGATCGTGCTGGAGGGCGCCGTCGAGCGGTGAGCCCGTCTCAGCTGCGGTGGACGGGCTGGCCGGAGCGGGCGGCGGACAGCAGGTCGTGCATCCGGTGGCCGAAGTCCTCGGTGTCGCGGGCCGGTTCGGGGAAGACCAGGCGGACGTCGCGGTGGCCCTCCGGGTGGTCCAGGCGCAGCACCAGGCCGTGGCGGTCCAGGGCGAGCGGGCGGACGTCCGGGGTGCGGGCGAGGAGCGCCGGGTCGAGCAGGCGGGTGAGGACGTCGAGCGCGTCGGCGTGGTCGTCGGCGAGGTGGGTGAGCAGCGCCGCCTCGTGGCGGGCCAGCGGGTCGGGGGCGGCGAGGGCGAGGTCGTCGGCGGTGATCGCGCCGGTGCCGTACGGGGTGGCGAGGACGGCGTGGGCGACGTCCACGCGCAGGTGGACGCTGAGGCCGTCGTCGGCGAGGTGGGCCAGGTGCAGCCGCCCGGCCAGGGTGAGGCGGGCGCGGACCCGGTCGCGGACGGCGACCGGGGAGACGTCGGTGACGTCGAGGACGACGGCGAGGCCGTCGGTGGCGTGGGCGGCGGCCGCGGTGAGCGGGGCGTCCAGTGGGGCGCGCAGCCGCAGGCGGGAGCCGTGGACGGAGACCGGGGTGTCCAGGGCGTGGGGTTCGCCCAGGGCGCGGACGGTGAGCGAGGAGGTCGCGCCGAGCAGGCTGTGGATCCGTTCGGCGGTGGTGGGCTCGGGGACCTCGGTGTCGCCGGTGGGCAGGCTCATGGACGGACCTCCAGTAAGTTAGGTGAGCCTAACCTAATGTCCGTGCCGGGGTGTGGCAAGCAGGCGTCCGTGCACGGTGGGGGCCCGGACGCGGGGAGGTGTCCGGGCCCCCGGTGGGCGGGTCGGAGGGGGCGTCAGGCCACGACGGCCTGGGCGTCGATCTCGACCAGCATCGGCTCCTGCGGGAGCTCGACGAAGACGGTGGTGCGGCAGGGCTTCACCCCGCCGGGCTTGATGTTCTCGCCGATGAACTCGGCGTAGACCTCGTTCATCAACGGGAAATCGGCGCGCTTGGTGAGGTAGACGCGGAACATCACCACGTCCTCGATGGTGGCGCCGCCGGCCTCCACGATGGCCTTGACGTTCTCCAGGGTGCGCCGGGTCTGCGCCTTCACATCGCCGCGGTGCAGGTACTCGCCGGTCGCCGGGTCCTGCGGGCCCTGGCCGGACACCTGCAGGATCGGGCCCTTGCGGACGCCCTGGGAGAACGTCCAGGCCGGGGCGGGGGCGCCGTCGGTGCGGATCTCGGTCTTGTCGGAGGACATGGGGTGCGGGATTCCTTACGGTCGGTGGCAGGGCGTCAGTTGTGGTCGGGGCGGCCGCAGTCGGCCGAGACGGCGCGGGCGGCGGCGAGCAGCTGGGGGAGGAGGTCCAGCACCTGCTCGTACGGGAGGACGACGTCCGGGACGGAGATCGAGGCGGCGGCGACCACCCGGCCGCTGGCGTCCCGGATCGGCGCGGCCACGCAGTTGATGAAGGCCTCGTGCTCGGCGTGGTCCTGCGCCCAGCCCTGGGCCGCGACCTTCTCCAACTCCCCGAGCAGCGCCTCCGGCGTGGTGAGGGTGCGCTCGGTGTGCGGGGTGAAGTCGATCCCGGCCACCACCCGGCGCCGCTCCGGCAGCGGGAGGTCGGCCAGCAGCACCTTGGCGACGGCGGCGCTGTGCAGGGCGGCGCGCAGGCCGATCCGGGAGTACATCCGCACCGGGTGGCGGGAGTCGAACTTGTCGATGTACACCACCTCGCCACCCTCGTACGCGGCCAGGTGCACGGTCTGGCCGGTGGCGGCGTTCAGCTCGGCCAGGTGCGGGGCGGCGATCCGGCGGATGCCGCGCTGTTCCAGGGCCAGGCCGGACAGGGCGAAGAGGCCGGCGCCCAGGTGGTAGCGGTAGGCCGCGTCGCGGTAGACGAACCGTTCCTCTTCGAGGCTCTGGAGGAGACGGAGCACGGTCGTCTTGTGAACACCGAGCACCTCGGCGAGCTGGTCGAGGGAGCGCTCGCCCTCGCCGAGCTCGGCGAGGATGCGCAGGGCGCGGGTGACGGTCTGGCTCATCGTGCTCCGCTTCCAGGGCTGGGATTTCCGCTCATTGTGCCCGGGCCCCGGTGGGCGGTCGTCCGGGCGGTAGGGCGCTGGAGCTCGGTGGCCAGGGCCGGCCCGGCGATGCCGTCCGCGGTGACCCTGGTGGCCGCCCAGTGCGCGGGGGAGGCGTCGAGCAGCGCGGTCACCACGGCGGCGGGCGGCAGTTCGGCCTGGTCGCCGTGGGCGGTCAGCGCGCAGGCGGCGCTCAGGTGGCCGAGCCGCAGCCGACGGCGCTGGTCCAGGCCCCGGACAGTGCCGGCCAGGTAGCCGGCCGCGAAGGCGTCGCCCGCCCCGGTGGCCTCCACCACCTCGACGGCGAGGGCCGGCTCGGTGACCGCCGTACCGTCCCGCTCCAGGGCGGTGACGTGCCGGGCGGCGTCCTTGACCACCAGGGTGGCGGGCGAGGGGAAGCGCCGGCGCAGGGCGGCCGGGTCGTCGGTGCCGAAGGCGGCCTGCGCCTCGTCGGCGCCGAGCAGCAGCAGATCGGCGGCGTCCAGCAGCGGCGGCAGCACGGCCGGGTCGCGGTCGCGCCAGAGCGAGGGGCGCCAGTTGAGGTCGAAGCTGACCAGCCGGCCCGGACGGCGGTCGGCGAGCAGGGCGCGCAGCAGCGCCAGGCAGTCGTCGGAGAGCGCGGCGGTGATGCCTGACAGGTGCAGCAGCCGGGCGCCGGACAGCAACGCGGCGGCCGCCGGATCGGCGAGCACGGTGGGGGAGAGTGCGGCGGCCGCGGAGCCGCGCCGGTGGTAGTGCAGCCGGCTGCGGCCGGGGCCGAGGTCGTGGTGGTGGCCGGTGGTGCCGCCGACCTCCTTGAGGTAGAGGCCGGTCGGGCGGTGCGGGTCGACCGCGACGGCCGAGACGTCCACGCCGCGGGCGGCGACCTCGGCGAGCAGTCGGCGGCCGAAGCCGTCGTCGCCGACCCGGCTGATCCAGGCGGTGGGCACGCCGAGTGCGGCCAGGGCGCCGGCCACGTTGGACTCGGCGCCGCCGACCGAGAGCCGGAAGCTCTCGACCGACTCCAGCGGGCCGGGGCGGTCCGGTAGCAGGACGGCCATCGACTCGCCCACGCACACGGCCGTCGGGGGAAGGCCGGGGCGGGTCGGGCCCTGGGGGTCCTGTCGCGGCATGTGCTGGGCTCCTGTCTGCGGCCGTTCCGTCGAGAGCGGGCCGACGGCGCCGACCGGCACGTCGATTCCGACCGGCGCGTCGATTCCGACCGTGCGTCGACTCCGTCGTGCGCCGACTCCGCCGGGAGACGGGCGGCGCCCGTCGAGCGCGAGCCGGAGCAGGAGCCGCAGTCGTGGAGTGCGGCCGGTTTCCGTTGACCGTGATCCGGCGCCGATGCTAGAACCGTGCTGGCAACATGTGCAACCCTCGTTGCGCATGTTGCAACATATCGGATGGAGGAAGACCGTGGAGCAGACCTTCGCAACCAGCGGTACCGGCCCGGGCATCGACGCCGGCGCGGTGGCGGCCCTGGCCGACGAACCGCTGGACTGGCGGTTCAAGGCCGCGCCCTCGCCAACTCCCCGCGCCGGGCGGCCGGACGCCGCGCCCCGGGGCCGCACCGTGCGGGAATGGCTGGCCACCGGCCCGACCCTCTCCTCGCTCGGCACCCCGCTGCTCACCCTCGACGGCGCCGCGCTCGACCACAACATCCGCACCATGGCCGACTGGTGCGCCAAAGCGGGCGTGGCGCTCACCCCGCACGGCAAGACCACCATGGCACCGGCGCTCTGGCAGGCGCAGCTCGACGCCGGAAGCCACGGCATCACCCTCGCCAACCTGCCCCAGGTACGGGTCGCCCGGGCCTTCGGGGTGCAGCGGATCCTGCTCGCCAACACCCTGCTCGACCCGGCCGGACTGGCCTGGCTCGCCGACGAACTGGCCGCCGACCCGGGCTTCGCCTTCGTCTCCTGGGTCGACTCCGCCGAGAGCGCGCGACTGATGGACGAGGCACTGCGCGCCGCCGGGGCCGAGCGGCCGGTCGAGGTGCTGATCGAACTCGGCGGCCCCGGCGGCCGGACCGGCGCCCGCGGGCTCGACGCCGCCGTCGAGGTCGCCGCCGCCGTACTGCGCGCCCCCACCCTGCGCCTCGCGGGCGTCGGCGGGTACGAGGGCGCGCTCGCCCACGACGCCTCGACCGAGGGCCTTGCCACCGTGCGCCGCTACCTGCGGGACCTCGGCCGGCTCCACGGTCGGCTCGCGAACGCCTACCCGGACGACGCGCCACCGGTGGTCACGGCCGGCGGCAGTGCCTACTTCGACCTGGTGGTCGAGGAGTTGACGGAGCTGCCGGACGCCCTGGTGGTGCTGCGCTCGGGCGCGTACATCGCCCACGACGACGGCTTCTACCGGGGCATCTCGCCGCTCGCCCGCAACAGCGGCGAAGCGCCGTTCCGCGGTGCGCTGCACGGCTGGGCCCGGGTGATCTCCCGGCCCGAGCCACACCTCGCGCTGCTGGACGCCGGCAAGCGCGACCTGCCCTTCGACGAGGGCCTGCCCGAGCCGCAAGAGGTGCGCGGCGGCGCCCGGTTGACCGGCACGGCGGCCCGGATCACCGCGCTCAACGACCAGCACGCCTTCCTGCGCGACGCGGGCGACCTCGCGCCGATCGGCGCGGTGCTGCGCCTGGGGGTGTCGCACCCGTGCACGGCCTTCGACAAGTGGACGGCGATCCCGGTGCTGGATTCCGCGGACGCGGCCGAGCCGAAGATCACCGGGCTGGTCAGGACGTTCTTCTGATGGCCGGGACGGGCGCGGGCACGGGCGGGGCGAGCGCGGGTGAGACGGGCGCGGGCGGGACGGGAGGTGGCGCGGCCGGGCCGGGGGCGACGGTCTTCCGGGGCGCCACCGTCGTGGACGGCACCGGCGCGGACCGCTACCGGGCCGACGTCCGGATCGCCGACGGCCTGATCACCGACATCGGCGACCGCCTCCACGCCCCCGAGGTGGTGGATGCCGACGGCCTCGTCCTCGCCCCCGGCTTCATCGACATGCACGCCCACTCCGACCTCGCCCTGCTGCTCGAACCCGACCACCCGGCCAAGGTCACCCAGGGCGTCACCTGTGAGGCACTCGGCCAGGACGGCCTGTCCTACGCCCCGGTCGACGACACCACGCTGCCCGGGCTGCGGCGCCAACTCGCGGGCTGGAACGGCGATCCGGCGGACTTCGACTGGGACTGGCGCGACGTCGCCGGCTACCTGGACCGGATCGACCGCACCGGCGTCGCCGTCAACTCCTGCTACCTGGTGCCGCACGGCACGCTGCGGACGCTGGTCATGGGCTGGGCCCACCGTCCGCCCACCCGGGCCGAACTCGACCGAATGCGGCAGGTGTTGGCGAAGAGCCTGCTGGACGGCGCGGTCGGCATGTCCAGCGGCCTCAGCTACACGCCCGGGAGTTACGCCGACACCGCCGAGCTGGTCGAGCTGTGCACCATCGTCGCGGCCTACGGCGGCTTCCACGCTCCGCACCAACGATCGTACGGTGAGGGCGCGTTGGAGGGCTACGCGGAGATGGTGGAGATCTCCCGGCGGAGCGGCTGCGCGCTGCACCTGACCCACGCCACGATGAACTTCGGCGTCAACCGGGGCCGGGCCGGCGAGCTGCTGGAGCTGGTCGACCGGGCGCTCGCCGATGGCGTCGACCTCACCCTGGACAGCTACCCCTACCTGCCCGGTTCCACCACGCTGGCCGCCTTGCTGCCGAGTTGGGCCACCGAGGGCGGCCCGGCGGCGACGCTGGCGAGGCTCGCCGACCCGGCGCAGTGCGCCCGGATCCGCTACGACGTGGAGGAGAAGGGCAGCGACGGCTGCCACGGCGTGGTCGCCGACTGGGCCACGATCCAGATCTCCGGCGTCCGGTCGGCCGCGCTCGCCGGGACGGTCGGCCGGACGGTCGCCCAACTCGCCGACGAGGAACGGCGGACGGGCACGGAGGTGTTCCTCGACCTGCTGCGCCGGGACGAGCTGGCCACCACGATCCTCCAGCACGTCGGGCACGAGGAGAACGTCCGGGCGATCATGCGTCACCGCGTGCACACCGTGGGCAGCGACGGGCTGCTGGTCGGCGCCCGCCCCCACCCGCGAGCCTGGGGCACCTTCCCGCGCTTCCTCGGCCACTACAGCCGGGATTTGGGCGTGCTGACGCTGGAGGGGGCGGTCGCCCGGATGACCGGCAGGCCTGCCGCCCGGCTGGGGCTGGACCGGCGCGGCCGGATCGCCCCCGGGCACCACGCCGACCTGGTGCTCCTCGATCCCGAACGCGTCCGGGACGCCGCCACCTTCGAGCACCCCCGACTGCCCGCCGAGGGCATCGAGCACGTGTACGTCAACGGCATCGCCGTCGTCCGGCAGGGCCGCACCACCGGCGCCCGGCCCGGGCGCGCCCTGCGCCGCACCGACCGAGGAGCCCGAGCCGCATGAACTCCCTCTCCGCCCTGCGGGACGACCGGGTGATCGCGGTGGTCCGCGCGCCGCGGATCCCGGACGCCCCGGCACTGTGCGCGGCGCTCGCCGCAGGCGGCATCAACTGGACCGAATTCACGTACACCACACCGGATGTGACGGGCCATCTGCGCAACGCGTCGCAGGCCGGGTGGCGGGTCGGCGTCGGGACGGTGCTGACCGCCGAGCAGGCCGAGCGGGGGGTCGCGATGGGCGCGTCCTTCCTGGTCACACCCGGCTGCCGGCCCGAGGTGGCGGAGGCGGCGCGGGCCGCCGGGGTGCCGGTGGTGCTCGGGGCGCTCACCCCGACCGAGGTGGCCCGCGCGGTGGACCTCGGTGCCGCGGCCGTCAAGATCTTCCCGGCCCGGGCGTTCGGCCCCGGCTACTTCAAGGACCTGCGCGGCCCGTACCCGGACGTTCCGCTGGTGGCCTCCGGCGGGGTCACCGCGGGCAACGCCGCCGAGTTCCTGGGGCAGGGCGCGCTCGCGGTCTGCGCGGGGACGGACGTAGTGCCGCCGGCGGCGGTCGCGGCGGGGGACTGGGCGGAGATCACCCGGCGGGCCCGGGCGTTCACGGAGGCCTGCGGGGCGTCGTAGGCGTCGCGGTCGATCGGCGTCACGGTCGATCGGCGCCCGGGTCGATCCGCGCCGGGGTCGACCAGCGCCGCGGTCGACCGCCGCCGGGGCGAGGCGGGCTGTCGGGACGGCCGGGATTGGACGAGAATCGGTGGCACCCCGGCTCGGCCCCGGCCGAGTCCGGCCCGGCTCAGCCCCGCCCGGTGCACTCCGGGCCCCCGGACCCGGTAGGAGGACCCGCCCCATGACCTCGACCCGCCCCGGCCCCGACTGGCTCGCCGATGCCGTCCTCTACCAGATCTACCCGCAGACCTTCGCCGACTCCGACGGCGACGGCATCGGCGACTTCGCCGGCATCACGGAGCACCTCGACCACCTCGCCTGGCTCGGCGTCGACACGGTCTGGCTCAACCCGTGCTTCGCCTCGCCGTTCCGCGACGCCGGGTACGACGTCAGCGACTACTTCACGCCCGCCCCGCGCTACGGCCGCACCGAGGACCTGGTCGCGCTGGTCGAGGCCGCCCGCCGCCGGGGCATCCGGATCCTGCTGGACCTGGTCGCCGGGCACACCTCCGACCGCCACCCCTGGTTCCTGGCCGCCGCCCAGGACCCGTCCGACCACCGCTACGTCTGGGCCGACCGCCCGGTGGACGGCTTCGTCGCCTCGCCGGGCAGCCGCCCCGGCTGGTACCGGCCGAACTTCTTCGACTGCCAGCCGGCGCTCAACTTCGGCTACGCGCGCAGCAGTTCCGAGGAACCCTGGCGCCAGTCGGTGGATGCCGAAGGGCCGCGCGCCAACCGGGCCGCGCTGCGCGACATCATGGCGCACTGGCTCGGCCTCGGCGTCTGCGGCTTCCGGGTGGACATGGCGTACTCCCTGGTCAAGGACGACCCGGGCAAGGCCGAGACCGCCAAGCTCTGGACCGAACTGCGCGACTGGCTGGACCGCAGCCACCCCGAGGCCGCCCTGCTCGCCGAATGGGGCGACCCGGCCGCCGCCGTCGCGGCCGGTTTCCACGCGGACTTCTTCCTGCACTTCGGCGGCGCCGACCATGGGCTGCCGCTGCGGTCGCTGTGGCAGAACAACGGCGGGACGGTGGAGGAGTTCTGGCAGCAGGAATCCTGCTACTTCGAGGCCGAGGGCCGGGGCACCCCGCAGCCCTTCCTGGACGCCTGGCGCTCCGCCGCCCAACTCGCCGACGGCAGCGGACACATCGTGCTGCCCACCGCCAACCACGACTTCTCGCGGCTGGCCGCCGGTTCGCGCACCGCCGAACAACTCGCCCCCGCCTTCGCCTTCCTGCTCACCTGGCCGACCCTCCCGGCGGTCTACTACGGCGACGAGATCGGCATGCGCTACCTGCCCGGCCTGCCGGACACGGAGGGCAGCGTGCTCGGCCCCCGCTTCAACCGGGCCGGCTCGCGCACCCCGATGCAGTGGACGCCCGGCCCCTCGGCAGGCTTCTCCAGCGCGCCGCCCGAGCGGCTGTACCTGCCGGTGGACCCGGACCCGCACCGCCCGGACGTGCTCTCCCAGCGCGCCGACCCGACCTCGCTGCTGCACACGGTGCGGCGGCTGATCGCCCTGCGCCGCGCGCACCCGGGGCTGGGCTCCGGCGGCGGGGTGGAGGTCCGGCATGCCGGGTACCCGCTGGTGTACACCCGGGACGGGCGGTACCTGGTGGCGGTCAACCCGCGCCGGGAGCCGGTGGCCGTACGGCTGGACCACGGGGGCGTCCGGCCGCTGGAGGTCCAGGGCGTGCGGGTGGCGGACGGGGAGCTGCGGGCGGACGGGTTCGGGTACGGGGTGTTCGAGCTGGGGTGAGCGCGGGGCGAGACGCCACCGGGCTGGGGTGAGCGCGGGGCGCGCAGGGCCGCCGGGCCGGGGGGCGGGTGGAAGGCCGGCGGTCGGGGTCGGCTTCCGATCACGGTCGGATAGTTGTAAACTCCATCCATAGATGGTTGCATTTACCACCTGAATTGGTGGTACCTGCCACCTTCCCGATCGAACGCGCCACCACGGAGGACGGTACGAACGCCATGAGCACACCCCGGAACCCCGCCGCAGCGCCCACCCTGGGGCACTCGCTCAAGCACCTCGCCGTCCACCTGATCACCCCGCTGCTGATGTGCCTCGGCATGGCGCTCGCCTACCAGGGCGCCTTCCACCAGCCCGAACCGCACCACCTCAAGGTCGCCGTCGTCGGCGCCACACCGCAGGCGCACGGGCTGGCGCGGGCGATTCAGGACAAGGCCGGGGACGCCCTCGACGTCCGCACCGTCGACGACCGCGCCACCGCCGAGCACCAGTTGCGCGACCGCGGCCTGGTCGGCGCCTTCGTCCCGGATGTCAGGAGCCCCGAACTGATCGTGGCCAAGGGCAACTCCGACACCTCGGTGGTGGCCGCCACGGCGGTGTTCACCAACGTCACCGACAAGCAGGGCGTGCCCCTGCACGTCACCGACCTGACCACCCCCGCCAAGGGCGACCCGACCGGCCAGGGCCTGTTCTTCCTGCTGGTCGCGCTGAGCATCGGCTCGTACGCGAGCGTGGCGGTGATCGGCGCCGCCGGGGCCGCGCTGAGCATGCGGGTCCGGGCGCTGGTCGGGGTGGCGGTCTCGCTGCTGGTCAGCCTGATCGGGATCGTCACCGCCGGACCCGTCTTCCACGTCGTCGACCACGACCACGCGGCGGTCTGGGCGCTCGGCTGGCTCTACTCGGCGGGCATCGTGCTGATCGGCATCGGCCTGCACAGCTTCCTGAAGAAGTGGACCACGCTGACGATGATGGTCCTCTTCGTCATGCTCAACTTCACCTCCTCCGGCGGCATCTACCGGCCCGAACTGCAGAACGGCTTCTTCGGGAGCCTGCACGGCTTCTGGACCGGAGCCGGCTTCCAGGAGGGCGCGCGCAGCATCCTGTACTTCGACGGCGGCGCCGGCCTCGGCGGTCACGTGGTGACCCTCCTGGTCTGGCTGCTCCTCGGCGGCGCGGCCCTGGTCGCCGCGGCGAGGTACGAGGGCCGCGGGCGCCGTCCCGTGGAGACGCCGGTGGAGGCCGAGGAGGAGATGGAGGAGGCGGTCGCGGTCTGACCGCCCGCTCGGAAGGCTTCACCCGGTGCCAGGGGCATCGGCGCCGGGTGAGGATCGACGGCCCGCGCCCGGCCCTGGACAAGCCGGACGCGGGCCGAAACGCGTCCCTTGGGCAGGGGTCGACCAATGGTTCGGAGCTAGCGGTACCGCTCCTTCCGGGTGGGCGGCACGGTGAAGCAGCAGTCCCCGCAGAGCCCGGCGCCCGGGCCGACCCGGTAGTAGAGGCAGCAGCTGTGCCGCCGGAAGGCCGTACCGCGCGGCCCCACGCGCAGCGTGCCGGACCCGGCCAGCGGCGGGCGGTCCAGCAGCTCGGCGGCCAACGCCCGTGCGCCATGCGGCGCGTGGGCGTCCAGCACCCGCAGCGTACCGGCCAGTGCGGAGGCGGCGTTGCCGAGCAGCAGGCGCGGCGAGAGCGGGACGGCGGCGCGGACGGCTGCCGCCAGAGGCTCCAACTGGCCGAGCAGGACGGCCTCGTGGAGCTGGTCGACGAGAGCAGCGGGGCGGGGGCCGGCGTGCGGGTCGGGACCGGGACCGGCATCAGCATCGGCATCGGGCCGGACCGGCTGCGGTGGCGTCCACAGGTCCAGCGGGCCCTGGTCCGGGATGCGCGCCCAGGCGCGTTCCAGCGTCGGCACCGCCCCCAGCAGGACGGCCGAGCCGAGGCCCACCGACCAGAAGCGGGCGGCCAGTCCCAGGTGCAGGACCGAGGCGGCGACCCGGAGTTCGGTGGTGCCGAGCCGCTGCGCCACGACCCGCAGCCGCGCGGCCAGCGGCGCGTCCGGCCCGGTGTCGAAGAGCTCGGACAGCGGTCGGAAGCCGGCGGGCGGGGTCGCGTCCGGGGACGTGTCCAGCGCGAAGTACGGGCCGACGGCGGCGAGTCGGCCGTAGTCGGGCGGGGGCGGACCGGGAGCCGGGTCCGGAGGATCGGGCGTGGGGCCGAGCGGTTCGGGTGCGGGGTTCAACGGCCCTCCCCTGTGCGGCCGTTGAACCCCGCACCTGGATCGGATGGCCCGGGTGCGGTCGGGCGGGCGGGCGACATCGGGCCTCCAGGTTGTCCGGCTGTGCGGGTCGGCGGCGGCGCGCGTACCCGTCCGGCGACCCGGGAAGGCCCTGGTCGGGCGGGCGTCAGCCGCGCACGGTGAAGTCGCCACCGGTCGTGCGGATGAACGGTACCGCCCCCTGGCAGTCCGCCACCGGCTGCCCCAGCGCCCCCCAGACCCAGCCGATCCGGTCCCCGTGCCGACCGTCGTCCTCCACCGAGAGCGAGACCCTCTGACCGGTCATCTCCAGACCGGGGAACCACGGCGCCTCGCCCTTGGTGATCACGCCGGTGGCGATCGCCTCCCGGCCGCCGACGCCCAGGCAGGTGATGTCCCCCTCGAAGTCGGCGACCAGCCGGCCGTCGGTGTGGACGTGGCGGACGTGGAAGTGCCCGCGGGCGCCGCCCGGGTCGGTGTTGGCGGCGGCATGGGCGTCCAGCGTGATCCGGACCGCGTCGCCCGCGAAGTCGCGGAACGCGGAGGTGAGGACGGTGTCACCACTGCCGCGCACGCTCACCGCCCCGCCCTGTTCTGCGGCGGAGGCCGACGCCGCGGTGGCAGCTGTCGCGGGTGCGGGTGCGGGTGCGGGTGCGGCCGAGGCGGGTACGGCTGTGGCTGGGGCGGCCGTCGCGGCGAGCAGGAGCAGCGAGGCCACGGTGATGGCGAGCCGACGGTTCATGACGGTTCAGTCCTCCTTCGGGGGCGGTGGTTCCGACGGCAACGAGTCTGCTGCCGCCCGCGCGGGGGAACCTCCCGCTGGGGAGGGGAGTTCACGGCCGGCGGGCTCCTTCCCGAGGAGGAGGCCGCCTCCCTCGGAAGAGCTGCCCGGCAGGCTCGGCCGGCGTCGCTTCCAGGCCGCGCAGTTCGTCGTCCGAGCC
The DNA here is from genome assembly GCF_055664045.1 of Kitasatospora sp. NPDC023385. NCBI lineage: Bacteria > Bacillati > Actinomycetota > Actinomycetes > Kitasatosporales > Streptomycetaceae > Kitasatospora > Kitasatospora sp. NPDC023385. The sequence goes on along the minus strand of NZ_JBVOOL010000013.1, from coordinate 198,889 downwards.
GGAGTCCGGCAGGTCGAAGTAGGCCTGGTAGGCGCCGTAGCCGACCGGGCCGTTGCCCTTCTCGTTCTCGTGGTTGCCGGCCGTGGGCATCCAGGGGCGGTGGCGGGCCGAGCGGGTGTTGTTCTCGAACCAGTCGGACCAGGTGCGGACCCGGTCGGTGGCGATGTTGGCGTAGCAGAGGTCGCCGTTGAGCAGGCGGAACAGCGGGGCGATCCGTTCGACCCCGGCGGTGGTGTCGCCGGCGGCGGGGCTGCCCAGGTTGTCGTTGACGTACCCGTTGGCCGTCTTCCTGCCGAGGGTGGGGGTGCCCTGGTCGCCGAAGCTGGTGAAGGTGAAGGCGGTGCGGCCGCGCGGGGCGGTGCGCACGGTGCCCAGCTCGGGGGTGGCGCCGTCGTGGACGGCGGCGTAGACGTAGTCCGTGTCGGGGTGCAGGCCGGTCAGCCGGGCGTGGTGGGCTTGGACCTCGGCGCCGGAGGCGGCGTCCCGGTAGGTGCGGGTCGCCGCCTGGGTGGTCCGGCCGAAGCCGCCGTTCGAAGTGCCGTACACCACCCGGGGGTTGGCGACGGACCGGGTGGTGTGCCAGGAGACGACCACCTCACGCGAGGCGTCCGAGCCGAACTGGAGGTGCAGGCCGCCCACCCGCGGAGCGCCGGAGCGTCCGGGCTGCTGCCACAGCAGCGGCGAGGGCGGGGCAGCGGCGGCGGGGGTGTCGGCGAGGCCGGAGAGGGACACGGCACCGCCGAGGCCGAGACCGGTGGCGCCGGCCAGGAGCCCGCGCCGGCTGACGGAAAGACGTCCACGGGAAGCGTTCATGGCGGCAGCTCACCGAACGGAGGTGAACCGCGCCGGGGTCGTGCCAGGGCATCGACGTGAACTTTCCCGCCGGTCGGCGACGCCGTAAGGAACGCCACGGCGACGCCGTACCGAACCGCCGGCCGGCCGGTGTGGACCAGGCCGCCCCGGGGAACAGCGTGTCCACGGAGTCGAGGGGATGCTCCGTGGACACGCGGAACCTACGAGGTGGGGGTGGCCTCCGGACTTGACGTCCTCCGGCCGGTAGTTCGATCGTCGACCGAGGTAGAGAATCAGCGGCAGACCATGATCCGTCTCGATCTGTCGCCACTGCCTCCTGCGGTCGAACTTCCTTCAGCTACCTCGCAGGTCCACTTCCCATCATGCGCCTCGTACGCGGCGCGCACCAGGGGTGAGCGGTATGAATTCGGGCAATTTTCGTAATTCGGAGCCGTGGTAGATCGGTCAGGGCCGCGGCCAGCCGTCCACGAAGTCCAGCGTCCGGTGGTACGGCCCGTCGGGCCCGGTGCTCCGGTAGTCCTCGGTGCTGCTGCCGGTCCGGACGGTGCGGTCGCCGTCGTGCCGCTGGGCGGTGGGCCGCAGGGTGTGGTCGACGGTCGAGCGTTCGGTGACGTGGGCGCCGGTGGCCGTGGTGGCGTCGCGGTGGTAACCGAGGTCCATGGCGGTGGTCTGGTCGGTGTTGCCGGCCGCGTCGTGGCTCACCTTGTAGGTGACGTCCAGTGGTTCGCCCTCGTGGACGGTGGTGGTGCGGTGCGGTCCGCCGCCCCAGGTGGCGGTGGTGCGGGTGAGGTCGGCGCCGTTGTGCAGGGCCATGTCGTTGCCGCTGTCGCGCAGTTGCTGGGCGGAGCTGAAGGCGAGGTCGTCGCGGACCTCGGTGGTGATCCGGCCGTGGGAGGTCTGCACCCAGCCCCGGGCGAGGTCGTGCCGGGCGGCGGTGACCGTCCAGTCCCCGCTGCCGCCGCCGTGGTCGGCGAGTTGCGTGGTCACGGCGGCCTCGGGGGCGACCCGGTGCTCGGTGAGCTGCCCGGTGGTTCGGGCGGCGCCGTGGTCGGTCTCGGCGAAGAGGTTGACCTGGCCGGTCCAGCCGTCGTTGCTCTGCGCCTCGGTCGCGTTCACCGCGACGCCGACGGTGTGCGGGCGGCCGTCGAGCAGCAGACCGACGTACGGGGTGAGGTCGAGCCGGTAGGCGGGCAGGTCGAAGGCGAAGATGCCGGGGACGGGCCGCCAGAGCAGCGGATCCCACCCGCCGGTGTAGATCACCGGGTACGGCCAGACGGCACCGGCCACCCGGCCGTCCACGGTGAGCCGCAGCTCGCGGAACGGGCCCTTGCCGCAGGCGCCGAGGCCGGGGTTGGCCGCGACGAAGGCGTCCGGCGCGGAGGCGTAGGCGAACTCCTCGCAGGCGCCGCCGCCCCGGGTGTAGACCTCGGCCGTGAGGCGTTCGAGGTTCTGCGGGAAGGTGAGTTCGCGCCCGGCGGTGGGTGCGGCCTGGGTGAGCGAGAACGGTCCGGTGGTGAGCAGCCGGTCGGCGGTGCGGGCGGCCGGCCAGCGGTCGTTCGTGGTGTGGAAGGTCAGGCTCGCGCTGATCGTGAAGACGCCGGTGTAGGTGGCGTCGGTGACGTTGGCGAGGTCGAAGGAGAACTCCTGCGGGCCGGCCGCGAACAGCGGGGCGTAGCGGGTGACGTCGTGCTCGACGTTCCACGCGATGCCGTCCTTGGACGGCTCCGGGGTGGAGGACAGCAGTACCTGGACGCCGCCGACGCGGACGCTGAACATCCGGTCGAACTGCCGCCCGGCGACCTGCCCGTGCAGGTCCAGGGTCACCGCTGACCACGGCCCCGCGCAGTCGGCGGGCGGGGTGAGGGTGGCGCTGTACGGGGTGTCGGGCGGGCTGCCGTACCCGTTGCGGAACTCGCGCTCGTGCATCACCTCGACGGTGCAGGAGCGGGTGTCCGGCCGGGTGAGGGGCTTGGTGGCGGTGACCGGGTCGTGGTAGTCGGTGCCGAAGTCGGCGTGGGCGGGGCCGGCGGCGGTGAGGGTGCCGGCGAGGGAGAGGACGGCGGCGCCGAACAATCCGGCGGCGCGGCGGAGCAGCGGGCGCAGGGCCAAGACGGATCCCGGGGTCGGGCGGCCCGTGGGGTTGCCGCGGGCCGGAGGGATGATCCGGCATCCTTCCGGCGGTGGCATGCCAGCGTCAAGGGTGCTGGTCGAGGTCCTGCTGCGGCGCTTCGAGCGCCGCCGCCTCCTGCCGGATCAGGTCGCGCAGGGTGGCCAGCCGGGGCCGGACGTCGTCCACCCGCCACTGCATCTCCAGCGGCAGGGTGGCCCGCCCCTCCAGCCGTACGGTGGCCACGTCCTCGGTGAGGTGGCCGGTCATCGAACCGGGCACGAGGGAGAAGGCGCGGTTGCGGGCGAGCAGGTAGAGCCGCGAGCCGACGATCCGTGGCGGGCTGACCAGGATCGGCGGGTCGACGCCGCGGTCCCCGCAGAGGCCGAGCACGTGGTCGTAGTAGCGGGGGTGCTGTTCGCGCGGCCACAGCAGCAGGGGCAGGTCGCGCAGTTCGGTCAGGCGCAGGCCGGCGCGGCCGGCCAGCGGGTGGTCCCGGCCGAGCGCGACCAGGACCGGCTCGTCGGCGATCCGCTCCAGCCGGTAGCCGTCCACCTCGTCCAGGAACCGGCCGAGGCCGATGTCGGCCAGCTCGGCGGCCAGGGTGGTGGAGACCTGGCCGGTGTCCACGGCCTGCTCGACGGTGTCGAGCTCGGGCAGCTCCTGCTCGGCCCGGCTGACCACGGCGGGCAGCAGCCGGTTCACCACGCTCGGCGAGGCGACGATCCGGGCCGTGCCCAGCCGGGCCTCCTCGTGCAGCCGGACCCGGGCCAGCAGCGCCTCGGCCTGGCCGAGCAGTCGCGCGCTCTCGGCGGCCATCACCTCGCCCGCCCCGGTCAGGGCGACGGAGCGGCGGCTGCGGTCGAACAGCTCGACGCCGACGGTCCGCTCCAGCCGGGCGACCTCCTGGCTGACCGTCGGCTGCGAGATGTGCAGCCGCTCGGCGGCCCGTCCGAAGTGCAGCGTCCCGGCCACGGTCAGGAAGACCTCCAGCTGACGCAAGGTGAAACCCATGGTCGCCAGGGTAGGGGAGGGGTGAACGAACCAATAGGTGACGGCCTATCGGTAGCCCCAGGACTCATTCTGGATCCCGATGTGAACCGTCCCTACGCTGAGCACCACGTTGCCCCGCCGCAGTGGCATCTCACAGAGAGTTCGCGACATGACCGGACTTCCGACCAGCACCCCCAGCACGCCCGTCGGCGCCGCGGCCCCCGCCAGCCCCGCCGTACCCGCCGGCCGCACCGTACCCGCCGTCCGCGTCACCGAGGAGGTCGCGCGGGCCCTCGCCGCCGGCCGGCCCGTGGTCGCCCTGGAATCCACCATCTTCACCCACGGCTTGCCGCGCCCCCGCAACCTCGCCGTCGCGCTGGAGGCGGAGGAGCGGCTGCGGGAGGCGGGCGTCGTTCCGGCGACCATCGGCGTGCACGCCGGGGTGCCCACGGTCGGTCTGAGCACCGAGCAGATCACCGAACTCGCCGCCATCGACGGCCTGGACAAGGTCAGCCTGCGGGACCTGCCGGTGGTCGCCGCGCTCGGCCGCCACGGCGGCACCACCGTCGCGGCGACCGCCTTCCTCGCCCACCGCGCCGGCATCCGGGTCTTCGCCACCGGCGGCCTCGGCGGCGTCCACTTCGGGGCCTCCGAGAGCTTCGACGAGTCGGCCGACCTGACCACCCTGGCCGCCACCCCGGTCACCGTGATCAGCGCCGGCGTGAAGTCGATCCTCGACATCCGGGCCACCCTGGAGCGCTTCGAGACTCTCAACATCCCGGTCATCGGCTACCGCACCCGCAAGTACCCGGGCTTCTACGTCACCGACTCCGGCCACGAGATCAACTTCAGCGTCGACTCGCCCGAGGAGGCCGCCAAGGTCATCGATGCCCGCGACCGGCTCGACCTGCCGCAGGCCGTCCTGATCGCCAACCCGGTCGATCCGGCCAAGCAGCTGCCGCCGGAGGAACTGGACGGCATCCTGACCCGCGCCTGGGCCGAGGCCGAGCGCCAGGGCATCACCGGCAACGCCTCGACGCCGTTCCTGCTGGACCACATCCAGCGCGACACCGACGGCCGCAGCCTGGAGGTCAACGTCGAGGTCTACCGGGGCAACGTCCGCCTCGGCGGCGAGATCGCGACGGCCCTGGCCGCGTCGGGCGCGTCGGCTGCGTCGGCTGCGTCGGCTGCGTCGGCTGCGTCGACCGCCGAGACCGGGGCCTGAGCCGTGCTCGGGGTGCTCGGCGACCTCGTCGAGGACGTCGTGGTCTGGGTCGACGGCCCGCTGCGCCACGGCACCGACACCGGCGCCCGGGTCTTCCGGCGGCGCGGCGGCAGCGCGGCCAACGTCGCCCGCTTCGCCGCCGGGCAGTACCCGGCCCGCTTCCTCGGCTGCGTCGGCGAGGACGCGGCCGGAGACGGCGTGGTCGCCGAACTGGGCGGCCACGGCGTCGACGTGCGGGTGTCCCGGCGCGGCCGGACCGGCAGCATCGTCGTGCTGATCGACCAGGACGGCGAGCGGACCATGCTGCCCGACCGGGGCGCCGCCACCCTGCTGGAACGCGTCCCGGACGAATGGCTGGCCGGCCTGACCCACCTGCACGTCCCGGCCTACTCCTTCGACGGCGAGCCGGTCGGCGCCACCTCGGTGGACGCGCTCGTCCGGGCCCGCCGGGCGGCCGCCACCACCTCGGTGGACGCCTCCTCGACCGGCATGCTGCAGCAGTTCGGACGGGGCCGCTTCCTCGCCCTGCTGGCCGAGTTGGCGCCGACCTTCGTGTTCGCCAACCGCTCCGAGTCCGCCTTCCTAGGGCTGCTGGTGGACGGCCTGCCCGGGCCGGAGCGCGCCCGGCTGGCGGCCACCACGGTGGTCACCAAGGCGGGCGCCGAGGCCACCACCGTCGACGCGCCCGGCGAGGGGCTGTTCACGGTGCCGGTGCCGCCGGTGGCGCAGGTGCGCGACCTCACCGGGGCGGGGGACGCCTTCGCGGCGGGGTTCCTGGCCGGGTTCCTGGAAACCGGCGACCTGCGGCTGGCGACCGGGCGCGGGCACCGCAGCGCCTCCCGGGTGCTGGCCTCGCCGGGGGCGTCCTGCGGGGAGGAGTGACGGTCGACAGGGGTGCGGTCGCGAGGGTGCGGGTGCGCGTGCGGGTGCGTTGGCGCCAGTGTGTCAGCGCAGCGCGTCCTTGCGGAGGAACCGCTTCAGCCGTTGCCACGTCCAGGTGTTGACCACGTCCTCGGCGGTGAGCCAGCCGCGCTGCGCCGTGCCGATGCCGTAGCGCGGGTAGGCCAGGTGCGGGGTCGCGTGGGCGTCGCTGTCGATGCTGAAGCGGACGCCGTGGCGCTTGGCCCGCAGGATGTCCTCGTCGCGCAGGTCGAGCCGCTGCGGCGAGCTGTTGACCTCGATCGCGGTGCCGGTGCGCGCGGCGGCCTCGAACACCGCGTCCAGGTCGACGTCGATCGGGCCGCGGCTGCCGATCCGGCGGGTGGTGAGATGGCCGATGACGTGCACGTACGGGTTCTCGCAGGCGCGGATCAGCCGGCGGGTCTGGGCGGCGCGGTCGAGGGTGAAGTGCGAGTGCACGGAGGCCACGCAGACGTCGAAGCCGGCCAGGAACTCGGGCGGCCAGTCCACGCCGCCGTCCGGGTCGATGTTCAGCTCGGTGCCGTGCAGCAGGCGCAACTTCTTGTGGCGGTCGGCGAGTTGCCGCAGCCGCTCGCGCTGGGCGAGGATCTTCTCGTCGGTCATCCGCTGCATCACCAGGTTCGGCGCGTGGTCGGTGACGGCGAAGTAGGAGTAGCCGCGGGCGGCCGCGGTGTCGATCATCTCCTCCAGGGTGGCCAGCCCGTCGGTCAGGTCGGTGTGCGTGTGCAGATCCCCGCGCAGGTCGGACTCCTGGACCAGGTCCGGGAGTTCACCGTTCAGCGCGGCCTCGATCTCGCCCCGGTCCTCGCGCAGTGGCGGCGGGATCCACGGCAGGCCGAGCGCCGCGTACACCTCGTCCTCGGTCTGCGAGACCACCTTGGCGCCGCCGTCCACCTCGAACAGCCCGTACTCGGAGAGCTTCAGCCCGGCCCGGACCGCCCGCGTACGCAGCTTGATGTTGTGCGCCTTCGACCCGGTGAAGTAGACCAGCGCCGCGCCCCAGTCCTCCTCCGGGACGACCCGCAGGTCCACCTGGACGCCCCGGGTGGTGCGCACCGAGGTCTTGGTCGTCCCGCTCGCGATCACCTCGGCCACGTAAGGGAGTTCGGTGAGCGCGGCCATCAGCGGGGCGGAGTCCTCGGCGGTCGCGAGCACGTCGATGTCGCCCACCGTCTCGCGCATCCGGCGCAGCGAACCCGCGTACGCGCAGCGGGTGCAGCCGGGGACGGCGGACAGTGCGGCGACCAACTGGTCGGCCAACTCGGTCGCGGTGTCCAGCAGGGTGCGGCCGCCGGACTGCCGCATCAGCTCGATGCCGTGCAGGATCTTCTCGCCGCTGCGTTCGCCGAACCCCGCCACGCCGGACAGCTTCTCGGCGCGGACCGCCTCGGCGAGCTCGTCCACGGAGGCGATGCCGAGGTCGCGGTACAGGGCGAGGGCGCGCTTGGGGCCGACGCTGGGGACGGCCATGATCTCCCGGACACCCGCCGGGATCTTGGCGCGCAGGGCGTCCAGGGCGGCGATCCTGCCGGTGGACAGGTACTCGGCGATCTTCTCGGCGGTGGACTTCCCTACGCCGGGGATCTGCTGCAGGCCCTTGACGTCCAGGCCGGCCAGGTCCTCGGGGTGGCCGCCGACCGCGCGGGCGGACTTCTCGTAGGCGCGGGCCCGGAAGGCGTCCCCGCCGGTGATGTTGATCAGATCGGCGTACTCCTGGAGCAGCTCACTGACCTGGTCGTTGAGCCTGGGCATGGGGCAAGTCTAGGTTCGGCTGGGCGGGTTCGCCGGGCGGGCGGACGGCGCTGCCTCGTCCCGTGGGGGTTTGCCCGTGTCCTGTCGGGGTTTGCCGGTGTCTCGTCTGGGTTTGGTGCGCTCCGTCGGGGGTTTGCCCGCGTCGGTGCGTCGTCAGTCGTAGGCGATGGTCAGCAGCAGGACCACGGTCAGCCCGCCGCCCGGGGTGGATTCGACCGCGAGCCGGCCGCCCGCCGCCAGCACCAGACTGTGCAGGGCCGGCCCGACCGGGCCGTCGACCCGCACACCCGCGAGCAACCCCTCGCGCGCCTCCGGCAGCTCGTCGCCGCCCCGGTCGGAGATCCGGATCTCCACCCGTCCGCCGTTCCGCCCGCCGCGCCGCCTGACGTCCCGACCGCCGACCCGTGCGAAGTCCGGGCCCGGTGCCGCGACCTCCCGTCCGGAGGGCCGCCGTGCGGACGCGCCGCCCGCCACCTCGGCCCGTACCAGCACCCGGCCGCCCAGCGGGCTGCGCCGGATCGCGTGGTCGACCAACCCGGCGACGGCCGCCTCCAGCCGTCGGGCGTCCCCGGTCACCACCGGCAGACCGGGCGCCAGCCGGACCGTGACGGCCTCCGCGCGGCCGCCGCCGCGCACCACCCGGCGGACCACGTCGGCCACCTGGACGTGCCGGGCCATCGGCTCGCACCCCTCCTGCCGACCGGTCCACCGCAGCCGTTCCAGCTCCGTGCGGGTGAGCACCCTCGGCGCGGCCATGGTGCCGGACGGGAACGGGCCGACGCCCTCCTCGGCCCCGACGGCCACCAGTTCACCCGCGCGCCCGGACCCGCTTCGGCGGCCCGTGCCGCCGGCGGCACGGGCCGCGCCCAGCGCCCGGGCTCCCGACGCGACGAAGCCCCAGAGCCTGCGTGCCATCGCCCTGCCCCTCGTACCTCACCGGCGGCCGTCATCGGTTCGCGGCCGGCCGTGGCGGGCCGCTTCCCGGGCCCTCCTGACAGCCTGCGCCTCGCCCGCCCGGGTGACAATCCCGCCCCGGGACGCGAACCGGGCCCGAGCCCCCGCCGAGCGGCCGGCCGGGCACCCCCCGACTGGCGGGGATGAGCGGGCGGGGATGAGCGGGAGGGGGTGGGTGCGAGGGGGCGGGGGTTGGGCGTGGGGCGAGGCTCCCTGAACCGCAAGGAGTCCTACGCAAAAAACTCTTTGCAAAGGTTCTTTTGCGGTCCTATGCTCCTGCCATGACCGACGACGACCGCGGCTGGAAGCACAGCGACGACCCGTACATCGCCCTCACCGCCAAGGGCATGCGGGCGATGGCGCACCCTGTGCGCATGCAGGTGGTCGGGCTGCTGCGCAAGCACGGTCCGTCCACGGCGACGAGGCTGGCCGAGCAGCTGGGGCTCAACTCCGGAGCCACCAGCTACCACCTGCGTCAGCTCGCCGCCGCGGGCTTCGTCGAGGAGGACAGCGAGCGCGGCAACGCCCGCGAGCGCTGGTGGCGCTCGGCCCACCGGGTCACCGTCTGGACGGGAGACGACCTGGCCGACGAGGAGCCGGAGACGGCCGCCGGCTTCCTGAGGTCCGTGCTGGCCGCCCACACCCTCACGGCGCAGCGCGCACTGGACGCCTTCGAGACCACGCCGCGGGACTGGCGCAAGGCGACGGACCTCAGCGACACGCTGCTGCAGCTCACACCCGCCGAGGCCGAGCAGCTGGCCGGCGAACTGGCCGCCGTGGTCGGCCGCTACCGCCGGGTGGATCCGGAGCAGGCGGTCCCGGAAGGCACCGAGCAGGTGTCCGTGATCCTCCACGTGCTGCCGGACCTGCAGAACATCGACACCGAAGGGGAGCCCGCATGACCACCGCCGCGGACACGCCGATACGCAGCTTCCGGCCGCTGGCCGGGGTGCTCGCAGCCATGGTCGTCTCCGTCACCGGGACGCGGGTCTCGGCCATCGCGCTGCCCTGGTTCGTCCTGGCCACCACCGGCAGTGCCACCATGACGGGCCTGGTCGCCTTCGCCGAGATGGCGCCGTACGTGCTGGTCAAGGCGTTGACCGGGCCGGTGGTCGACCGGCTCGGGCCGCGCGTGGTGTCCTGGACGACGGACGCGGTCAGCGCCGCCGCGGCCGGGCTCGTCCCGCTGCTGCACTCCCAGGGGCTGCTGCCCTTCTGGGTCCTGCTGGTGATGGTCGCGGTGATCGGTGCGATGCGCGGCCCAGGCGACCTGGCCAAGTCGGTCATGGTCCCGGAGGCGGCCGACCGTGCCCGGGTGCCGATGGAGCGCGCCACCGGCCTGTCCGGCGTCACCGAGCGGCTGGCCTCCACGATCGGCCCGGCGGTCGGCGGCGGGCTGGTCGCGCTGATGGGCCCGCTGGCCGGTCTGGCGATCAACGCGGCGACCTTCGCGCTCGGCTCGCTGATCATCGCCCTCGCCCTGCCGCGCGGCATGGGAAGCCCGCCGACACCTGCGGTCCCGGAGGCGGCGGGAACGGCGGAAACGGGGGAGGAGGAGAGCACGGAGCAGCGGGAGCAGTCCGCCGGCTACTGGCGGATGTTCCACGAGGGCTTCGCCTTCCTGCGGTCCGAGCCGCTGCTGCTCGCCGTGATCGTGATGGTCGGCATCACCAACCTGCTCGACGCCGGCTTCACGACCGTCCTCGTACCGGTCTGGGCGCGGAACTCCGGCAACGGCCCGGCCGCCATCGGCCTGACCGCCGGTGTCATGGGCGCCACGGCGGTCGTCGGCAGCCTGATCGCGGCAGCCGTCGCCTCGCGCCTGCCCCGCCGGACGGTCTTCTTCGTCGGCTTCCTGCTGTGCGGGGCGCCCCGGTTCCTGGTGCTCGCCCTCGGAGCGCCGATGTGGGTCGTGCTCACGGTGTTCGCGATCGGCGGCTTCGGCTCCGGGTTCCTCAACCCGATCCTCGGCGCGGTGCTCTTCGAGCGCGTACCCCGCCCCCTCCTCGGCCGAGTCCACGCCCTCGGCGACTCCCTGGCCTGGGCCGGCATCCCCCTCGGCGGCCTCGTCGCGGGTACGTCGGTCGCCCTGGTCGGTCTGGTACCCAGCCTGCTCGCGGCCGGTGCCGGCTACCTCGTCACCACGACCCTGGCCGGCCTCCGGCCCGAGTGGCGCGAGATGGACCGTCGCCGTGGCAGCGCGGGCGCCCCAGGGGAAGCGGGGGAAGTGGATGCGGGAGAGGCCGAGCAGGAACCGTCACCGGCGCGCCTGTGAACGCCGCTCATGAACGCCCATGAGCAGCTCTCATGCATGAGGCGCGCTCATCGCGGACGTCCATAGACGTCCATGAGTCCGGCTCATGCGGAACCCGCCCATGAGTTCCTCTCATGGGGGCTGGCGGGGGCGATTCATTCGGACTCGGACTCGGCCTCGGCCTTGGTCTTGTCGTCGGCTTCGGAGGAGCTGCCCGCCCACTGGAGGAGCAGGAGGCTGGCGACGGCGGCGAGCGCGCACCAGGTGGACACGAAGGCGAGGCGCCAGAGCAGCGCGCAGGCGATGGCGCCCGTGGCGGTGACGAGGCCGAGCCGGCGGAGCAGGCGGTCGCCGCTCGAGATGAGAGACCCCACGGTGACCAGGAGGTAGCCGGTCAGGAGAACGGCCGGGTGCGGGAGGCCGACGGCGTAGCCGAGGGTGTGGCCGTGCGCGGTGGCAGTCACCGGACGGGAGGCCACGGCTGCGGCGAGCGGCACGGCGACGGCCGCACCGGCCAGGCTGAAACCCGCGAGCAGACGTCGGCGCGGCCCGGTGGTGGTCGCGGACCACACTGCGGCCGGGACCAGGACGGGCAGCAGCGGGAGCGCGATCACCGCCCAGGCGGTACGGGCCGCCCCGGCCAGGGCGGCAGGCAGCGCGCCGTCCGTACCGAGCCAGACCAGTGCCTCGACCAGCTGGTGCAGGCCCAGCACCACGGGGAGCGCCGCGAGCGGTAACCGCTCGGGCCGCCCGGCCCGGTGGACGCGGACCAGGCACCCCACACCCACGCAGGCGACCACCCCACCCGCCACGGCATCCACCTGCGCGCTCCAGCACATCGGATCCCCTAGCCGGCGTTCCCAGGGCCAGCGCCGCCACCGGTGCCGCCACCCGGGTGGCCACCAGGTCCCGGCTCCCGCCCGGCCCTGCCCCCGCCGCCATCCTCTCCACCATCCTCGGCTCCGCCCTCGCCGCCCTTCCCACCCTCCCCGGACTCCTCCTCCGGGGAGGCCCCGATGTCCTCCAGTACGTCGCGAACGGTTCCGGGCAGCGCCGGGTGGCGGCCGATCACGACCACCCCGGTCACGATGGCCAGCAGCCCGGCGGACTGCCACGCCAGCGCCCCCGGGGTCACCCGCAGCCGGTCGCCGAGGAAGCCGACCGCGCAGGCGATACCGGCGAGCGGCTGGGCGGCGGTCAGCGCGGGCAGGGACATCCGCAGCGGCGCGGCCTCGAAGGCGCTCTGCACCAGCAGCAGTCCGACCACGCCCGCCACGACCACCGCGTACGGCTGCCAGCTCCGCAGGACGGCCGACAGCCCCTCGTGGTCGAGGCGCTGGGTGGTGGTCCGGGTGAGCGCGTCCTGCAGGCCGTAGAGCAGCCCGGCGGCGAGCGCCAGCAGCGTCGCCTCCTCGAACAGCGGCAGCCGTCGGGCCATCGAGACCAGCAGCAGGACGAGGCCGACCACGATGCCGACCACCAGCCAGTGCCGCAGTTCCCCGGCGGGCGCCCCGCCGCCCGTCGGCTTCCCGGCCACGATGAAGGCCGTCACCCCGAGGCCGAGCAGCAGGACTCCGACCCAACCGGAGCGGCCCAGGGTCTGACGGGTCAGCATCCGGGCCAGGGCCATGGCGAACAGCAGGTTGGTGGCCAGCAGCGGCTCGACGAGGGACACCTCGCCCTGGTTGAGCGCGAGCGCCGAGAGGATCAGGCCGCTGACCATGAACCCGGTGCCGAGCAGCCACTGGGGCATCCGTATCAGGTCCAGCAGCAGGCGCCAGCGCAGGAGGTCGGCACGGGGGGCCCGCTGCGCCGCGTGCTGCTGGAGGACGAAGCCGAGACCCAGACAGCAAGCCGCGCTGAGGGCGAGAAGGAAGACCGCCACGGAGGGACCACCAGGTTGTCGCTGCCTGCGCCGCGCCGACGGGCCGGGGTGGGTCGGGCGGTCGCGGCCGCTTCCGCCAGCGTACCGCCGGGGCGGCGGCCGGGCCGGTCGGAAGCGGCGCCCGGCGTCCGAGACGGCCCGTCCTCGGCCGCGCTTGCCGCCACCGGCGGGGCAGGCGCACGCTGGTGTGAGCGGCCGCCACGGGTCACCGTCCGTGCCGGTCCGGACAGGCGTGACGGGGGCCGCCGCCAGGAGGTGTGGCATGCACAACCAGTGGGACGTGGAGCTGAGCTTCGAGGAGGACGGCGTGCACACGGCATGCGACGCCAGGTTGACGGGCGCGCGGGCGCCGGGCCTGAGCGCGCGCGGCGAGTCCGTGAAGAGCGCCGACGACCGCCCGCTCGCCAGAATCGGCGAGGAGGTCGCGGCCTCCCGCGCCCTGGAGGAGCTGTCCCGCAAGCTGCGGGCCCAGGCCACCGGGGAGATCGACGACGAAGGGCACCGTCCGGGTTACCTGATCTACTGACCGACCGCGTCGCCGACCAGCCGACCGTCGACCGCTGGCAGCCGAGGGGCGGCACTGCCGCACGGCCGCGCCGCCCCAGTCGACCGGTGTCTACGCACGTACCTGATGAACAGCCAAGTGGGGATGACGCCCGACGTTGCTGCAGTGGCCGTGGAGCTCACCGCCGTGGTTGCGGCGGATCACCAGGCTGCGCGCCAGGCGAACAGTGAGGACCCGGTGGAGCAGTTGGCGTGGCGCCGCTTGACCGCGCGGCACGCGGATCGTCTCAGCGAGGTCACGGACGCGCACGGGTGGCCGACCGTGGCACTGGTCGGTGAGGACGCGGCGCGGGCCGCGTGGCTGATCGCGCAGCACGCCGACCGGCAGCTCGATGTCCAGCGGCGAGCGCCCGTACCGGGGGCGGGCGTTGGCAGGTCCGGCGGCCGGATCCCGCCGTGAGCGGCATCCTGGACACCGCCGCCGGCGCCCAGGGCATCCGGTGGCGGCGAGGGCGGCGAGGGAAGCGGAAGAAAAGTGCCCTGCTCGCGCGACATCCTGACGACCCGCGTAGTCATGAGGGGTATGCACGGGGATCACAGGACAAGAGAACGGGCGGGGACCGAGTGAAATCAGCACAGGAGGCCGAGTACCTGGAGTTCGTGGCCGCGAGGGCGAAGGCGCTGTACCGCTCGGCGTACGTCCTCGCGGCCGGCGACACGCATCTTGCCGAGGACCTGGTCCAGGAGGCCCTGAGCCGGGTGTACGTGCACTGGAACCGGGTGGCCCGCGCGGACAGCCCGGAGGCGTACGCCCAGACGGTCCTGGTCCGCAGCTTCCTCAGTCTGCGACGTCGGCGGAGCACCGGTGAGCGCCCGGTCGGGAGCCTGCCCGACAGTGCGGCGTCCGGTCCGGACACCGCGTTGCGGCTCACCTTGCTGGACGCGCTCGCCCAACTGCCGCCCCGCGACCGGGCCGTGCTGCTGCTGCGCTACTGGGAGGACCGCAGCATCGAGGAGACCGCCCGGATGCTCAGGCTGAGCAGCAGCGCGGTCCGCTCCCAGGGCACCCGTGCGCTCGGGAGGGTGCGCGCGCTGCTCGGCGACAGCTTGTCCGACCTGGTTCCGCACTGAGTGCCGGCGCGCAGATCGAAGCCGCCGCGAAACACCCCATCGACGACCGCCCCATCGACGACAGCCCCATAGACGACAGCCACGTCGACGACAGACAAGGTGACGCCAGCATGCCGTTCGAAGCAGACCTCGCACATGCCCTGGACCGCACGACCGATTCCCTCGAACCCGATCTCACCGCGCTCCTGGGCGGAGCCGTCGAGCGCGGGCGGAGCCGTCGGCGTCGGCGCGGCGTCGCCGTCGTCGCCGGGGTGGGAGCCTGCGTCGCGATCGCGGCCGCCGGCCTGGTGGCCCCCAACATGCTCGCCGGGATGCGCTCCACGGGGTCCGAGAGTGTGTCGGCGATGGCGGGGCCCCGCTCCGCAGTCACCGACGCGCAGATGATCCAGGCTCTGGAAGCGACGTTCCCCGGGGGCCGGTTCAGCCAGGTGACCGGGCAGAGCAACAACCCCTCGGATCCGTCGAGCGGGTACGTCGCCAACGCCGGACTGGTCCTCGACGACGGCCAGGGCGCCGCCTCGGTCGGCGTATCGGCCCTGCGGCTCCAGCTGCCGCTCAGGGACGGCGACGGGCTGAGCTGCGACCGGACGCCCGCGCGTGCCGCGGGCGACACCTGCAAGGTGAGCGAACTGCCGAGCAGCGCCGAGATTCCGGGCGGGGCCCTGGTGATGTCGGAGCAGATCGCGGACAAGCAACCGGCGCACGCCGACACCGCCCGCCGCTGGACGGTGACGGTGACCATGAAGTCGACCGGTGCGCAGCTTCAGATGGTGCAGTGGAACACCGCCGTCGGCAGCGGCGCCGACACGCCGAAGCCGACCCGCGCCGCTCCGCCGCTCTCCGAGCAGCAGGCGGTGGCCGCACTCACCGGCGCCACCTGGGCTCCGATCCTCGGTGCCGTCGGCTGACCCGGTCGGCTGACCCCGCCAGCTGACACCACCGGCAGACACCGCCAGCTGACACCGCCGGCCGACCCGTCGCATGGCCGAAGTGCCCTGGCACAACCGCGTCGCGCCCGTGTTCCTCCGACGGGCGCGATCGGTGCGTTCCCGGTGCGACGCCCACGACCAGCAGGAGGGGTTTGTACTCAGCTCCGGGGCGCTGCCAGGAAGTCGATCAGGAGCTGGTTGACCTCTGCTGCGCCCGTCATCGGCAGGTTGTGGTGGGACACGTCCGGGAGGACGGTCACCTCTGCCGCTGGGAGGAGCAGGCGGGCCGTTTCGGCGACGTCGTGGGCGTCGTGGGTGCGGCTGCGGGCGGCGAACACGGCGAGGACGGGCGTGGTGAGGGCGCGGAGGCGGTCGGGTGTGGGGCGGGGGCCGGTGACGACGCGCGAGGCGGGGAAGTCGGCGTAGCCGAGGGCGTAGAGCTCGCGCCAGTCGGGGTCGAGGCCGGGGGTGCCGGCGGTTTCCCAGTCGAGGTAGGCGCGGGCGCGCGCCGGGGTGCGGCGGGGGAGGAAGAGGGGCAGGACGCGCAGCAGGTAGCCGGGCCGGAAGCCGGCGAAGCACTGGGTGGGGTCGAGCAGGGCGAGGCGGCCGACCCGGGCGGGGGCGTGCAGGGCGTACTCCAGCGCGATCCAGCCGCCGTACGAGTGGCCGCAGAAGTCGGCTTGGGGGACGCCGAGTTCGTCGAGGACGGCGTCCAGCCAGCCGAGCAGTCCGGGGACGCCGTCGAGTGGGGCGCCGTCGTGGACGCTGCGCCCGGGGTCGCCGATGAGGTCGACGGCGAGGACGCGGTGCCCGGCGTCGGCCCAGGCGGCGGCGTTGGCGAACCAGAGGGCTGAGGTGGCGCCGCCGCCGTGGAGGAGGACGAGGGGGCGTCCGTCGCGGGGGCCGCAGGCGTTGATGCGGGTGGTGCCGTGGGCGGTGCGGACGGTGAGGGCCTCGACCGGGACGGGCCAGCGGGCCAGCTGGGCGTCGTAGGCGGCGAGGAAGGGCGCGGCGACGGAAGGGGTGGTGCGGGCGGACATGGCGGGCCTCGCAGGTGTGGTGTGATGGCGCGTCGAACCATTCGTTGAGAAAGTACTTGCCTGGCAAGTATCTCGATCGACAAGTATCTCGCTCAGCGAAATAATAATGGCACGGATGTGCCTGAGGAAGGACGGCAGGGTGCCCGAGATCGAGGAGCCGATGCGGCTGGTCCATCTGCTGCGCGGCCTGACGGTCGAACTCGACCTGTTCGGGGCCGAGTTCGCGGCCCGCCACGGTCTGCATCCGACCGATCTGCGGGCGCTCATCCATCTGCTGGACGCCGCCCGCGCCGGCGAGGTGGTCACCCCGGGGCGGCTCGGCGAGGCGCTGCGGCTGAACTCGGCCGGGACCACCGGCCTGGTGGACCGGCTGGAACGGCTCGGGCTGATCCGTCGCGAGCGCGACCCGCAGGACCGGCGCCGGGTGCGGTTGCTGGTGGAGGACCGGGCGATGGAGCTGGGGCAGGGCTTCTTCGGCGGGCTGATCGGCGATCTGCTCGGTGCGATGCGGCGGTTCGAGCCGGGGGAGTTGGACACGGCCCGGCGCTTCCTGGAGGCCATGGCCGAGGTGGTGGCCACGGCCAGGCGGGCCGGGTAGGCGGTCCTGCCAGGCGGTCCGGGTAGGGCGGCAGGAGTCGGCGGGCGTGGGGCTACTTCGGCCCGAGGGTCCAGCTGATCACTGACAGTGTTGCCATCGACGCGAGCGTCGACCAGAGCACCGCGTCCCGGGCGAGGACGGTGCCCTGCCCGTACTCGCGGGCGTAGGTGTACACGTTCTGCGCGGTGGGCAGTGCGGAGAACAGCACCACGGTGAGCAGTTGGTGCGCGGGCAGGTGGAGCAGCGGGCCGGCCACGGCGAGGGCGGCGAGCGGCTGGACGAGGGTTTTGATCGCGACGGTCAGTCCGAGCTCTGCGTGGCGGGAACGGCCCTGCGCCGGCGGGCGGTTGTGCAGGGAGATGCCGAGGGTGATCAGCGCGGTCGGCACGCCGGCGCCGCCGAGCAGTTCGCAGGAACGATTCAGCTCGGCGGGCAGGTGCATCCCCGTGGCGGAGAAGACGGCGCCGAGCGCGGTGGCGAGCAGGATCGGGTTGCGCGCGGGAAGGGTGCGCAGGGCCCGGCGGCCGGCCGCGCCGCCGTCCAGGACGGCGAGCACGGCGGGGGTGACCAGCATGATCTGGAACAGCACCACCGGGGCCACGAAGGAGGCGTCGCCGAGGACCTGCATGGCGACCGGGATGCCGAGGTTCGCCGAGTTGACGTATCCCGAGGCCATCGCGCCGATCGCCAACTCGCCGGGCTTGCGCCGGAAGAGCAGGTGGCCGGCGAGCAGCCCGAGGCCGGTCGCGACGGCGGTGCCGGCGGCGAAGGCGAGCATGGACGGGTTGGCGAAACGGTCCAGCGGCGTGCGGGCGATCATCAGGAAGAGCGCGGCCGGCATCGCCACGTGGAAGACGAACCGGTTGAGCACCGCCTCGGCGTGCGGCCCGAGCAGTTTGCTGCGGCCGACGACGTAACCGACTCCGGTGAGCGCCCAGATCGGGGCGAAGCCGGACAGCAGCGGGTGCAGGGATGGCATGGTTCCTCGGATCGCTCGGACGTGCCTGCCGGGTCTGGCGGGTCTGGCGGTCTGGCGGGGATCGCCCGCCGGAGGCGTCGACGCGTGGACCGGTGGACCCCCGAGCCTTGAACCCCCGAGGCAGTAAACCAGTGGCCGTCATCGGGTCGATCACGGGCCTACGATGAGGCGATGGAGGAGCCGATGGAGGACGACTACCTGAGCCTGGCCGAGGTGGAGGCGGTCGCGCGCCGTGCCCACCAGGGGCAGGTCGACAAGAACGGCCACCCGTACGCCGAGCACATCGCGGCGGTCGCGCGCGGGGCTGCCGCACGCGGCGGCAGCGCGGCGCAGATCGCGGCGGGCTGGCTGCACGACACCGTCGAGGACGACCGGCTGAGCCGGGAATGGCTGGCGGCGGCCGCACTGCCGCAGGAGACCAAGGCGATCGTGGACGCGCTCACCCGGCGCCCGGACGAGCCGGCCGAGGAGTACGCCGCACGCATCCTGGCGACGCCCGGTGCGCTGCTGGTCAAGCGGGCCGACCTGGCCCACAACTCCGACCCGGACCGGCTGGCCGCGCTGGACCGGGCGACCGCCGAGCGGTTGGCCGCCAAGTACGCGCGGATGCGCGAGCTGCTGGGGATCACGGGCGAGCTGTAGCGGCCCGTGGCCGTCGGTGGAACCAGCGGTCGGCGGAACCGAACCAGTCGTCGGTGGAACAGCCGTCGGTGGAACCAGGAGAGGGCCCGGACCGCGCGGGTTTCGCGGGTCCGGGCCCTCTCGGGCACCCCGGTGGTCCCTGTCCGACCCCCGGGGTGAGGGGAGTGGTCAGGAGACGGGTGGAAGTCGGTCGGCCGATGGGGTCGGCTTAGTACCAGTGGTGCCCCTGCCAGAAGTTCCAGGCGGCGTTCGGGCTGCCGTAGCGCGAGTTCATGTAGTCCAGCGCCCACTTGATCTGCGTGGTGGGGTTGGTCTTCCAGTCGGCACCGGCCGAGGCCATCTTGGAGCCCGGCAGCGCCTGGCCCAGGCCGTAGGCGCCCGAGCTCGGGTTGGTCGCGGCCACGTTCCAGCCGGACTCGTGGGAGATGATCTGCTTGAACGAAGCCAGCTGGTTCGCCGGGACGATCTGGGCGGCGATGGTCTGCGGGGAGGCGGTGGCGGCGTTCGCGGTGGCGGGCAGGACGCCCGCACCCAGGGCGGTGAGACCGGCGGCACCGGCAAGAATCGCGGCCGAAGTACGCATACGGAGCTTGAAAGCGGGCATGAAGAACAAGACCTCAATCAGGTTGGGCCGGGTCACTCCCCGCCCGAGACCGTGGCCGGACAGGGGCCGAAGCGGTCGCGGGGGGTGACTCGGCAGTAAGCCGTTCACCGGCGGGACAGGAGCCGGTGTGGCTGGCGACGAGAGCCATTGTTGCCAGACCGGATCGGTCGCCGCCAAGACCCCTTCGATACGACGGGCGGTCGTACGCGAGCCGTCACCGTGGATTCAAAGGGGCAGTGGTGTGGACTGCGCCGACCGGCTCTGACGTGCATGAACGTGGGGGTCGGAAGGGCAGTGCCGGGGCGTCGGCGGTGACTACTACGATCCGTCGTGGCCTCTGATTCCGTGTGAGCGCACTCACCGTTTGGCATGCTGCGGCCGTCACGCGGGGGCTCGGAAGATGCACTTTGTGTGCAGACGATCAGGTGCCTGTTGAGACCGGCGCCACACCCTCGCGGCACCGGCGAATGGTCAACGGTCCATAGTCAGCGCGGATCGCCCAGCCGTCGGTGGCGTACGGCGCGGGCCGTGAGCCGGTCCGCTGCGGGGGCCGCCGCCAAGGCGCCGAGCGCCGCGCCGACCGCCCGCCCGAGGCGTGCGCAGAAGGCCTCCGGTTCGTCGGCGGCGTCCGGCAGCTCCGGGACGACCTCGTCGACCAGTCCGACCTCCGCCAGGTGATGCGCCCCGATGCCCTGGGACCGGGCCAGCTCGGCGGCGTGCGCGCCATCCCGGTGGACGATCGCCGAGGCGCCCTCCGGTGGCAGCGGCGCCAGCCAGCCGTGGCCGGCGGCGATCACCCGGTCGGCCGGGAGCAGGGCGAGCGCGCCGCCGCCCGAGCCCTGGCCGAGCAGGACGGCGAGGACGGGGGTGCGCAGGGCGAGCAGGGTGGTCAGGCAGTGCGCGATCTCCACCGCGATGCCCTCCCGCTCGGCCCGGGCGGACAGCTCGGCCCCGGCGGTGTCCACCACCGTGACCAGTGGCAGTCCGAGCTGTTCGGCCAGCCGCGCGGTGCGCCGGACGGCCCGCAGGTCGGCGGCGGTGAAGGGGCGCTCATGCTCCGGGGTCTGCCGCTGCTGGCCGACGACCACGACGGGTCGGCCGCCGAGGACGGCGAGCGCGCGGACCAGCGCACCGCCGCGACCGCCGGGCGAGTCCAGCAGCACCAGCTCCTCGGCGGTGTGCCGCAGCAGCTCGCGGGTGCCCGGCCGGTCGGGGCGGCGGGTGCGGCGGACGGAGTCCCAGGCGTCGGGGCGTTCGGCCTCGGCGGTGGGCGTCGGGGAGTCCGTATGAGAGGAGACCGTCGTAGCGGTGTCCGCAGCGGGTGGCAGGGGTGTCGTGCCGAGGACGGCGAGCGTGCGGCGGACCACCTCGCGCAGGTCCTGCGGCGCGACGACGGCGTCCACCAGGCCGTTTTCGGCGAGCGTCTCGGCCCGCTGGACGTCCGGCGGCAACTCCACCCCCCGCAGTTCCTCGTACACACGCGGGCCGAGGAAGCCGAGCCGGGCGCCCGGCTCGGCGAGGACCAGGTGGCCGAGGGTGCCCCAGGAGGCGAAGACCCCGCCCATGGTGGGGTTGCGCAGATACGTGAGGTAGGGGAGGCCGGAAGCGGTGTGGGCCTGGACAGCGGCGGTGATGCGCAGCATGCAGAGGAAGGCCGCCGAGCCCTCCTGCATGCGGGTGCCGCCGGAGACCGGCAGCGCGAGCAGCGGCAGCCGCTCCACGGTGGCGCGCTCGACGGCCCGGGTGATCCGTTCGGCGGTCGCGACGCCGATCGAGCCGCCGAGGAAGCCGAACTCGGAGGCGATCAGCGCGACCGGGCGGCCGCCGATCCGGCCGATGCCGGTGAGGACGGCCTCGTCCAGGCCGGTGCGCTCGCGGGCCCGGTCGAGTGAGGCCCGGTAGGCGGGGTCGGCGGGCGGACCGGGCGGCGGGCCGTCCCAGCTGTGGAAGCTGCCGGGGTCGACCAGCAGGCCGATCAGCTGGTGTGCCGTCGGCGCTGTGACTGCTGTGG
This sequence comes from Kitasatospora sp. NPDC023385, assembly GCF_055664045.1. NCBI lineage: Bacteria > Bacillati > Actinomycetota > Actinomycetes > Kitasatosporales > Streptomycetaceae > Kitasatospora > Kitasatospora sp. NPDC023385. Next base: position 177,547 of record NZ_JBVOOL010000013.1, on the reverse strand, counting down.
CTGTGGCTGTGGCTGTGGTCGGTGCGGTGGGTGTGGTCCGTGCGGTCGGCGTGTTCGCCGTCGTGCGCGCGGCGTTCGGGTCCGCAGCCATGTCCACCCCGTCAGTGATCGTTCCGGCCCGCCATGATCCGCCACTCTATGCGGCGCGGTCCGGGCGCGGCGAGGGCCCGCAGGGCGGGGTGGGGCAGTCCCGGCGGTGGTTCGAAGACGGTCGACCCTTGGACGGCCGGGGCGGTTCGTGGGCGGCGCCGAGGGTGGCGTCGGGGTGTTGCGACGGGGTGGCGTCCGAGGCCGGGGTACGGAGCAAGTCGTCCCAGGTAAAGGGCAGTTACTCGCCGGTTAATACTTTGGCGGAGGGGTTCCGGAGTTGACGGTGTCTCGCCACACTGGGGGCATGACTCGCACTCTACGCGCGTGGAAGTCCCGCGCTGCCGCCGTCACCGCCGTCGCCCTGATGACCCTCGCGCCCCTCGGCATCGCCACCGAGGCGCACGCCGCCGTGAGCGGCACGGTGTGCCTCTCCGCGCTCCCGCCGCAGGCCACCGACACCCTCAACCTGATCGCCTCCGACGGGCCGTTCCCCTACTCCCAGGACGGCGTGGTCTTCCAGAACAGAGAGGGTGTCCTGCCCGGAGAGCCCTCCGGTTACTACCACGAGTACACCGTCGTCACCCCGGGCTCCCGGACCCGTGGCGCCCGTCGGATCGTGACCGGCGAGGGCGACCAGGAGGACTACTACACCGGCGACCACTACGCCACGTTCTCCCTGGTCGACCAGACCTGCTGACCCTCGACCCCACCGACACGACGACGGCCCCGGCGCGCTGCACCGCCGGGGTCGTCGCCGTACTCCGGTTCGGCTCCGCCAGGCCGTCGACACCCCGGCACACCCCTTCACCGGGTGGTGCGCAGGTCCGTCCCCGTGACCGCGGGTTGCCCACCTCACGGACTCGACTGCGCCGCACGGTAGTTGGGTGCGAAGGCAGTGCGGGCTGGTGAGCTCTGGCCGACGGCGGAACGGGACCGGCCGGGCGGCACGGCGGGTGGTTGAGTCGCGCGCCGCCGCCCGTCCGCCTGCTTGCTAGGGTCGGAGGCATGGCACCGAGCAGCGCGAACCCCCCGGGACGGCTCCGCCGAGACGCGCAGCGCAACCGCGAACTGCTGCTCGCCGCCGCCCGGGACATGTTCTCCCGGCACGGCCTGGACGTGCCGTTGGACCAGATCGCCAAGGAGGCCGGCGTCGGAAACGCCACCCTCTACCGGCACTTCCCGACCCGCGAGGCGCTGATCGGCGAGGTGTTCGCCGACGCGGGAGCCGGCCTCGCCTCGGCCGGCCTGGACGCGCTCGCCGCCGAGGACGCCTGGACCGGCCTCGAAGAGTACTTCGGGCGGATCTTCGAACTCGTCGCCGCCGACCGGGGCATCAACGACCTGGTCACCCAGGCCATCCCGACCATCCCCGGGATGATCGAGATCAGTCGGCAGCACGCCGCCACCGTCGGCGCCCTCATCACCCGCGCCCAGGAACAGGGCACCATGCGCCGCGACGTGGTGACCATGGACCTGTTGTTCATGCTCGGCCCGCTCTGCCGCGCCCTGCCCGCCACCACCGAACTGCGCCCCGACCTCTGGCGCCGCTACCTCGCCCTGCTCCTGGACGGCTTCCGTGAGCAGGCCACCCACCCGCTGCCGGTTCCGCCGATCGGCGAGGAACACCTCGACCGGATGTTCGCGGACCTCTGGGAGGCCCAGGCACCCGAGGCGCCGGAGGCCACCGAGGCAGCCGAGGCAACCGAGGCCTGAGCCTCGCTCTCCCGCCATCAGGGACGCGTACGGAATACCGGGCGCCGCATCAGGGCCCCGTCAACGGGCGGTGGCCGCACGGCCGCAGGCGCTTTTCTGGGCGCAGAGGGCGGACCGGCGCCGGGTGGGTCCGCCCGGGCGTGGAGCCTACGGGAGAGGCAGGGGTGGGTCATGGCCGACAGGGACGCGGAGAGAGCTGCCGAGAGAACTGCGGACAGGGATGCGGGTGAGGGCGGCCGGATCGTGGTGGGTGTCAGCGGCTCGCTCGGCAGCCTCGCCGCCCTCCACCGCGCCGTCGCCGAGGCCCGCCGGACGGACGCCGACGTGCTCGCGGTGCTCTGCTGGACCCCGCCGGGCGACGAGCTCGGCTACCGTCGCACGCCCTGCCCGCCGGTGATCACCGCCGGCCGCGAGAGTGCCGCGGCCCGGCTGCGGCAGGCCCTCGACGAGGCCTTCGCCGGCCGCCACGCGGGTGTCCGGCTGCGCTGTCAGACCGTTCGTGGCGACACCGGCCACGCCCTGGTGCGGTGCGCCGACCGCCCCGGCGACCTGCTCGTCCTCGGCGCCGGGCGCGAGCGCGGCTGCCTCGCCCGGCTGGTCCACCCGTCCGTCAGCGCCTACTGCGTCCGGCACGCGACGTGCCCGGTGCTGGCCGTGCCGCGCCCCCCGCTGCAGCGCGACCTCGAAGCGCTGGACCGGGGGCCGGGGCTGCGCGTGCCGCTCGCCCGGAACTGACGTACGGCATCATCCGGGTCCTCCGGTAAGGCTTCCGGTACTTCTTCCTGGTGCCCACTGTCGCCTCGACGTTCTGCTGTACGCGGTCAAACCGCCACAGAGAGGCTTCACTCATGGGAAACGTCGCGGCCCGCACCCCGCAGGAGATCTCGACGCTGCGGTCGCTCCCGACGTCCCCGCTCCAGATCCCTGATCGACCGGGCGGCCAGGCCGGTCGCCTCGGCCAGCTCCTCCTGCGTCAGCCCCGCCGTGCGGCGGAACTCCAGCAGGATCTCGCCGAACGTCCTCACCGGGCCACCCCCGCAACCGAGTTGCGAGGCCCACTTGCCGACCACGACCAGCGCAACCATCGCCACTCAACCACCACGGCAGCCCCCACAGCGCCAAGAACCAATGATGACCGGTCACCTTCCGGAACGGTCCGCCACCGTGGGCCGACCGGGGAGCCGAAGCCGCCGAAGCCACCAAGGGCCTGGAACGGGTACGCGAAGAGCCGGCGGGTCCGAGCCCCGCCATCCCCTACCCGCTGGTAACAACCAGGACCTTACCGGAGACCGGGTCCACGAAGGTGGGCGCAGCGTCGCAGCCCGGCATGGGCCAGGCGGAGTCGGAGGCGGGGCGGTGGACGTCCAGCAGTCGGCCGTCCGCGTACGGAACGGTCTCGGGTGGAGCGCTCGTCATGCGGGAGCCGCCTCCGATTCGGTGACTGATCACCGAACTGGTAGTGTTCTTCTTGTTGCGAGGGAGACGAGCCCTCGTCAGGCGTCAGCGGTGCTACCAGAGCACGTCCTACTTTCAGTAGGAAGAGTCCGTGCAACCCGGGCCTGGCGCTCTACTGTCGGACGGGGTCCGGTGCCTTCAAGGTGCCGGGCCCCGTCCGCGTTCGCGAGGCGGGCCAGTTCCTCCCCGCTGAGCACCAACTCCACTGCGGCGGCGGAGTCCTGGATCGTCTCGGGGCGGCTGGAGCCGGGGATCGGAATGGTCACCGGGGACGCGGCCAGCAGCCAGGCGAGGGCGACGCGCTGCGGGCTGACTCCGCGTTCGGCGGCGATCGCGGTGAACTCCGCACCGGCCCCGCCGAGTCCGGCCGAGCGGCCGATGCCGCCGAGGGGGCTCCAGGGCAGGAAGGCCAGGCCGAGTTCGGTGCACAGGTCCAGCACGGGCTGGTGCGTGCGGACGGCGGGGGAGTACTCGTTCTGCACCGAGACCAGGGCCTCGCCGAGGACGTCCCGGGCGAGCCGGACCTGCGCCACGTCGACGTTGGAGATGCCGGCGGCGCGGATCTTGCCCTCCTCGTACAGTTCCCGGATCGCACCGAGCGAGTCGGCGTACGGGACGTGCCGGTCCGGGTGGTGCTGCTGGTAGAGGTCGATCGCCTCGACGCCGAGGCGGCGCAGCGAGCCCTCGCAGGCGCGCTTGAGGTGGGCCGGGTCGCCGTTGACGGTCCAGGAGCCGTCGCCGGGGCGGCCGCGGCCGCCCTTGGTGGCGACCAGGACGCGGTCGGCGTCCCGGCCGTAGGAGGCGAGGGCCCGGGCGATCAGCTCCTCGTTGTGGCCGTACTCGTCGGCGTGCCAGTGGTAGGAGTCGGCGGTGTCGATCAGGGTGATGCCCGCGTCCAGGGCGGCGTGGACGGTGGCGACGGCGCGGGCCTCGTCCGGGCGGCCCTCGACGGAGAGCGGCATCGCGCCGAGGCCGATCGGGCTGGTCCGGACGGCTCCGAGGAGGCGGGTGGTGGGGCCGGTGGTGCCAGTGGGGGCGGTGGCGCCGGTCGTGTCGGTGGGTGTGGTGGCGCCGGGGGCGCCGGTGGGTGCGGTGGTCATGCGGGGAGCTCCTGTCCACGGGAAGCGGCGATCAGGCCGGGCAGCCAGTCGCGGGTGTGCGTGAGTGGGTGGCCGAGCTGCTGCGCCCGGGAGTTGTCCATGCCGTAGTAGCGGTCGAAGGAGAACGGTGAGGCCTGCTGCCCGGGCGCCGGGGCTGCGATGCGGTACGGGCGGCCGGCCGCGATCAGCTCGCAGAGGTCGGTGGCGGTCAGTTCGCCGTGCGAGGCGAGGTTGACCGGGCCGGTGAACCCCTCGCCCGCCGCCCAGGCCAGGAAGGCGGCGGCCTCGGCCTCGTGGGTGTAGGAGGAGGGCCGGTTCTCCGGGTGGACCAGGACGGGCTGCCCCGCCTCGATCCGTTCGGCGTAGTGGGCCAGCCGCCCGCTGAAGTCGGCGGCGCCCAGGACGTGTCCGAGCCGGACGGAGGCGAACGGGAAGGACGCGTCGCGGGTGAACACCGCCTCCGCCTGGCGCTTGCCCTCGCCGTACGACACCTCGACGAACTCCTCATCATCCCAGGGGAGTTCGAGTCGCACCGGCCACCGCGACGGGTCGATGGCGGACTCGGCCAGCGGGCGGCCCGCCGGGCGCGGCTCGCCGGTCTCGGGGACATCTTGGGTGCCGTGGACATCTTCGGTGCCGTGGACCTCCTCGGTGTCGTAGACCTCGATGGTGGAGGTCATCAGATAGCGGCCGGTCCGCCCGGCGAAGGCGCGGACGGCGAGTTCGGCCTGCCGCGGGGTGTAGCAGACCTGGTCGATCACCGCGCCGAAGTCCCGTCCGGCCAGGGCGGCGGTCAGCGCCGTCTCGTCCGCACGGTCGGCGACGAGCCGGGTGACGCCCGGCGGCGGTGGCACCGAGCCCCGGTTGAGCACGCTGACCCGTACCCCCGAGTCGCGCAGCCGGGTGACCAACTGGCGTCCGAAGTACCGGTTTCCCCCGATGACGAGCACGTTTTCCATGGGCACAAGTGTTATGGTGCGGCGCGGTTCGATGAAGGGGTGATCATGGGAGTTCGGGCGCTGCGACCGAAAGGCCAACGGCAGTCCGGCGGTTCGGCCGACGATTCCTCGGCGGGCTCCCGGAGCGGCTCCGGCAGCCTGGACACGGTCGATCTGCGGCTGCTGGAACTGCTCCAGTGCGAGGGCCGGATCACGCTCAGCGAACTCGGCCGGCGGGTGAACCTCAGCCCGGCCGCGGTCGGCGAGCGGGTGCGTCGGCTGGAGACGAGCGGCACGATCACCGGCTACGCGGCGCAGGTCGCGCCCGAGCGGCTGGGGTACGGCATCCGGGCGTTCGTCCGGGTCTCGCCGCACGCCCGGATGACGGTGAAGTACCTGCGCGGCCAGGAGTTGCTGCACCGGCCGGAGGTGCTGGAGGTGCACCACGTGATCGGCGAGGACTGCTGGGTGTTCAAGGTCGCGGCCCGGGACACCACGCACCTGGAGGAGCTGATCGAGGCGATCGCGGTGCTCGGCCGGACGACGACCTCGGTGATCCTCTCCTCGCCGGTGGAGCAGCGGGTGCTGCTGCCGTCGGACTGATCGGACTGATCGGACGGACCGGGCCCTGGACGGCTGCCCGTTCGGTGCTCAGGACGGCTGCCGGTCGGAGCCGAGTTCGCGTGAGATCCGCAGCCCGACCTGGGCCACGACCGGCCCGAGGGAGCGCACCCGGGCGGCCGTCATCCGCGAGGTGAGCCCGGACACGGACAGTGCCGCCGTGACCTCGCCGGTGTGGTCGAAGATCGGCGCGGCGACGCAGCGGACCTCGGGCTCGTTCTCCCGGTCGTCGATGGAGTAGCCGCGGGCGCGGATCCGGGCGAGGTCGGCGCGCAGCCGGGTCTCGTCCGCGATGGTCCAGGCGGTGACCGGGCGCAGCCCGGCCGCGACGACCTCGGCGACGGCCTCCTCGGGCAGCCAGGCGAGGATCGCCTTTCCGGTGGCGGTGCAGTAGGCGGGGGCCCGGCTGCCGACCCGGGAGGCCATCCGGACGTTGGTCTCGTCCTCGACCTTGTCCAGGTAGACGATCCCGGGGGCCTGCCAGACGGTCAGGTGGACGGTCTCGCCGGCCTCGCGCTGGAGCCGGCGCAGGTGTTCGGCGGCGACGCTGCGCAGGTCGAGGGTGGTCAGGTAGGACTGGCCGAGGCGCAACGCGCCGTGGCCGAGCCGGAACCAGCCGGTCTCGCGGTCCCGGTCGAGCAGGTGCTCGTCCAGCAGCGGTCCGGTCAGCCGCAGCACGGTGCTCTTGTTGAGGTCGAGGGCTTCGGCGAGTTGGGCGAGCGGGACGCCGCGTCCGTCGGCGTGGTCGCGGACGTAGCCGAGGACGGCGAGCGCGCGGCGCAGCGAGGAGGACTGGTTGCGTTCGGTCGCGGGCTTCCTGGGTGCCGTCTCCGTCATGGGTCCAGAAGGTACCCGTTCGCGGGTCGAGTGCCGCATCTTCGATACAACGTTGTGCAGTGCAAAACTTTCGCCAACTCCCTCTTGTTGGCGCCGATGGCCCCCGCCTAACGTCCCTGCCATCGAGCAGGCGACGTCGCCCCACCCGAGCGCTGCGTCCTGCCCGCACCCCACCCACTTCACCCACCACCGGCCCCGGTCAGGGCCTGCTTCGACGTGCCCCGCCCCCGACGGCGCACGTCTCGGCGGCAGCTGTCGGGAGGGGAGGTCTCCACCCATGCGACTCATCGGACGAACCGCCGCGGCCGCCCTGCTCGCCACCGGCTGCCTGGCAGCGACCGCCTGTGCCCCGGGCACCGCCACGCCGGCGGGCGGCAGGGCCGGCGACGCCCGGACCGGGACGCTGCGGGTCTGGCTGTACAACGAGGCGGGCAACACGGCCAAGGAGGCCGTGATCGCCAAGGCCGTGAGCGAGTTCCAGTCCTCCCACCAGGGCGTCACGGTCGACGTCACGTACATCGACACCGACGCCTCCGCCCGCGCGGCCAAGATGAAGGGCGCGTTCAACGACCCCAACAGCGCCCCCGACCTGGTCGAGTTCGGCAACACCGACCTGCCCGGCTACGTCGCCGCCGGCGGCCTCGCCGACATCGGCGCCGAGCTGGACACGTGGCAGTCCAAGGGCGACCTCGACCCGGCGATCGCCAGGACCGCGGTGCTGAACGGCAAGACCTACGGACTGCCGTGGTGGGTCGGCGTGCGCGCGCTGTACTACCGCACCGACCTGTTCACCGAGGCCGGGCTCACCCCGCCGACCTCGTACGCCGAACTGGTCGCCGCCAACCGGAAGATCCACGCCGCGCACCCGGACACCTTCGGCATCGCGGTCGGCGGCAAGTACACCTTCGCCGCGCTGCCGTTCGTCCGGGACGGCGGCGGAGACATCGCCGCCAAGGACGGTGCCGCGTTCAAGGCGGCCATCGACTCGCCCGCCTCACAGGCCGGGATCAAGCGCTACACCGACCTGTTCGGCCCGGACGGCTGCCCGGCACAGCAGTGCGCGGACCTCACCGGCGGCAAGACCGTCGACCTGTTCGCGGCCGGCAAGTCGGCGATGGCGATCCTGCTCAACTCCAACCGCGGCAAGGTGGACGCGGGCGCGGCCAAGGGCAGGTACGGCGTGGTGCCGCTGCCCGGCGAGAAGGCCGGCTCGATCGCCCCCGCCTTCGCGGGCGGCAACAACCTGGGCGTGCTGAAGGCGGCCGAACACCGCACGCTCGCCGTAGAGTTCGCCGAACTGCTGGCGAGCCCGGCGTACCAGGAGCGGATGTACGACGCGATGGGGAACCTGCCGACCCTCAAGTCCGTCAGCGCCGACGTCGGGGCGAAGGACGCCTTCCTGAAGCCGTTCACCGACACCATCGCGGCCGGCACCAGGTTCGTCCCACTCGACCAGGCGTGGGCGCAGATCGACGCCCAGGCGGTGATCCCGACGATGCTGCAGCAGGTCGTCACCGGCAAGACCGACGTGGCCAAGGCCTCCGGCGACGCCGCGGCGCAGATCAACTCGGCCTTCGCCGCGCACTGACGGCTGCGCACTGACGGTCGTGCATTGCCGGTCGTGCACTGACGGCCGTCGCACTCCCGACCCGCGACAGAGAGCAGGTCCCGCACGTGTCCGCATCCACGACGACCGCCCCGGCGGCGCCGCCCTCCCCCCCGGGGCGTCGTCGGGGCAGCGGGCCGGCCGCACCCCCGGGCGGCCGGCGCCGCCTGCCCCCGCTGCTGCTGCTCCTGCCGGCCGCGGTCATCCTGATCCCGCTGGTCGCCTACCCGATCTACCAGCTCGGACTGCTGTCCGTGCTGGACTTCGGGCAGGCCCAGGCGTCCGGCGGCGCCCCGACCTCCTTCGTCGGCTTCGGCAACTACGCGAAGATCCTGGCGGACGCCCAGTTCTGGACGGTGCTGCTGCAGACGATCGGCTTCGCCGCGTTCTGCGTGCTCGCCACCCTGGTCGTCGGCGCCTCCCTCGCGGTGCTGCTCACCAGGGTCGGCCGCCGGCCGCGGCTGGTGCTGACCACCGCGGCGATGGCCGCCTGGGCGGCGCCGGCGATGACCGGCTCGACGGTGTGGAGCTTCCTGTTCGACACCAACCTCGGCCTGGTCAACCACACCCTGGAGCGGCTGGGGCTCTCCGGTTTCCACGAGTTCAACTGGTTCTACGACAAGTGGACGGCGTTCCTGATCGTCGGTGCCGTCGTGGTGTGGCACTCCTTCCCGTTCGTGATGGTCACCCTGTACGCGGGCATCCGGGCCATCCCGGAGGAGGTCCTGGAGGCGGCCGCCCTGGACGGCGCCGGCACCTGGAACACCTTCCGCCGGATCACCGCCCCGATGCTGCGGCCGATCCTGACCATCGTGGTCATCCAGTCGGTGATCTGGGACTTCAAGGTGTTCACGCAGATCTACGTGATGACCGAGGGCGGCGGCATCGCCGGCCAGAACCTGGTGCTCAACGTGTACGCGTACCAGAAGGCGTTCGCCTCCTCGCAGTACGGGCTGGGCGCCGCGCTCAGCGTGATCATGCTGCTGGTCCTGGTGATCCCGACGGCCTTGTACATCCGCACCCTGCGACGGACGGGGAACGAGCTGTGAACTCCCTTCGGAACACCCGCGGCCGGTGGCGGCTCGCCGCCAACACCGGTGCGGTCGCGGTGGCCGTGGTCACCGCCTTCCCGATCTTCTGGATGGTGCTCTCGGCCTTCAAGCCCAAGGGCGAGGTGCAGTCCCTGGACCCGCAGCCGTGGACGGCCCACCCCACGGTGGAGAGCTTCCGCCGGGTGCTCAGCGTGGACGGCTTCGGGCGGTACTTCGTGAACAGCCTGGTGGTCGCGCTGTCGGTGGTGGTGCTCTCGGCGGTGGTGGTCTTCCTGGCGGCGGTGGCCGTGACCAGGTTCCGGTTCAGGTTCCGCACCACCGTCATGGTGATGTTCCTGATCGCCCAGATGATCCCGGTCGAGGCGCTGACGATCCCGCTGTTCTTCCTGTTCCGCGACGCCGGGCAGTTCGCCCCGGGCATCGGGCTGAACACCCTGGCCTCGCTGGTGTTGGTGCAGTTGGCGTTCTCGCTGCCGTTCGGGATCTGGATGATGCGCGGTTTCGTCGCCGCCGTGCCGGTCTCGATCGAGGAGGCCGCGCAGATCGACGGCGCGAGCCGCACCCGCATCCTGTGGCGGATCCTGCTGCCGCTGGTGGCGCCGGGCCTCGCCGCGACCAGCGTGTTCTCCTTCATCGCGGCGTGGAACGACTTCGTCTTCGCCAAGACCTTCATCATCAGCGCCACCCAGAACCAGACGCTGCCCTCAGCGCTGCTGGTGTTCTTCAAGCCGGACGAGAACGACTGGGGCGGCATCATGGCGGCGTCCACGCTGATGACCGTGCCGGTGCTGGTCTTCTTCATCGCGGTGCAGCGCAAGCTGGTGTCCGGACTGGCGGGCGCGGTGAAGGAGTGAGGGCCGGCACGGTCAAGGACCAACGGCACGGCCGGCCCGGGTGCCCCGGGTCGTCAGGAGACGAATCCGATGACACCGGATCCCGGGTACCGCCCCGCCGTGCGGAGCCATTCCACGACCTCCTCGACGGCCCGAGCCACCTCGCGCTCCGGCGACGGGGCGCGGCCCTCGCTCTCGGCCTGCTCGACCTGTCGCAGCGCCTGCCGGCACTGCTCGGGCGACCACTCCGCGCAGGAGGGCACGTACGTGTGCGGGAGGCCGTCGGGCAGACCGCCACCGTAGGAGAAGCCCGCGACCGAGACGGCGGTGACCCCGTAGGCCCGCAGGCCCTCGTCGACCACGTCCAGCCAGCTGCCCCGGAAGGGGCCGAAGGAGCGGTCGTCGAGGGGCAGTCCGAACGCCGAGCACAGGCGCCGGTACGCGTAGCCGTACTGGGCGGCGTAGTCCTCGTCCTCGCTGAAGGGGCCGCCGTGCACCACCGCGCGCAGCGCCTCCCGGGCGGTGGGGGCGCCGTCCTCGATCAGGTCGGCGAACTCCTCGTCGGAGTGGTCGAGGGAGTCGCCGAGCTGGGCGAGGGCTTCGTCGAGCATCCCGTCGTCCCCGCTGCCGACACGGGCACGCAGCTCTGCGGGATCGACCAGGTACACGGTCAGGAAGGAACTCATGGCAGCACCCTAACGGCCGTGACCGACAGTCAGCCGGGGGGCTTCAGGCGACGCCGTGCGGCCGGAACTGGATGCTGATCCGCGGGCCCACCGGGCGGGCGGTCTTGGGGATCGCGTGCTCCCAGGTGCGCTGGCAGGAGCCGCCCATCACCACCAGGTCGCCGTGGCCGAGCGGGCGGCGGACGACCGTGCCGCCGCCGAACCGCGGCCGCAGCGCCAGGGTGCGCGGCTCGCCGACGGAGAGGATCGCCACCATGGTGTCCTCACGGGCGCCGCGCCCGATCCGGTCGCCGTGCCAGGCCACGCTGTCCCGGCCGTCCCGGTAGTAGCAGAGGCCGAGGGTGCGGAAGGGCTCGCCCAGCTCGTCCGCGTAGTGCCGGCTCAGCGCCGTCCGGGCCTGTCCGAGCACCGGGTGCGGCGGCTCGGCGTCCGCCGGGTACGAGGCCAGCAGACGCGGGACGTCGACCGTCCGCTCGTACATCTCGCGGCGTTCGGCCCGCCAGGGCACGGTGGCGGCCAGCTGTTCGAACAGTTCGTCCGCGCCGTGCAGCCACCCCGGCAGCACGTCCAGCCAGGCGCCGTCGCCGAGCACCTGCCGCCGCAGGCCGTCGAGCGGGCCGAGGCGGATGCCGTCGCGGTCCGCGTCGTCGAACAGCGAGGGCTGGAGCGGGAGGATGCCGTGCATGAGGCCAGCGTACGCCTTCATTCGAACAGATGCTCGAACATTGTGCCCCGGGGTTGCCCTGGGAGCGCCCGTCGGTCGACGGCCCAGGTGGCGGGCGACGTCTGTTGATGCAAGGCGATATTCAGTTAATGCCTTCGATTTGTAGGCCATGCGCGGGATGTGGCAGCATAATCCCAGACATTCAAGCAGCCTGGTATCGGAAAGCGAAGGATCATGTCGGACGGCGCCCGCGTCATCGTCGGAGTCAGCGGCTCACTGCACAGCCTCACCGCCCTGCATCGGGCGGCGGAGGAGGCCAGGGCCCGGCAGGCCGTGCTGGTCCCGGTGCTCGCCTGGACGCCGGTCGGCGGCGAGACCGGCTACCGGGCGCGACCGTGCCCGCCGCTGCTCCGCGCCTGGCAGGACCTCGCCGACGCCCGGATGGCGAGCGCCCTGGAGCAGGCGTTCGGCGGCCTCCCGGTCGGGGTGCCGGTGCGGCCGCTGGTGGTGCGCGGCGAGGCCGGTGCGGTGCTGACCGGGCTCGCCGACCGCCCGGACGACCTGCTGGTGGTCAGCGCCGGGGAGCAGGGCGGTCGGTGCACCGGGCTGCGTCGGCTGATGCGCCGCTCGGTCACCCGGCACTGCCTCGACCGGGCGCGCTGCGGCGTGCTCGTCGTCCCGCAGTCCGCGCTGCACGAGGATCTGCGCGCACTGCACCGCGGCATCGACCTGCGGGAGCTGGTCTCCGCCTGACGAGACGTCAGGCGCGGTGGACGGTACGGCCGTTGACCACCGTCCGCGTCGGCAGGAGCGTGCGCAGCGCGTCCGCCGGGCAGGCCAGCGGGTCGAGCGGCCACATCGTGAGGTCGGCGAACGCCCCCGGCCGCAGGCTGCCGCGGACATCGCTCTCGCCGGTCAGCCGGGCGGCGTTCACGGTGTGCAGCGCGACCGCCTCGGCCCGCTCGATCGCGTGCTCCGGGCCGACCACCCCGGCGGTGGTGCCCCGGGTCGTCATGCCCCACACCGAGACCATCGCGCCGTACGGGCCGACCGGGAAGTCGGAGCCGCCGGTGAGCAGCGCGCCCTCGTCCAGCCAGGCGCGCAGCGGGAAGAGCGCGGCCGTGCGCTCCTCGCCCCAGGCGCGCTGCTGGGCGAGCGCGCCGTCGTGCAGCAGCGGGTGCTGGACGGTCACGGGGATGCCGAGCGCGATCGCCCGGGCCCGCTGGGCGGGGCGGGCCAGGCCGCCGTGCTCGACCACCAGGGTGCCGGGCGGCAGACCGGGGCGGCCCTTGAGCACCTGCTCGAAGACGTCCAGCAGGACGCGCAGGCCGCGGTCGCCCCAGGCGTGCACGCCGACCCGCCAGCCGCGCCCGACCACCCGGTCCACCGCCGCGAGCAGTTCGGCGGGCTCCCAGAGCAGCCGGCCGTGGTAGCACGGCTGCCCCTGGTACGGCTCCTCCAGCGCGCCGGCCTCGAAGCCGCCGTCGATGCCGAACTTGACGCCCCACAGGCGCAGTCGGTCGTCGTCCCGGCCGGCGGTGCGCCATGCGTCCATCCGGTCCAGCAGCGCGTCCACCTGCTCGGGCGTCCGGGCGGCGAAGCCGGAGACCAGCGCCCGGACCCGGACGGCGAGGGCGCCCTCGGCGCGGGCCGCGGCCAGGACGTCGAGGTCCTCGACCGGGACGAGGCAGTCCCGGACGGTGCCGATCCCGGTGGCGGCGTAGTCGGCGGAGGCGGCGCGCAGGCCGTCGATCCGCTCGGCGGGGGTGGGGCGTGGCAGGACCCGCTCGACCAGCTCGACCGCCCGGTTGATCAGCCGGCCGGTGAGCCGCCCGCGCTCGTCGCGCTCGATCACGCCGCCGGACGGCGCCTCGGTCGCCTCGGTGATCCCGGCGAGGCGCAGCGCGGCCGAGTTGAGGACCAGGTTGTACGCGCCGCGGCGCACCAGGACGGGGTGGTCGGTGGTGGCGCCGTCCAACTCCTCGGTGGTGGGCAGCCGTTGCTCGGCCAGCAGCACCTCCTGCCAGTTGACCGTGGTGTGGATCCACTGCCCGGCGGGCGTACGGGCGGCGCGCTCGCGGATCAGGGCGAGGAACCCGGCGAGGTCGCGGGCGCGGTGGACGGGCACGCCGTGGACGCTCTGCGCGGCCAGCACCAGGTGGGTGTGGGTGTCGTCGAAGGCGGGCAGCACGGTCGCGGCCGGGGCGTCCACGACCTCGGTGGCCGGTCCGACCAGGGCGTCCAGGCCGTCCGGGTCGGCGGACAGGGCGGTGATCCGGCCGCCGGTGACGGCGATCGCGCGCTGCGGCGGCTCGCCGGGGACGAGGGTGTGCACGGCGGCGGCCCGGATCAGCAGGTCGGCGGGGACGTGGTCGGTCATTGCGGCTCCTGGGGGTCGGACAGCCCGGTGACCTTCCCGACGTGGCGCAGGCTGGGCTCGGCGAGCAGCCCGTGCAACTCGGTGAAGACCGCGCGGGCCGGGACGGCGTTCCAGTCGGCGGGCAGCAGCTGCGCGGGCAGGCCCGGGTCCAGGTAGGGCAGGCGGCGCCACTGGGTGAGCATCGGCACGTAGGCGCGGAACGCCTCGGCCGGGTCGATCCGGGGCTGCCCGCGCAACTCCTCGGCGGCCGGCCGCCAGGCGTCGGTGAAGGCCGCGTACTGCGCCTCGATCGCCGGGAGGTCCCACCAACTCGCCACCGCCGTCCGCAGATCGGCGAAGCCGGCGTACTCGGCGGAGAGGAACAGGTGGACGTAGGCGCTCAGCCCCAGGCGCTCCAGCAGGCGGCGGGCGTCCGGCAGCAGCCGGGCGGGCGCGAGCCAGACGCCGGGGGCGGCGTTGCCGAAGCCGAGCCAGCTCAGCCGGGAGCGCAGCTGGTGGCGGTGGGCGCGCTCGGACTCGGGCACCGAGAAGACCGCCACCACCCAGCCGTCGGAGAGTTCGGCGGGTTCCAGGCTGTGGAAGATCCGGCGGTCGCCCTCCTCGAAGACCGGCTCCATCGCGGGGGCGAGCCGGTAGCCGGTGCCCCCACGGCGTTCCTGGAGCAGGGTGCCGGCCTTCTTCAGCCGGGACGTCGCCGAGCGGACGGCCGGTCCGTCGACGGCCAGTTCGGCCATCAGCGCGATCAGGTCCGCGATGGATATCCAGCCGCCGAGGCGGCGGACGAACTCGCCGTAGACGGTGTGGATCAGGGAACTCGGCCGGGGCGTGCTCTCCGACATGCGTGGGCGCTCCTCCCCGGCGAATGGTGGCCACCCGGTGACCGGTGGTGATCATAGCGGTGGTCCGGGAGGGTCAGGCCTCCGCGTAGGCGCCGGAGAGCAGGTGCCCAGCCCCGGGCGCGAAGGCGGGCAGGCCGAGGGCGCGGAGCAGCTGGTGGGCGGTGCAGACGGCGGCCGACACCACCGGCTTGCCCAGCTGCTGCTCGGCCTCCTCGACGGCGGACAGCGAGGGCATCTGCACGCACGCGGAGAGCACCACGGCGTCCGCGTCGGCGTGCGCGAGGCCGCGGGCGACGGCGGGCAGCCGGGCCGGGTCGTGGGCGGCCACGTCGAGGTTGTCGGCGATCTCCAGGGCGGCGTGGTCGAGCACGTCGATGCCCTCCTCGGCGAGGTAGTCGACCACCGTCCGGGCCAGGGGCCGCAGGTACGGGGTGACCATCACGACCTTCCTGGCCCCGAGCGCGTGCAGCCCGGCGACCAGGGCGCCGGCGCTGGTGACCACGGGGGCGGGTGCGCCGTTCTCGACGGTGCGCCGGTGCAGCCGCCGCTCGGCCTCGCGGTGGTAGCCGGGGCCGGTGGCCATCACCGCGACCAGGCAGGCGTAGCCGATCACGTCCACCCGGGCGTCCGAGAGCTCGGCGGCGCAGCGGTCGGACTCGCCGTCCATGGCCCGCAGTTGCTCGGGGGTGACCCTGGTCATCCGCATCCGGCTGGAGTGGAAGGTGAACCGTTCGGGGGCGACCGCCTCGCGGGCCCGCAGCAAGGCGGGCACCTCGGTCTCCATGGTGACGTTGGAGCTCGGGACGATCTGGCCGATCCGGTACGTCGGCATCAGCGGGCGCTCCTCTCAGCGGGCGTCGATCACGGGGTTGGCGAGCGTGCCGATCCGCTCGATGGTGGCCTCGACCAGGTCGCCGGGCTGCAGGAACTGCGGCGGCACCATCCCGGCGCCGACACCCGAGGGCGAGCCGGTGGCGATCACGTCGCCCGGCTCCAGGGTGACGCCGGAGGAGATGTCGGCGATCAGCCGGGCGACGCCGAACAGCATGTGGCGGGTGTTGGAGTCCTGCCGCAGCTCGCCGTTGACCTTCAGCGACAGGTCGAGCCGCTGCGGGTCGGGGATCTCGTCGGAGGTCACCACGACCGGGCCGAAGGGCGCGTAGCTG
The DNA here is from genome assembly GCF_055664045.1 of Kitasatospora sp. NPDC023385. Taxonomy (NCBI): domain Bacteria; kingdom Bacillati; phylum Actinomycetota; class Actinomycetes; order Kitasatosporales; family Streptomycetaceae; genus Kitasatospora; species Kitasatospora sp. NPDC023385. The sequence continues at coordinate 161,567 of NZ_JBVOOL010000013.1, read as the reverse complement.
TCCTGGCCCTTGGAGAAGAACCACTGCCCGGCGCGGCGCTGGTCGCGGGCGCTGATGTCGTTGACGATGCTGTAGCCGAACACGTGCCGCAGGGCGTCCCGTTCGGCGACCTGGAAGGCGGGTGCACCGATCACCACGGCGAGTTCGCACTCCCAGTCGAGCTGCTTAGTGAGGTTCGCGTTGTGCCGGATCGGCCGGCCCGGGCCGGTGACGGCGGTGGACGGCTTGCAGAACAGCACCGGCCGGTCGGGCAGTTCGCGCTCGGTGTCCAGGGTGCGGTGCGACTCGGCCACGTGCTCCACGTAGTTGAGGCCGACACCGACGATCTTGCCGGGGCGCAGCGGCGCGCACAGCGAGACCTCGGCGAGCGGGCGGGTGACCGGTGCCCCGGCGAGCAGGTCGCGCGCGGTGGCCAGGGCCGACTCCCCGCCGCGGATCAGCCCGAGGAGGTCGGGCGGCAGTTCGGCCCCGGCGTCGGCCGCCAGGGCGGTGAGGTCGGCGACCCGGTCCCCGGCGAGCAGCGCGCCGAGGTGCGGGGTGTCGTCGCCGTCCGTGCAGTAGGTCAACAGGTGCATGGCAGTGGGCTCCTGGCTGGAGAGGGCGGTCAGGTGGCGGCGGGCTGGTGCCCGTCGTGGTCCGGGTAGGCCTCCTCGCGGTGGAGGCCGAGCGCGTGCATCACCGGGAAGTCGTTGAAGGAGAACAGGACGGCGTCCTCGCCCTGGTGGGGGTTCGCGTGCTCGTGCCAGGCCCAGGACGGGACGACGAAGATGTCTCCCTGCTGCCAGGTGAAGCGCTGCCCGGCGACCACCGAGACGCCTCGCCCCTTGGCCGCCGTGTAGACCACCGACCCGGTGTGCCGGTGGGCGCGGGTGGCCTGGCCGGGGCGCAGCAGTTGCAGGTGGGCGGCCATGGTCGGCATCACCGGGCCGCCGGTGACCGGGTTGGTGTACTCCATGACCACGCCGTCGTAGGGCGAGCCCTCGCCGGCGCGGGCGAGTCGGCACAGCGCGTGGTAGCTGGGCTCCCAGGGCCAGCCGAGCAGCGGCGAGTACGGCCGGGTCCACTTCTCGACGCCGTACGGCAGCAGGTTGCCGCCGTAGCTGAGCAGCGAGGAGTTCACCACCGGGCCGGGGCGCTGGTACAGCTCCGGGTGGACCTCGTAGAAGTTGGCGTCGAGGGTGTTGACCAGCGGGATGTCCAGGCCGTCCTGCCAGATCACCGGGGCGTCGTCGGCCTCGTTGCCGTGCTCGTGCCAGGTGTTGTTCGGCGTGATGGCGAAGTCGCGCGGGCCGACCTTGAGCTTCTGCCCGTCCACGACCGTCCACGCGCCGGTGCCCTCGTGGACGAAGCGCAGGGCGGAGGCCTGGTGGCGGTGCGCGGTCATCGCCTCGCCGGGGCCCATGATCTGCAGGCCGGTGTACAACAGGCCGACGGCGGCGCTCAGTTCGCGGCGGCCGGGGTTGACCAGCATCACCACCCGGCGGCCGGCGTCGTCGGCCTTCACCAGGGGCAGCGCCTTGCGCACCAGCGGGCGCAGGTCCGTGTAGCGCCAGAGCACCGGGACGGACCTGGGCTGCGGGTACCAGGGCTCGATCTCGTTCGCCACCGTCCACAGTGCCCCGGCCTGGTGCTTGGCCAACTCCTCGTAGTAGGCCAGCAGTTCGGGGCTGTCGGTGACCCTCGAGCGGCCGATCCGGCCGTCGTCGTGGTGGCTCTGACCGGTCATGACTCCTCCTCGGGGAACACCAGGGGCCGCAGCGGGCGGTCGTCCACGTGCAGCCGGAACACGTCGAAGCGGTTGTAGTGGCCGACGATGTCGTGCATCTGCTTGGGCTGGATGCAGCGGCCGAGGTCGATCTCGGCGTAGACGATGCCCTCCTCGTCCACCAGCGGCTCGGTGACGGCGCGGCCGTCCGGGCCGAAGATCCCGGACAGGGCGCTGCGCGGGCGGGTGAACTGCTTGCGGACCTGCTGGTCCTCGCCGGCGATCAGGTCCACGATCTCGGGCGAGATGGTGGAGCAGGAGACCACCGTGAACAGCTTGCCCTCGAAGCAGTGGGCGGCGGCGCGCAGCGCGATCGCCTCCGCCATGTCGTAGTCCTCGGGGGCCACCGGCAGCGCGATGTAGGCGGCGGCGTGGACGAGTTCGCCCTGGGCCAGCAGGGTGAAGCGGGCCAGGGTGTTGGTGTTCTCGCCGCAGGCGAGCGCGCCGAGCGGGCCGACGGGGGTGCGGTGCACCTTCAGGGTGCTGCCGTCGCCCTGGGTCCAGGTCAGCTTCTCGGCCCAGGTGGGCACCAACTTGCGGTGCGCGCTGAGCAGTTCGCCGTCCGCGTCGATGATCAGCAGGGTGTTGTACAGCACCCCGAGGCTGTGCCGGCCGCGCTCGTTGACGCCGATCACCAGCACCACGCCGGCCTGCCGGGCGGCGGCGCGCAGGGTGTCGACGTACGGGCCGGGCACGTCCACGGCGGCGCGGTACAGGCGCTCGTACCAGGGCGAGCCCTGCACCGGGTTCATGGTCCAGTTCCAGTACGGGTAGCCGGGGACGAACACCTCGGGGAAGACCACGAGTTCGGCGCCGTGGGCGGCCGCCTCCTGGATCAGCGCGACGGCCTTGTCGACGGTGGCGGCCGGATCCAGGTAAACGGGAGCGGCCTGCACGGCGGCGGCGGTGAATCGGGGCAGGTGGGGCATGGTCCTCGTCACTCCTCGGGCAGGGGCGGCAACCAGCGGCGGTGGACCGGCGCGGGCGGTTCGCGCAGCAGGTGCAGGCGCGGGGCGACCCGGTCGGCGCCCGGGCCGGGCGGTCGGCGGCTGCCCGCCCGCCAGGGCCCGGGCCAGCGGGCGCCAGGCCCGGTGTAGCCCTGCTCGGCGGCGGCGTGCAGCGTCCAGAGCGGGTCGTACAGCTGGGCCCGGCCGACCGCGACCAGGTCGGCCCGCCCGGCGAGCAGGACGGAGTTGGCGTCGTCGGGACCGGAGATCGCACCGACCGCGACGGTCGGCAGGCCGGTGGCGGTGCGGACCAGCTCGGCGAGGGGCGTCTGGTAGCCGCGTCCGTACGGCGGCCGCTGGTGTGCGACGACCTCGCCGGTGGAGACGTCCACCGCGTCGGCGCCGGCCTCGGCGAGAGCGCGGCAGATCGCCACGGCCTCGGCCTCGGTGGTGCCGCCGGGCGCCCAGTCGCTCGCCGAGATCCGCACCAGCAGCGGCCGCCCGGCCGGCCAGGCGGCGCGCACCGCCGTCAGCACCTCCAGCGGCAGCCGCAGCCGGTGGGCGAGCGGGCCGCCGTAGCGGTCGGTGCGGCGGTTGGTGAGCGGGGAGAGGAAGGAGGAGACCAGGTGTCCGTGGCCGAACTGCAGCTCCAGCACGTCGAATCCGGCCCGCGCGGCGCGCCCGGCGGCGGCCGCGAAGTCCGCCGTGACGGCGGCCAGGTCGGCCTCGGCGGCCTCGCGCGGCACCGGGCTGCCGGCGTCCCAGGGGGTCGCCGAGGCGGCGAGCAGCGGCCAGCCCTCGGCGAGCGGGCGGCCGATGCCGTCCGGTCCGGGGGCGGCGGTGGCGCCCCGGCGTCCGGCGTGGGTCAGCTGGATGCCGAGCGGGGTGTCGCTCACCGCCCGGACGGCCCGGACGAGTTCGCGCCAGGCCTGCTCCTGGTGGTCGGTCCACAGGCCCGGGCAGCGGTCGGTGGCCCGGCCCTCGGGGCTGACGGCGGTCATCCCGGCGAGGACCAGGCCCGCGCCGCCGAGCGCGTGCGCGGTCAGCTGGGCCCGGTCGAAGGTGCCGGGCAGCGCGTCGGGGGAGGTGAAGGTCGCGAGTGGCGGCACCACGATGCGGTTGCGCAGCTCCAGCGCGCCCAGTTTGAGCGGCCGGAACATCGGCGGCACGCCGGGCGAGCCGCCGACGACGGTGTCCACGGCGTCCACGAAGGCGGCGTCGCGGGCCCGCAGGTTGCCGTAGGTGACGCGGCGGCTGCGGGTGAGCAGGTTGAAGGCGAACTGGTCGACGCCCTGCCCGGTGCGCCGCCCGACCGTCTCGAACCACTCCAGGCTGGCCTGCGCGGCGCGCTGGGTGGACTCCACCACCGGGCGCCGCTCGGCCTCGTACGCGGCCAACGCCTCGTCCAGGGACGGCTGTTCGCCCAGCGCGGCGGCCAGTGCGAGGGCGTCCTCCAGCGCCAGCTTGGTGCCCGAGCCGATCGAGAAGTGCGCGGAGTGCGCGGCGTCACCGAGCAGCACCACGTTGCGGTGGCGCCAACAGGCGTTGCGCACCGTGGTGAACCGGATCCAGCGGGAGGCGTCGGGGATCAGCCGGTGGCCGTCCAGGTGGCCGGCGAGCAGGTCCGCGCAGCGCCGGACGCTCGCCACGTCGCTCTGCCCGCGCGCCAACTCCTGTGCGGCGAAGGCCTCGAAGCCGGCCCGGCGCCAGGCGTCCTCGCCGATCTCGACGATGAAGGTGGAGCGGGTGGCGCTGTACGGGTAGGCGTGCACCTGCAGCACGCCGAAGTCGAACTGCTCGACGATGAAGGTGAAGGCCTCGAAGACCTTGTCGGTGGCGAGCCAGATGTAGCGGCAGTGCCGCGCGTCCAGCTCGGTGCGGAAGGTGTCCGGGTACGCCGCCCGGGTGCCGGAGTGGATGCCGTCGGCGGCCACCACCAGGTCGTACTCGGCGGCGAGCCGTTCGACGGGCGGGGCGGGCGTGCGGTAGCGCACGTCCACCGCAAGCTCGGCGCAGCGCTGCCGCAGGATGGCGCGTAGCCGGTTGCGGTCCAGGGCGGCGAAGCCGTGGCCGCCGCTGGTGCGCACCCGGCCCGCGTACCGGACGTCGATGTCGCTCCAGCGGGCGAACTCGGCGCCGATCGCGGCGAAGACCCGCGGATCGGCCTGGGCGATGCCGTCCAGGGTCTCGTCGGAGAAGACCACGCCGAAGCCGAACTCGTCCTCCCGGCCGTCCCGTTCGAAGACGGTGACGTCCCGGTCGGGGGCCAGCCGCTTGGCCAGGGCGGCGAAGTAGAGACCGCCGGGGCCGGCGCCGATCACGGCGATCCGGCGCGCCCGGGTGCCGGGGCCCGTCATGCGACCACCTCCGGCTGCTGCGGCCCGGACTCGGTCAGCGTGCGGCGCACCTGCGCGGGCCACGGCTCGGCGCCCTCGGTGTGCGGCGCGGCGTTCACCACCGACATCCGCCCGCTCGCGGCCAGCCCGTGCGGGCCGTGCACCTCGAAGGCGTAGTGCAGCGACGAGCCGCCGACCCGGACCACCCGGAGCTCGGTGCGGACCACGTCCCCGAACCAGAGCCGCTCGCGGTAGTCCGCCTCGAAGTGCACCCGGGGGATCCGCCCGAACAGCTCCGCGAGCCCGAGCCGGCGCAGCAGTGCCGCCTCCGCCGCCTCGGCCCAGCGCTGCACGGCGGAGAAGTGGTAGTGCCCGGCCGCGTCGGTGTCCGACCACTCGACCCGGCGCTCGACGGTGACGCTGGCCGGGCTGAGCGAGGCCAGCCGCCGCAGCTCGGCGCGGTGCAGCTTGCCGGTCGCGGTGCGCGGCAGCCCGGCGACGAACTCGACCACCCGCGGGTACTTGTACGGCGCGATGGTGCGCTTGACGTGGTCCTGGAGCAGGCGCGCCGTGTCCGGCCCGGCGGGCACGCCCGCGCGCAGCACCACGTACGCCTTGACCACGCTGCCGCGCCGCTCGTCCGGCGCGCCGACCACCGCGCAGTCGGCGACGTCCGGGTGGGCCGCGAGCGCCTGCTCCACCTCGGGCCCGGCGATGTTGTAGCCGGCCGAGACGATCATGTCGTCGTTGCGGGCCTGGAACCAGAAGTAGCCGTCCCGGTCGCGGACGTAGGTGTCGCCGGTGAGGTTCCAGCCGTCCCGGACGTAGCCGAGCTGGCGCTCGTCGTCCAGGTAGCGGCAGCCGGTCGGGCCCTTGACCGCGAGCAGCCCGGGCTCGCCGTCCGGCACCGGGCGGCCCTGGCCGTCCAGTATCGCGGCGCGGTAGCCGGGGACTGGCCTGCCGGTGGAGCCGGGGCGGACGTCCCCGTCGGCGGCCGAGATGAACACGTGCAGCAGCTCGGTCGCACCGATGCCGTCGATCAGCCGCTGCCCGGTGGCCGCGTGGAAGGCCCGCCAGACGGCGGCCGGCAGCGGCTCACCCGCCGAGACGCAGCGCCGCACCCCGGCCAGCCGGTCGGCAAACCCGGCGGCCAGGACCGCCCGGTAGGCGGTCGGCGCGGTGAACAGCACGCTCACCCGGTGCTCCCGGACCTGCTCGGCCAGCTGCTCGGGCGTGGCCTGCTCCAGGAGCAGGCTGGCGGCGCCGGCTCGCAGCGGGAAGACCAGCAGGCCGCCGAGGCCGAAGGTGAAGCCGAGCGGCGGGGTGCCGGCGAAGAGGTCGTCGGGGGTGGGGCGGAGCAGGTGGCGGGAGAAGGTGTCGGCGTTGGCGAGGACGTCGCGGTGGAAGTGCAGGGTGGCCTTGGGGCGGCCGGTGGTGCCGGAGGTGAAGGCGATCAGGGCGACGTCGTCGGCGGCGGTCGGGACTGCGGTGAAGCCGGGCGGTTTGGCGGCGCAGCGCACGGTGACGTCCTCGGGGCCGTGGCCGCCGTAGGCGAGGACGCGCAGACCGGGGGTCCGTGCCTGCTGCAATTCGTCCAGGAACCGGTGGTCGCAGAGGGCCAGGACGGGCTGCGCGACGCCGGTCAGCGCCGTCAGCTCGGTGGCGCGCAGGAGCGGCATGGTGGTGACGGCCACCCCGCCGGCCTTCAGGACGGCGAGCCAACAGGCGGCCAGCCAGGGGGTGTTGGGGCCACGCAGCAGCACCCGGTTGCCGGTGGCGAGGCCGAGGTCCTCGGTCAGCAGGCGGGCGATCCGGTCGGTGTGGTCGCGCAGTTCGCCGTACGACCACTGCTCGGTGGGGGTGAGCAGGCAGCGGCGGTCGGGGCCGAGGCGGGCGATGGTGTCGTCGAGCAGGGCGGCCGCGCAGTTCAGGCGGTCGGGATAGGCCAACTCCGGTAGGTCGAAGAGGAGTTCGGGCCACTGCTCAAAGGGCGGGAGGTGGTCTCGACAGAACGTGTCCACGTGCGCTGAGGGGGATAGCTCCATGGGCGGGCACCTCATCGTGCAGGCGGGGAGTCAGGCCAGTATGGCGCTTCGATGACGCCAGTCAAGAGAGCGATACATGCATTCGGGCGACGACCCGCCGCCACCGCGGTGCGGGGCCTGGGCACCGGCGGTGCGGGGCCTGGGCGCACGGGGGCACCGCCATGGACCCGACCGTCATCGCCGTGCTGGTGTCCTCCGCCCCCTCGAACCGTCGGCTCGACCGGCTCGCCGAGCGCGAGTCGGAGGTGTTCGGCCTGATGGCGGAGGAGCTGTCCAGCCAGGCCATCGCGCAGCGGCTGTTCCTCAGCGACAGCGCGATCAGCGAGTACGCCACCTCGATGTTCGGCAAGTTGGGGCTCACCGACGACGAGAACGGCAACCGGCGGGTGCTCGCGGTCCTCGCCTACCTCGACAAGCCCTGACCGTCAGGAGGTCCCGGTGCGCGCGGCGGCGTCGGGGGTACGGCCGTCCTGGGCCTGCTGGGCGCGGTCGGCGACCAGCCGGGCGAACGCGGTGAGCGCCGGTGCGGCGACGGCGGCGCCGGGCCCCGCGTCGCGCACCAGGAGCAGCACGCCGCCGACCCGGACCAGCGCCACCGCCGCCGACGAACCGCTCGTCCGGACGGCGCTCTGGTCGCCGATCCGGGGGAGGGGCACCGCCCCTGAATCCTCGCCGGCGGTGCGGTCGAGCGTGCTGTCGAAGGCCCGGGCGGCCGCCTCGGGCGAGGCGAAGGTGACCACGGTGAACTCCACGGTCTGGAGGCCGGACTCGCCGAACCACACCGTGGCGTAGGCGAGTTGCTGACCACAGGCGTCCGGCAGCAGGCACGGCACCACGCCGTCCGAACCCGGCCCGGACTCCGGCCCGCTCTGCACCTGCCACCCGCCCGGCATCGCCCGCGCGTCGGGCAGCACGCCCTGCACCAGCGCGGGGTCGCGCAGCGGCAGCGCGGCGTGCGCCAGGCCGGGCCCGCCCGGCTTCATCAGCGGACGCGAGCCGAGGTGGATGCCGACGGCCACCAGCGCGGCGATCAGGACCAGGGCGAGCGCCACCACGATCCCGACGCTGCCCCGGCGGGCCGCGAAGGCCTGGGCCCGGGCGTTCACCGGGCCCAACCGCAGCTGGACGGTCGTCGGGCCGGCCGGCGGCGGTTCGGCCCCGGTCCGCAGCTGGACGGTGCTCGGCCCGCTCCGCAGGTGCACGGTCGGCGGATCGGCGGGCCGCCCCAGCCCCGTGGTGGCCAGGTACTGCGCGAACGCCGAGTCGGCGGCCAGCAGTTGAGCGACGGCCGCGGTCAACTGCCCTCGCGCCCATACGTCCTTCGGGCCGGCTTCAGCCTCCGCCAGCGCTCGCGCCCCCTCCGGCACCATCCGCAACCGTGCCCGCACCACGTCCGCCACCGCCTGGTGCGGCCCGCCCACCAGCAGCGCTTCCACGACGTCGGGCACCATCCCCCGGCCGTCCCCCATGGCAAGTCCCCCTACCGCACGAGTCGTTGCCTCCACCATCCCCGATCGGCGGCCACTTCGTACCCCCTCCGACACGGACCGGGAACGCAACCGCAACCACTTCCGGACGAACCCGGCACCGGTGGGGCAGGCGGGGCGACACCCGACGGGACCGGCAGGACCGGCGGCCGGCGAGTCGGACGAGGTCGGACGAGAGAACGTTCGTCCGCGTGCCCCCCTCGGGTCAGCGCACCGGCATCGACATGTAGACCGCGCGCCGCCCGTAGGACGCGGGGACCGCAACCTCCCGGTGCGTGCGGTAGCCGAGCAGCCGCAGGAGGATATCCGCCCCGCGCACCGCGACCATCGAGATCCGCTCGAAGCCCAGCTCCTCCGCCCGCTCCCGGAAGTGCCGCATGAACCCCAGCGCGACGTCCCGGCCGCGCAGTTCCTCGGCGATCACCAGGTCGTGCACGTGCAGGTTGTCCGACTCGTACGCCGTGTCCTCCTGCCGGGCGAGGTCCGGGCAGCTCAGTGGCGGGTACGGCAGGCTCAACAGGTAGCCGCGGACCGTGCCGCCCTGCTCCAGCACGAAGCAGGTCTCCGGTGAGCTGCGGGCGCGGGACTTCAGCGCCTCCCGTCCCTCCGACAGGCCGTCGGCGGCGTAGGCGTCGTGTTCCAGCGCGACCACGGCGTCCCAGTCGCCGTCGGCCAGCCGCCGGATCCGGAGGTCCTCGCTCACCGGGCCGGCACCTCGGCTCCGGCGTCCGTACCCGCCGCGCGAGCGTGCGTTCCCTCCGCGCCGGCGGCCAGCCCCTCCGCGCGGGCGGCGGCGACCAGCGCCGACCAGGCTTCCATCAGTACCGCCCACCGCTCGGCGTCCTCCTGCGCCTCGTCCAGGAGCTGCTGTCGCCGCCCGGCCACGACGTCCGCGAGCTCGGCGTACTTGCCGCCCAGCTTGCGGTAGGAGCGGTCCAGGACGTCCAGGCAGTGCTCGTTCCCGGAGCGGTCCCAGTCGGTGCTGCCCCGTACCAGGTCGAGGATCGGCTCGACCCGCAGCCCGTGCCGGTCGTCCAGCAGCCCGCCGCCGAGGTCGATCATCCCGCCGTAGACCGGGTACAGGTACAGCATCGAGAGCAGGAACTTGACGAACCGCAGCTGGTAGGCGAGGAAGCCGGGGCCGGTACGGCGCTCGGGCGTGTAGTAGTTGACGATGTGGCGGTTGTGGGTGACGCCGGGCAGCCGGGAGTGGACCATGGCGTGCAGCAGGGCGTAGTCGCTGCCGATGGTCTCGATCGACGGCAGCAGCGGCAGCACCTCGTAGGCCCGGTGGTCCAGGGCGATGTTGCACATGTAGACGTCCCAGATGTCGGGCACGCCGAGGACGGAGTCGTCGGCGGTGAACGGCTCGGAGCCGGCGCCCTTGAAGGAGACGTCGACCATCGCGTCCTTCTCCTCCTCCGACCACACCGGCGGGGCCCACAGGCGCACCACGTCACGGTAGACGGCCGGGTCCAGCTCGCGGATCTCGCTGATGTCCACGCAGAGTTCGCCGATGAAGGAGCCGCTGACCAGCATCACCGGCTTGTCCGCGTCGGCCGGGTCGAGCTCGGAGCGGGTCACGCCGGCCACCGCCTCGCCGGCCGGCCGGCCGATCGAGAGCAGCTCGTGGTGGATCGGGAAGACCTTCCGGCCGTCGATGACCTGGAAGTCGGCGTCGTCGTTGCGCAGGTGCGCCGAGGTGCAGCCCAGGGCGGCCGCGCCCAGGAAGAGCCGGTTGACGCAGGAACCGTACGCGACGGCCTTCGGGAGCATCAGGTCTAGCAGCAGTTCGGGGTCGGCGGCGCCGGAGTGCTCGGCCACCCGGCGCAGGAACTGCCGCTGCTGCGCCTCGCCGAGGTGGTGGACGGCCACGCCGGGGGTGGGCTCCAGCGCGGACACGGCGCCGGCGTTCTGCGCGAATTCGGCGGCGTCGGTGGTGTCGACGATGAGGAGGTGCACCTCGACCCCGAAGTTCGCGACGGCGTAGGCCGCCTCCTCGGCGAGTTCCGTGATGGTGTCGGGGCAGGGGCGCATGGTGGGCAGGGCGAGGCAGACTCTTTGCATGGCGCGGGTCTCTCCGTCGGATCGTCAGATGCGTTGCGAAGATGGCTAGTTGGGCGCGCAGGTGCGCCCAGGCGCGGGCCTGGGGCGGTCCGCCGGACCACCGTGGACTAGACCACATGTGAAGTCAACGATTGACAGCGAGGCCCTGACGGGGTGGAATGCGCCCCTCCGCGCGGTCGGCCGGACCGGCGCGGGTGCCGGTTCGCACGCGAGGACGAAATGCCCCTCGCAGAGTCGAACGGCCGGACGAGTAAGGGCGGTTCACCGCCGCTCTCCACGGTTCCCCGCGACTCATCGCGCCCTCGGGGTCAATCCGGGACGCGAACCTGCCGATACCGGAAGTGATGCCCTCACGCCGTTCGGAGGAGATCGCAATGCCCGACCTGTGGCTTCCCGGCGCCGAGGTCCACGACCTCGGCGACCACGCGCCGACCGACCAGCAGTACCCGCCGAAGGCCATCGCACACATCACCTGGGACCGCAACGCCACCGCCGCCGCACCCCAGGACTGGTGCTCCTACGACGACCTGGTGAACTACTTCACCGGAGGCGGCGCCGGCGACGCGCCGCACCTGATCTGGGATCCGTTCAGCGGCCGCACCGCCCAGCTGTTCCCGGCCGACTCCCGCTCGAAGAGCCTGCTCAGCCCGACCCAGAGCCCCACCCGCACCAACCGGGCCGGGCGGGTGGTGATCCAGATCGAGGCGGTGTTCTTCCCCTACTGCCGCTACCAGGGCCGGGTCTACCCCCGCTTGGTCGACACCCCGTGCGCGGGCTGGGGCCGGATCCACGCCTGGATCTCCTCCTGGGGCGTGCCGGACGTGTGGCCGATGGGCCGGCCGACCGACTTCTCCAGCCACCGCGACGAACAGACGTGGGAGACCCGCGGCGGCTGGTACGCGCACGCCCACGTACCGTTCAACGACCACACCGACCCCGGCTCCTGGCCCGACTTCACGGCCGGCCCGGGCACCGGGGACTCCCCGCCCTCGCAGCAGCAACCGGCACCCCCGGCGGACCAGCCGCCGGCCCGCTACCAGGTCAGCATCAACGGCCTGCCGTACGGCTACGGCGCCCACGGCTACCAGGTAACGACGGTCGGGCGGGCACTCGTCTCGCGCGGCTTCGGCTCCCACTACCGCTCCGGCCCCGGCCCCGACTGGACGGACGCGGACACCGAGAACTACGCGGACTACCAGGCGAGTCTCGGCTACTCCGGCCAGGCGGCGGACGGCGTCCCCGGCGAGGGCTCGCTGAACCGGCTGCTCGGCTACCTGCCCGCCCAGCGGACGGTGTCCGTCGCCCACCTGGTGGCGGCCGCCCGGACCGACCCCGGAGCCGAGCAGGGGCACCGGACGTACGGGGCCGAGGCGGCGATCGTGGAGCAGGCACTGGTGGACGAGGGGCTGCTCGACCAGCGCTGGGTGGACGGCTCGTTCGGCAGCCGGACGGTCGCCGCGTACGCGGCCTGGCAGCGGCGCTGCGGCTACGAAGGGGGCGCGGCGGACGGAATCCCCGGGCAGGACTCGCTGCACCGGCTGGGCGCGGCGCGGGGCTTCGCGGTGACCGACTGAGCCCGGGGCCGTTCGCGGTGGCCGACTGAGCTCGGGGCAGTCCTGACGTCCTCCTGGGGGAGGCGTCTCCTACTCGTCTGGGGGAGGTCACGTACTCGCCCGGGAGTAGTCAGGGTTACTTCCGCTGCCAGATGCCGGATGAGTCGCGGGCGGGAGAGTCTAGGGCCGTTCTCATGGCCCTGACTCGAAGGAGGTACCCGTGCGTTCGTCCCCGCGAGCCGTCGTGACACCCAGGGCTGCCGGCGGCGGCAAGCGGCGATCGGCGGATCGTCGCTTGCCGCCGAGGGCGCGCAAGGCCCTCGTCGTGCTGCACGTCGTCGCCTCGGTGAGCTGGCTGGCGCTGATGCTCTGCCTGCTCATCCTGGCGGTGACGGCACTGACGACCGGGGACGCCGACCGGCTGCGCACCGCCTACCAGGCGATGGGCATGCTCGGCGACGCGCTGGTGGTGCCGCTGAGCCTGTTCTCCTTCGTGAGCGGGGTGGTGCTCGGGCTCGGCACGTCCTGGGGCCTGTTCCGGTACTACTGGGTGAGTACCAAGTTCTGGCTGACGCTCGGGGCGATGGCGGCCTCGATCTTCGCCCTCACCGCCCGGCTGCACGACGCGGTGCGCGTCGTGGACGCGCATCCGACGGGGCCGGTCACGGCGGCCGAGCTCGGCTTCGTCCGCTACAACGCGGTCATCGTCCCGGCGATCGCGTTCTCGCTCTACCTGTTCGCCGTCGTCCTGTCGGTGTACAAGCCCTGGGGCCGCCGCCCGGCGGCGGGCGCGCGCCCGGGCCGAATACCGGGGGCCGGCTCTTGAGCCGCATGCCGCCCGGGAATGCCCGTGCGGAAGGCAGGCGTTGTCCTCCCACGTGACCAGCGCCGCACCCACGACGAAGCTCTCCGTGCTCGACCGTTCCCGCACCCGACAGGGCGAGGAGCCCGCCCGGGCCCTGCGGGACACGGTGGCCTTCGCCCGCGAGGTCGAGCGCCTCGGGTACCACCGGTTCTGGGTCTCCGAGCACCACGGGGTGCCGGGGGTGGCCGGCTCGGCGCCCACCGTGCTCGCTTCGGCGGTGGCGGCGGCCACCACGCGGATCCGGGTCGGCACCGGCGGGGTGATGCTGCCCAACCACCAACCCCTGATCGTGGCGGAGCAGTTCGGGGTGCTTGCGGCACTCTTCCCCGGGCGGATCGACATGGGGCTCGGGCGGTCGGTGGGGTTCACCGACGGTGTCCGGCGGGCACTGGGGCGGGAGAAAGGCGCCGTGGAGGACTTCGGCGCCCAGCTGGCAGAGCTGCTCGGCTACTTCGACGGGTCGCAGCAGGTGCACCGGGGCGTGCATGCCCGCCCGGCCGAGGGCCTGCACGTCCCGGCCTTCGTCCTGGCCACCGGCGAGGGCGCGGACCTGGCCGCCGATGCGGGGCTGCCGCTGGTGATCGCCGCCGCGCGCGGCGAGGGCCGGATGCTGGAGGCCATCGACCGCTACCGCACCCGGTTCCGCCCCTCCGCGCAGGCCGCCGAACCGTACGTGGTGGTCTCGGGCACGGTCGCGGTCGCCGAGACCGCCGAGCGGGCCCGCGAACTGCTCGTCCCGGAGGCCTGGTCCGGCGCGTACTCCCGTACCCACGGCGAGTTCCCGCCGCTGGCCCCGGCCGCCGAGATCCGGACCCGGGCGATGACGGAACGGGAGCGGGCCGCCTACGAGCAGTCGCTCAAGGGCCACATCGCCGGCACCCCCGAGCAGGCCGCGGCCGAACTGGCCGCCCTGGTGGAGCGCAGCGGCGCCGACGAGTTCCTGGTCAGCACCAGCACCTACGACCGCACCGCACTGCTCGACTCCTACCGCCTCCTCGCCGAGGCGGTGGGCCAGGACCGGGTCTGACCCGCGCCCTCGGTGGCCCCGAGCCAGGCGTACACCTCCGCCCTGCGGCCCCGTCCGCAGCCGCAGGGCGATGCGGGTTGGACCTGATCGCGGGGCTACCGGGCACTGCTGGACCGACGTGCCCCGGTCGCCCGGGCGTGATTTCTGCGCAGGGGTGATGACCTGCTACTGTTCTTCTCGTCGAGGGGAAATGATCTTCCGAAACGAAGATCCCTCGAGCAGGCGTCAGCGGTGCTACCAGAGCACGCCCTACTTTCAGTAGGGAGAGTCCGTGCAACCCGGGCCTGGCGCTCCTCCCGAAGGGGCCCGTTCCGTCCAACGGAACGGGCCCCTTCGTCATGCGTACCGCTCATCATGTGTCCCGCTCATGGCCAGCGCGCATGAGTTCCCTTCATGTCCGGCGCCACCATGAGCATCTCTCATGAGCCGAGGCCATGAACATCTCTCATGTCCTGCGCCATGAGCGCTGCTCATCTCCAGGCCCCACCTGTTCGCCCCTCGTGCGCGTGTCCCCTTATCGCACTTCTGGGCTCGAAACCCTCCCGCGCAGCCCGCTATCGGCCAAGGTCCCACGCCAGGTGATCGATGAACGCTGTTCCCGAACGATCGACCGGCCAGGGGATTTGCCTATCTGGCAGAGCTGATGTGCCGTCACACCTTGGCCGGAACTGGCCGCTACTGATGTGAATATGCCACTGGAATGGTCGTCATACGGAAACCCCGCAGTAGCCTTCCGTGTCGGATCTGCCACTGCTCGTGGCGGCCCGGTCGGCGCCCTGCGGCGTCCGGCCGCCCAGACCCCGCGAAGGAGCCGGTGTGCCGGGTATCGACGAATGCCTCTCCGGAGCGATGGCGATCACCGGAGCCCGCTCCGCGAGCCTGGTCGACTGGAGCAGCGGTCTCGCCCTCGGCAGTCTGGGGAGCAGTCCGACCGGCGAGCACGAGACGTCCGCCGCCGAGGCAACCGACCTGGTGCGGGCGACCGTTGAGAGTCAGACCTTCACGGTGGCGGAGGATCGGCGATCCCCGCTGGAGGACATCATCGTCACCGCAGGCCGCAGCTACCACCTGATCCGTTTCATCGACACCGTCTTCGACAACCGGCTCGTCCTCCACCTCTGGCTGGACCGGACGGAGGGCAACCTCGCCGCTGCCCGGTTCCGCCTCCAGGCGCTGGCCCAGGAGTTGGTGCTGGGGTGAACACGACGCCCGTGACGCGCGGCCCGTTCCCGTCGACCGTCGCATTCCAGCCGCCGCCCCGCCCCTCGGACGTCTCAGGAGCCGACTCCCGGCGGTGGCCCGCATGACCGCCACTCCCAGCACCGCACTGCCCCCAGCGGAGCGCGCCGCGCCGAGGTCGCCGGCCGAAGCCCTCGCTCTGCTCGCCGACCGCCGTGCCACCGGCGTCCTGCGCGGCCCGGTCGGCAGTCTCCACCTCATGGACGGCGAGGTAGCCGGTGCCGAGTCCTCCCGTGCACCGGGCCTGGCCGATCTCCTGACCGGCAGCGGCCGGATCACCCCCGACGGTTGGACGGAGCTCGTCCGCGTCCACGGCCCGCAGGGCAGCGTCGGCGACGTACTGGTCGAACGACGGTTGCTCACCTGGGGCGAGCTCGAACTGGGCCACCTGGGCACGCTGTTCGACGCCGCCTTCTTCGTCCTCGCCGACCCGGCCGGCGGCCGCTGGTGGTTCGAGTCCGACGTCCGGTACTGGCTGGGACCGGTCGCGACGGTCGACCCGGATCGGCTCCGCCGCGAGGTCGAACGCCGACGCCGGCTCCTCGACCGGA
The DNA here is from genome assembly GCF_055664045.1 of Kitasatospora sp. NPDC023385. Taxonomy (NCBI): domain Bacteria; kingdom Bacillati; phylum Actinomycetota; class Actinomycetes; order Kitasatosporales; family Streptomycetaceae; genus Kitasatospora; species Kitasatospora sp. NPDC023385. Next base: position 145,685 of record NZ_JBVOOL010000013.1, on the reverse strand, counting down.
TCTGGCCCTGGGCGCAGCTCGACACCGCGCCCGTCCGCCCGGTCCAGCACAGCCGTCGGCCGTCCCACCGCCCGCCCGGCCGACGGCGCCGCGAACTGCTCGACCACGCCGACGGCCGAAGAACCCCGGCGGACCTGGCCCGCCTGCTCGGTCGCTCCGGCTTCGGTGTCACCGCGGACATCCGCCGCCTGGCCGCCGCCGGACTGCTCGACGCTCCGTCAGCGACTGCCCCACCAGTCGATGCCCGGCCGGTGGTCGCCCAGCCGGCTACCGGAGCCCCGCAGGAGTCCGCCCGTGCGGCCGACCACGGGAGGCCGCCCGGCGGCCTGCGCCGGCGGATCCCCGGCGCCACCCTGCGCGGTGTCGCGGAAACGGACGCCGCAGCCCCCGCCACCGCGACGCCCGCCCCCGCACAGCACGCCCCCGCGCAGCCCACCGCAGCCCCACCCGGCGGCGGAAGCACCGCCCGCTCCGAACGCCAGCCCACCCCGGCAGCGGCCCACCCGCTGACCGTCCCCGACCCGGACATCGCCCTGCTGACCCGGGTCCGAGACCTTCTGGAGGCCCGACTTTGACCCACTCCCCGTCCGCGACCCCGTCGTCCCGGCCATGAGGCGGGCGCTCAAGCAGCGTGTCGGCAGGAGACAACTGATCGCCTTGGAGACCGAACTGCTCGCCGAACTGCGGGCCGTCAAGCACCGCGTCCCGCATCTGGCGGGCGGACTGGTGGCGAGTGTGGACGGCCTGCTGGTCGCGCACGACACCCACGGGGCCGAGCCCTCCGGCCTGGCCGCGATGACGGCGGCCTCGCTCTCCCTGGCCCAGCGGCTCGCCGACACCACCGGCCAGGGCGAGTTCCGGGAGTCACTGGTGCGCGGCGAACACGGCTACGTGGCCACCTACGCGGCCGGCGGCAGCTGCGTGCTGACCCTGCTGGCGCACCCGGACGTCAACGTGGGCCGCCTGCACCTGGAGGCACGTCGCAGCGCCCAGCGCATCGTCGGGCTGCTCAACGACACCCTCCTCCCCAAGGACCCGCGCGAGGCCGGCTGACACCCGCGCGCCACCGACCGACCCGGCCCACCCGCACCACCCACAGCCCGACCACCTCGACTACCGACGACCCGATCACCGAACGGGAGTTACCCAGATGACCGACGCACCCGGCGCGCTCAAGCAGGCCATGACCACCATCGAGGGCGCCCTCGGCGCCGCCCTGGTGGACTACAACAGCGGCATGGCGCTCGCCACCCTCGACGGCCCCGGCGGCCTGGACCTCAATGTGGCCGCGGCCGGCAACACCGACGTGGTCCGTGCCAAGATGCGGACGATGGACATGCTCGGCCTGCAGGACGGGATCGAGGACATCCTGATCACCCTGTCCAGCCAGTACCACCTGATCCGCCCGCTCGCCGGCCGCACCGGCAAGGGCCTGTTCCTCTACCTCGCCCTGGACAAGGCACGCGCCAACCTCGCCATGGCCCGTCACCAGCTCACCAGGATCGAGGCGGACCTGGAGGTCTGACGCCCACCCGGCCGGCGGGGAGTCCCGGCGGGCAGTCCCGGCGGAGGAACCCCCGGAGGGCCCCCGCCGGGCTCCCGCCGTCAGTCGGTGGCCGGCGCCGCCCCTCGCCCCGTCGTCGGCTCCGCCCACCGGACTTCGCCGCCCGGCAGCCCCGCGCACACCGCCCCCTCGGCGGTCAGGACGCTCCACGGCGCCAGTTGCGCATGCGGCGGGACGGACAGCGCACCGCCCCCGGCGAAGCCCAGTTCCAGGCCGCCGGCCAGGGTGATCCGGGCGGCGTCGATGCTCCGCCCGACGAGTGCCGACAGGCCGGGAGTCGGCCGGAAGGTCAGCGCCGGGAAGAAGTGCTCGACCCCGTCCGGCGCGGCGAACGACGGTGCGGCGAAGCGGAATTCGTGCGCCACCCGGACGGTCAGCTCGCCGTCCAGCAGCAGGTCCAGCCGGGTACCCCCGCTGAGCGACTCCACCCGACGGCCGGTCAGCACCTCCGTGATCGTGTTCTGCATACCCTCAGTCTGTCCCAACCGGATGCCGGTTCATTCGCGGTCCCAGTAGCAGGCTCGCATTTCGCGTGTCCTCGTGTCGTTGACGGGGGCTTTGTCCGGCCCAGTCGGCGGCGCAGGAGCCGAGGTCGTTCCAGAAGTGGCCGTCGCACCCCGGCAGGTGTGCCCTCTGCCCTCCGGGAGCCGGACAACCGCTCAGGCATGCTGCGGACTCGCCTGGACGAGTTGCTTGAGGACGGCTTCGACGGCGTCGACGAGCGGGTCGCCCTCGGTGCCGGGCCGTCGTACCAGTCCGAGTTCGACCTCGGGCAGCCGGGGCAGGCCCTGTGCGGCGGTGCCCGGTTCGACGGTGGCCGGCAGGAGCGCGGCGGCGCCGAGGCCGGCGCGGACGGCGGCCCGGACGCCGGGCAGGCTGGTGCTCTCGAAGGCGGTGCGCCAGCCGCGCCCGGCGGCTTCGAGGGTGTCGAGCAGCGGTTGGCGCCAGCGGCACGGCTGGGAGAAGAGGACCAGGGGGAGCGGGTCGAGGGCGGTGTCCAGGCTGGGGGCGGCGGCCCAGGCCAGGGGGAGGCGTACGGTCCACCGGGGCGGCTCGGGGAGGTAGGAGGGGTCGCACAGGGCCAGGTGGACGCGTCCTTGGTCGTACGCCTCGCGGAGCGTCGGGCCGGGGCCGCCGATCAGTTCCAGGGTGGCTTCGGGGTTCATCCGGGTGAAGTCGGCCAGGGCCTGGGGCAGCGGTGCCGCGGTGAGGTCCTCGAGCAGGCCCACGCCGCAGTGGCCCTGGACGGCGGGTCCGGCGGTGGTGAGGGCCTGGGCGGAGAGGGCCAGGATGCGTTGGGCGTACGGCAGTAGGGCTTCGCCGGCCTTGGTGAGTGTGACGCCGGTGGCCGCGCGGTGCATCAGCGGCTGCCCGACGGCACGCTCGAGCCTGCGCAGCTGCTGGCTCAGGGCGGGTTGGCTGTGTCCGAGCGCGGTGGCGGCGCGGCTGATGCTGCCGGAGCGGGTGCAGGTGACGAAGACGCGCAGCTGCGCCATGTCGAGATCGGATGGCATAACCAGACGTTATGCAGCACCGCTGAGATTGGCCAGTTCCTTTTGGCCTCGGGGGTTCGTAGCGTCGGTGGCATGCGCTACCACCACGTCGACGTGTTCACCGGCCTGCCCTACAGCGGCAACAGCCTTGCGGTCTTTTCGGACGCCGCCGGCCTCACCGGCACCCAGATGCAGCGGATCACGCAGGAGCTGCGCCATTTCGAGTCGATCTTCCTGGAGCCGGACCAGACGCCGGAAGGGTCCGCCTGGCAGGCGCGGGTCTTCGACCTCGCCGAGGAACTGGACTTCGCCGGACACCCCGTCATCGGGGCGGCCTGCGTGCTGCACGCCCTGCACGGCACCGGCGAGGACGAGACATGGACCCTGCGGCTGAAGGCCCGCACGGTGGAGGTGACCACGCACCGGCGCGGACCCGGCCGGTACGCGAGCGTGCTGGACCAGGGCCGGGCGGCCTTCCTCGGGCGCCCGGATCCCGCGGACGCGAAGGACCTGGCGGCCTGGTTCGGCCTCGACGCGAGCGACCTGGACCCGGAACTGCCTGCGGAGGTGGTCTCGACGGGACTGCGCTATCTGGTGCTCCCGGTCCGCGGGCGTGCCCTGGCCCGCGCCCGCATCACCTCCGACATCACCGCCCGACTGGCCGCGCTCGGGGCCCAGTTCGCCTACCTCGTCGACGCCACCGCCCTGGAGGCGCGGCACTGGAACAACGACGGGCTGACCGAGGACGTGGCCACCGGCAGCGGAGCCGGCTGCGCCGCCGCCTACCTGCGCCGCCACGGCCGTCTCGGCGACGGCGAAACCGTGACCCTGCGCCAGGGCCGCTTCACCGGACGGCCCAGCGAGATGACGATCAGCGCCCACGGGCAAGGCGAGGACATCGACTCCGTGCGGGTCGGCGGCGAGGTCGCCTTCGTCGGTGAGGGACAGCTGGTGGTGCTGCCGCGATGACCACGACGCCGATGCAGGCGATGCAAGTGCGGGCGACGCCGCCGACACAGGAGCTGCCGGCGCCGCAGGCGATTCCGTCGTACGTCGGACCGGACACGATCCGCGCGCTCGTGGGATACGAGGACGTCGTCGAAGAAGTGGCGGCCGCCTTCGCCGACTACAGCCGTGGCCTGGGCGAGTCTCCCGTGGCGGTGTTCGCCCCGGCCGGCCGGGACGGTGACGTGCACGTGAAAGCGGCCTGGCTGCCGGGCCGTTCGGTCTTCACGGTGAAGGTGGCCACCTGGTTCCAGGAACGCGCCCGGCAGGGCGGCACGCCGGGAGCCGGTGTCGTCGCCGTGTTCGACGCCCGGACCGGGGACCTGCGCGCCCTGCTGGAGGACGAGCACCACCTGTCCGACATCCGCACCGCGGCCGCCGGCGCGCTGGCCGTCCGCACCCTGGCCCGGCCGGACTCCACCGTGCTCGGCGTGCTGGGCACCGGAGTCCAGGCGTACCTGCAGGTCCTGGCGGCGGCCGACGAGCTGCCCATCTCGGAGGTACGGATCTGCGGGCGCCGCGCGTCCCGAACGCGGCGCCTGGCCGCGGCCCTGCACGCCCGCCGCCCCGACCTGCGCGTGACACCGGTGGACACCGCGCGCCAGGCGTGCGAGGGCGCCGACGTCCTGGTGACGGCGACGGCGAGCACCGAACCGCTGGTCGACCCGGACTGGCTGTCCCCCGGCCTGCACATCACCGCCGTAGGTGCCGACGACCCGACCAAGGCCGAGCTGTCTGCGGCCTGTCTCCACCGCGCCGACCGGATCGTGGTCGACAGCCGCAGCCTCACCGCCACCCACGGGGATCTCGCCCGGGCGGGGGCGGCCTTCCACGGCCTCACCGAACTCGGTGAGGTCCTCGCCGGCACGGCGCCGGCCCGGGAACGGGCCGACGACATCACCGTCTGCAAACTCGTCGGCCTCGGCGTGCAGGACCTCGCGGCGGCCCAGGTCACCCTGAACCGCCTCCACGACGGCGCTCCGCACCGCCCACAGCCACCGGCGAGCGCCGTCGACCTGCCGGGGGACACGGCCGCGGACGCGAGGCCCGAGATCCGCCGCACCTCCGCCGGGCGGCCGGAAACACCCGCCCCGTGATCCACCACCTGTCCACCTGCCACCCGTCCACCTGACATCTGCCAGCTGCCCGGCACCTTCCAGGCCGCCCTCAACTCACCGTCCCGGTCACCTTCCCGGCGGGCAGGCCGCGCACCAGCTCGACCGGCCCGCCCGCCCGTGCCCGGGCGGCCAGCGCGGCGGCCGTACGCTTCCAGGACGGCTCGGTCAGCAGTGCCCGCCCGTCGGCCGGTGTACAGAACCGCCACTCCACCAGCTCCTCCTCCTGCAGCAGGATCGAATCGAGCATGCCGCCCGTCACCGCGCCTCCGTCGTACACGTACACCAGTACGGCGGTGTCGCGGCCTGTCGCCGGGTCCGCCCCCGGGTCGGCCGCGGCCCCCGGCTGCCAGTCCAGCACCAGCAGCGGCCCGGGTTCGACCTCCCACCCGAGCTCCTCGCGGACCTCCCGTCGAGCCGCCGCCCGGGGCGTCTCCCGGTCCGCCTCGACCCCGCCGCCCGGCAGCGTCCAGTACGGCACCTGCCCGCGGGGCCCGTCCCACGGTCGCAGCCGCACCAGCAGCACCCGTCCGTCCGCGTCGGTGAACAGCGTCCGGGCCTTCGCCCGGATCCGCGGCCGGGTGGCGTAGAAGGTGGCGCGGTCCATCGGCGGCGCCGGCTGCTGCCCGCTCTCCGGGGTCAGCCCCGGGGCGGCGGCCGGTCCCTGGTACTCGGGCACGGGGCCGTCGGCGGGCAGTTCCCGCAGCGTGTGCCCGACCGGCCGGCTGTCCTCCAGCTCCAGGGGCCCGGCCGTACGGGGTGCCCGCAGGCAGGCCGTCACCCGGCGCGACAGCCGGGGCGGTAGGGCGTGGCCCGCCTGTTCGGTGGTCAGCCACGTCCATCCGCCGACTTCCGCCGCGTCCGGGTGGAACTCCGCCGCCTGCTCCGGCGTCAACGGCTCGGCCCAGTACAGGTACGCGACGATCGGCGGCCCGTCGGGCAGGAGCGCCCAGTCCACGCAGGCCAGCGGCCCCAGCCGGGGGGTGAAGCCGAGTTCCTCGCCGATCTCCCGCAGCGCCGTCTCCCGAGGCGACCGGTCCGCGGGCTCCCACCCGCCGCCGGGAATCGCCACCGGATGCTTCCGGTCGTACGGCAGCCGCACCACCAGTACCCGGCCGTCCCGGTCCGCGAACAGCACCCCGGCCGCCGCCAGGATCCCCCGCCCGCCGCCCACACCCGCACTCTCCACCCCTGCACCCTCCACCCCTGCTCCTCCATCACGGTCTCCCGGTGACGACAACCCGGGCAACCCGATGGTTCCCACCCGACCGCCGCCCCGATCACCACCGCCGGGTGACCCGGAGGCATCCGGCGGCAGAACCTGCTCCCGACCTGTACCCGTCCGCCCCCCGTTCCGACCTCCCCCTGCCATCCCCGACCCTCACCCCAGCGACGCCAGCGCCTGCGCCGCCGCCCGCGCCATCTGCTCGTCGGGCCGGTCCCGTGCGCCGCGCAGGCGGGCGGTGGCCTCGGCGGCCGCCAGCGCGAGCAGTCCGGGTAGCAGGAGGGTGTCGTTTCCACCGACGACAACGGCGGCGAGTTGCGGCCGTAACGCCAAAGCCCCAGGTAGCTGACGGCTAGTCAAATCAGCTGCCAGAGCCCCGCTGTGCGCCAGGTTGGTGAACTGGACCGGCCGCCCCTCGGGTGCGAGTGAGTGCGCCAGGACGGCCGCCCAGCCGCGCCACCCCTCGCCGACCGGATCCCCGATCCCTTCCGTCAGTGAGTCACCGAGTGCGACGAACCGCTCCAACCCGCCTGCGGGCAAACGCCCTTCGACCGACGGGTCACGTCCGGTGTCGAGCGCGCTCATCCCGGCCTCCTTCCTCCCGGCCGCCGTTCTGTAGGCCATGTGCCGCCAGGAATGCCGTGACTGCCGCCGGCCACCCGTACCGTTCGGCTTGTGTCCGCGCGGCGGCGCGTCGCGCATCCTCCGGCCGGTCCAGCAACTCCCGTACGGCGAAGGCGAATCCGGCACCGGTGTCGCGTGCCGCTACGCCGGCGGGTCCGGCCAGCCCGGGCAGTGCGGAGGAGCGGCTGACCGCGACCGGGGTGCCACAGGCCAGCGCTTCCAGTGCGGCCAGCCCGAACGTCTCCACCGGTCCGGGCGCGAGCACCACGTCCGCGCAGCCCAGCAGCCGGGCCAGCTCCTCGCGTCCGCTCAGGTGTCCGAGGAAGCGCACCGGGAGCCGTAGCCGGGCCGCCCGGGCGGCCAGCCGTCCCCGCAGTGGGCCGGTCCCGGCGATGACCAGGACGGCGGCCGACCGCTGCGCCCGCAGGGCCGCCAGCGCCTCGATCGCCCGCTCGGGCCGCTTCTCCGCGGAGAGCCGCGAGCAGAGCACCAGCAGCACTTCGTCCGGAGCGGCGTACCGGGCGCGCTCCGCCGTCCGCTCGGCCTGCGGCAGCGGTCGCATCGCCTCCAGGTCCACGCCGAGCGGAGCCCGGACGAGGTTCGGTGTGCCGATCCGCCGGAACTCGGCCGCCGCCCAGTCGGTGGTGCAGAGCACCGAGTCGTAGGCCCGGGCGGTCGCCGCGTTGAGCCGGTCGGCGGCCGCGGCAGCCAACGGGCCGGGTACGCCCCAGGTGCGCAGGATCCCGGTGGCGCTCTCGTGCGAGACCATCGCCGAGCGCACGCCGTGCCGCCGCGCCCAGGCGCCGGTCCAGCGCAGCGTGGTGCGGTCGGAGACCTCCAGCCGGTGGGGGGAGAGCCGGGTGAGCTCGGCGGCGACCGCCCGCCGGTCGGTGAGCAGCCGGTAGCCGCCGCCGGCCGGGAGTGGCGGACCGGGCAGGGTGACCACGAGGCCCTGCTCGGTGTCCTCCTCGGAGCGCCGTTTCCCGGGCACGATCAGCACCGGGCGGTGCCCGGCCTCGCGGTAACCGGCGCCCAGGTGTCGCAGGGCGGTACGCAGTCCGCCGGAGACGGGGGTGACGAAGTTGGCGAGCCGGACGATCGTCAGCGCCTCGCGGTCGGGGGCGGAGGTCATGCCGACAGCCCCTCCGGCAGCGGGCTCCCGGCGGACGGGCTCCCTGCCACCGGCTCCCGGCCCGTCAGCGCGACCTCGACCGTCACCGCCGCCACCGGCGCGCCCGGGTGCTCGGCCAGCACCTCGGCGTAGTGCCGCAGCAGCAGGTCCCCGACCGCCTCCCAGGTGCGCGCGGTCACCTCGGCCCGCCCGGCCTGCCCGTACGCGGCCCGCCGCGCCGGATCGGCGGTCAGTTCGGCGACGGCCCGGGCCACCGCCGGGCCGTCCCGGGGCGGGACCAGCAGGCCGGTGCGGTGGTGCGCGACCAGGTCGAGCGGGCCGCCCGCCGCCGGGCCGATCACCGGAACGCCGCTGGCCATCGCCTCCTGGATGGTCTGACAGAAGGTCTCCAGCGGACCGGTGTGCACGAACACGTCCAGCGTCGCGAAGCAGCGCGCCAGTTCCTCACCCGTCCGGCGGCCCAGGAACACCGCGCCGGGCATCGAGGCCTTCAGCCCGGGCGCGGAGGGCCCGTCCCCGATGATCACGACCCGTACCCCGGGTAGTGCGGAGGCCGCTGCCAGCAGGTCCACCCGCTTCTCCGGGGCCAGTCGTCCGACGTAGCCGACCAGTACCTCCCCGCCCGGCGCGAGCGCCCGGTGCAGTGCCTCGTCCCGGTGCCGGGGGTGGAACCGCACCGAGTCCACCCCGCGCGGCCACAGCTGCACCCGGGGCACCCCGTGTGCCGTCAGGTCCTGCGCGGCCGGGGTGGACGGCGCCAGCGTACGGGCGGCCGCCCGGTGGACGGCCCGGATCCGCCGCCAGGCGGCGGCCTCCCCGAGCCCCCGCCCGGCCCGGTAGGCGTGCGCGTACCCGGCGAGGTCCGTCTGGTAGACGGCGACGGCGGGCACCCCGAGCCGTGCCGCGACCTGCATCCCGCGCGCGCCGAGCACGAACGGGCTGGCCAGGTGCACGATGTCCGGCCGGTGCCCGGCGACGGCGGCCGCCAACTGCCGGCTGGGCAGGGCGATCCGCACCTGCGGGTATCCCGGCAGCGGCATCGAGGGGACGCGCACCACCGGGATCCCGCCCGCCTCGGCACTTCCGAAGGCCTCCGGCGGGCTTTCCGCGCCCCGCGCCGGCGCGGGGGTGACGACAAGCGGCTGGTGGCCGCGGCGGACCAGATGCTCGGCCGTCCGCAGCACGCTGTGGGCGACTCCGTTGACCTCGGGCGGGAAGGATTCCGTGACGATGACGACGCGCATGCCAGTGTTCTGTCCGGGCCCGGCATGCACCCGGCCAAAGGGATCTGTCGTACAAACGAACGCGGGTCGGCGATTTGCACCGCCGACCCGCGTCCCCTGCCTGCAGCCGTCCCGGCCTCACATCGACCCGGCGGCCTCCTTGAGCTCCGCGTACGGCGCGAGCCTGCGGAGCGACTCGATGCTCCGCAGGCAGTCGTCCTTGCTCTCTTCCGGATCCCCGGTCACCACGACCGCCCCGTTGCTCGCCTTGAGCTGGAACCGGTGCATCCCGCTCTCGTCCGTATACAACTCGAACCTACCCGCCATGCCGGTTACTGCCTTCCACTCGGATGACCCCCTGGCACCGCACCGTAGGCGCGGCCCCGCCGTGTCGCCCGTCGGCCACGCCGTTCGAGTGGGCGCGGAACCGAGCGACGCGTGGGCGCCAGCGCGGCCCGGGCGGGGGGCGCCGGCCGGGATCACGGTGGCGGCGAGCGCGGGCGGCCGGGTCGGGTTCAGTCGCGACGGCGGCCGGCCATCCAGACGTAGACCAGGATCCCCGCGAAGAGGAACAGGACGCCCTGGTAGACGGCGCTGTAGCCGGCGCCGGCGAGGAGCCAGAGCGAGAATCCGAAGGCACCGAGTCCGAGGACGGCATCGCGGACGAGCCGGCCGTTGTCGACCCTGTCAGTGGCCCCGCGGACCAGCCAGTACAACTGGGCCGCGGTGGACAGCAGGTACGGGACGGTGGCGGTGAAGGCGGTGACCAGCACCAGGGTGTCGAACGCGCCCTTCGCGCCGCTGGCGAAGTCGAGGACGGTCAGCGCCGAGGCGAGGGCGACGCTCACCAGCACGCCGAAGGTCGGCACGCCGCGCCGCTCCTTGGCGAAGGCGGCCGGGAAGAGGCCGTCCTTGGCGGCCGCGTACGGCGCTTGGGCGGCCAGCAGGGTCCAGCCGTTGAGGGCGCCGGCCATCGAGACCAGGGCGGCGACGGCGATCAGGGTGCCGCCCCAGGTGCCACCGAACATGGCGTCCACGGCGTCCGAGAACGGCGCGGCGGAGTGGACCAGTTGCCCGTGCGCGACGGTGCCGAAGACCGCGAGCGTGCCCAGCAGGTAGACCACCGCGGCACCGGTGGTGCCGAGCACGCTGGCCCGGCCGACGTTGCGCTCCGGGTCGCGGACCTTGCCCGCGCTCATCGCGGCCGACTCCACGCCGAGGTAGCTGAACAGCAGGATCGCCGCGGCGGCGGTCATGCCGCCCGCCCAGCCCTGGCCGTTCCCGTCGAAGGGGCCGAGGTTCTTCGGGTCGAAGAAGAACAGGCCGGCCGTCGAGACCAGCAGTAGCGGGATGAACTTCAGGACGGTGGAGACGAGTTGGACCGCTCCGACGTAGCGGGTGCCGGCCAGGTTCGCGAGCGCGGGCAGCCACTGGAAGGCCAGCGCGACGGCGATGCTGACCGCGGTGGAGTGGCCGACGGGCAGCAGTACGTCGAGGTAGCCGACGGCGGCCACGGCGAGCGCGGCGTTGCTGACCCAGGTGGTGATCCAGTACGACCAGGCGGACAGGAAGCCGGCGAAGTCCCCGAAGGCCTCGCGGGCGTAGACGTACGGCCCGCCGGTGCGCGGGTTGCGGTGCGCCAACTGCCCGAAGACCAGCGCCAGCGCGATCGCGCCCACGGTGAGCACCGCGAAGGAGAGCAGGCTGACCGTCCCGAACGGCGCCACCGCGGCCGGGATCATGAAGATGCCGCCGCCGATGATGTTGCCCATCACCAGGGCGGTGGCGGTCGCCAGCCCGAAGCGCCCGTTCGTCGAAGGGGTGGAGTCGGCCGGGGCCGGGATCGCCGGGCCGCTCGGTCGGGTCGCCTGCCGGGGTGCGGCGGGGCTGGTCTGCATGAGGGTGGTGCGCCTTTCGTGGTCCTGCGTCGTGCTGTGCGGCGCCGCCTGGTCCTGTGGGTCCTGCGGCTCCTGCTCGCGCTCGGTGGAGCGACCGTTCATGCTCGGCCCGCGCGGCACCTTGCACCAAATCGACGTGATTTGTTCAGTTTGCCCGCCGCCCCACCGCAAGTCTTACGGTGGGGCGACGGCCGGACAGGCACTCGTCCGGCGGGTTCGGCAGGGCCGCCACCGGCCCGCCCCGGACGGTCCGGGTTCGTCCAGCCGGGGGAGTTGCCTCACCCGAATAACCCCAGCCCGGTTGCGGCGCGCGCCCGGATGCGGGATTCGTGTGCCAACGTTGGCGCGGCGCCTCCCCGGTGGGGCGCAGCCCAGTCCGCCAGGCGGCCGAACCGGCCGTTCGGGCACGTGGGTTGAGGACCAGAGACGAACCAAAAGGACATCAGATGTCGCTTCGTGGGAAGATCCGCAAGCTCGCCGTGATCGTTGCCGTGGCCGGTGCCGTCGTGGCGGTCCCGACCTCGGCGATGGCGTGGGGCCACGCGCCGGTTCAGTCGTCGTCGGGGGAGCGCCTGGAGTCCGGCTCCGCGGGCGTCGGCCTGTTCGGCCCCCACGCCAGCTGGCTCAACTTCGCCGAGCACAGCCAGAGCGACTGCGACTGCTGATCCCTCCGTCCCCGAGCCCGGAGGCCGCCCGTCGGCCCCCGGGCTCACGGCTGCCCGGCCCCTCGGGCTCACCGTTGCTGGTCCGGCTCACTCCGGCTCAGCGGTGTTCGATCGGCGGAGCCTCCGCGATCCGACCGGGCCGGGAGAGCCGGCCGGGCCACCACATGTGCCGATCCAGGTCCATGGTCAGCGCGGTGACCAGCACCGAGCGCACCACCAGGGTGTCGAGCAGCACGCCCAGGGCCACCGCGAAGCCGATCTCGGCGAAGGCCACCAGCGGCAGGGTGCCGAGCACGGCGAAGGTGCCGGCCAGGATCAGTCCGGCCGAGGTGATCACCCCGCCGGTGGCCGACAGCCCTTTCAACGCCCCTTGCCGGGTGCCGTGTTGGGCGGACTCCTCCCGGACCCGGGTCATCAGGAAGATGTTGTAGTCGATTCCCAGCGCGACCAGGAAGATGAAGACGAACAGCGGGAACGCGTTGTCCTGGCCCTGGAAGTGGAAGACGTTCGCGAAGAAGAACACGCTGATCCCGAGCGCCGCCGCGTACGACAGCACCACGGTCGCGATCAGCACCAGCGGCGCGGTGACGGCCCGCAGCAGGACGGCCAGGATCAGCAGCACCACGCCGAGGACCAGCGGGATGATCGCCCGGTTGTCGCTCCCGGCGGCGCGCCCGGCGTCCAGCACCACGGCGGTGCTGCCGCCGACCTTGGCGTCCGTGCCCGGTACGGCGTGCACGGCGGTCCGCACCCGGTCGACGGTGTCCTTGGCGGCCTGGCTGTCCGGCGGGTCGGTGAGCGTGGCCTGGAACAGCGCCCGCCCGTCGTGGACGACCGGTGGCGTGGTGGCCGCCACTCCGGTCGCAGCCCGGGCGACCTCCCGGACGGCCGGGGCGCCGGCGGCGGTGGAGATGATGGTGAGCGGCGCGCCCGTACCACCGGGGAAGTGCTGTTCCAGCACCTGCTGGCCGGCCACCGAGTCCGGTTTGCCGGTGAAGGTGCCGGCGGTGCCGAGGCCGTTGGCGTCGAGCGAGACCAGCCCGACGCAGCAGGCCGCGAGCGCCAGCGCCGTCCCCGCCCACACCTTGCGCGGCCGTCGGCCGATCCAGGCCCCGATGTGCGCCCAGCGACCGGTCCTGGTCGGTTCCGGGGTGCCGTACCCGGGCCGGACCGGCCAGAACACCCAGCGGCCGAGGATGACCAGCAGCGCGGGCAGCAGGGTGAGCATGGCCAGCAGGGCGACCAGGATGCCGATCGCGCAGACCGGGCCGAGGCCGCGGGTGGAGTTCATCTCGGCGATCAGCAGGCAGAGCATGGACGCGACGACGGTGGCGGACGAGGCGAGGATGGCGGGCCCGGCCCGGTGCAGGGCGAAGGCCATCGCCTCGTGCCGGTCCTGGTGGCGCCGCAGTTCCTCGCGGTAACGGGCGGTGAGCAGCAGCGCGTAGTCCGTCCCCGCGCCGAGCACCAGGACGATCAGGATGCCTGCGCTCTGCGCGTTGACGGTCAGGCCGGCGTGCTTGGCGAGCAGGTAGATGAAGGCCTCGGAGGCGGTCAGCGCGCCGGCCGCCGAGACCAGCGGCAGGAGCCACAGCACCGGGCTGCGGTAGGTGAGCAGCAGCAGGATGACGACGACGCTGACGGTGGCGGCGAGCAGGGAGCTGTCGATGCCCGCGAATGCCTCGGCCTGGTCGGCGCCGACCCCGCCCGGGCCGGTGACGTGGGTGGACATGCCGTGGCTGTCGGCGGCGGCGGTGCGGCGCAACTGGTCGACGGCGGGTTTCAGGTCGTTCCAGCCGTTGCTGCCGATGTCGATCGGCACGACGGTCTGCATCGCCTGGCCGTCGGCGGAGACCACCGGGCCGACCACCGGACCGACGACGTGCGGTACCGCGGCGAACCCGACGGCCTCGCGTCCGGCCTCGGCCCGGTCGGCGGGAGTGATGCCGCCGCTCCGCTGGTACACCACGACGGCCTGGGCGGTGTCCACCGGCTGGAAGGCCCGCTGCTCGTTCAGCACCCGGGTGGACTCGGCGCTGCCGGGCAGCCAGCTGGAGGCCTGGTTGTCCTCGGCGCTCATGAGCTTGCCGGCCAGCGGGCCGACGGCCAGCAGCAGCACCAGCCACACGGCGAGCACCACCCACTTGCTGCGGCGTCCGCACGGCAGCGCGGCGAGTTTCCGGGCGGAAGACATGACGGACCCCCTGGACGGCCAGGCAGCGAACTCGTTCCAGCCTCCCACCGGCCCTGCCATCCGGCAGCTTCAGCCGGGGACGGCTAACCGCTTCCGCTGCCGCACACCCGGGTCGCAGCAGGCAGCCCGCAGCCCTCGGCCCGTACGGCCTCAGGCCGGGACCGCCGCCCGCTCGCGCAGTTCCTTCAGCACCGTGATGTCCAGCGCGTGCCCCGTGCCGTCCCCGCCGTGCTTGCGGTCCGGGGTCTCCACCAGCAGCGGCACGCCGGCCGTCTCCGGGTGTTCGAACAGCTCGCGGAACGGCTCGGCGCCGATCATCCCGGCGCCGATGTTGGCGTGCCGGTCCTTGCGGGCGCCGACGACGTCCTCCGAGTCGTTGGCGTGGATCAGCCGCAGCCGGCCGGGACCGGCGGCGGAGGCCAGGGCGTCAAGTGCGGCCGTCACCCCGCCGGGCTCCGCCAGGTCGTGCCCGGCGGCGAAGGCGTGGCAGGTGTCGAGGCAGATCCCCACCTTCGGGTGGCCGTCCAGCGCCGCCACGTACTCGGCGAGTTCCTCCAGCCGGGAGCAGAGCGAGTTGCCCTGGCCGGCGGTCGGCTCCAGCAGCAGCCAGGGCGCGTCGTCGCCGAGCGCGTCGAGCTCGTCCAGCAGCGGCCGGACGTCCTCGCGGACCTGCGCCATCGCCTCGGCCCGGCGCGAGCCGCCGCCGGGCGCCGCGCCGACCGCCGAGCCGGTGTGCAGCACGACGCCGAGTGCGCCGATGGCGTGGCCGCGGCGCAGCGAGTGCCGCAGCGAGGCGGCCGAGCGCTCGCGGGTGGCCGGGTTGTCCGAGCCGAAGTTGATCAGGTACGGGGCGTGCACCCAGGCCGGGATGCCCCGGTCGGCGCACGCGGTGCGGAACTCCTCGTCCTGCGCCGGGTTGCCCGGGGGAGTGGCCCAGCCGCGCGGGTTGGCCACGAACACCTGCACCGTCTCGGCGCCGACCCGCCGCGCGTACGCCAGGCCCGTCCCGGCCAGTCCCCGGGCGGCCACCGGGACGTGGGCGCCGATCGGGTTGCGGACGGTGGCGAGGAGCGGTGCGGGCGCGGTGGTCATGGCCCCGAGGATGCCACGCGGCCGGCCGGTGGCGCCGAGCGGGCCGCTGCGGGGTCGGGTAGGGGGCCCGCCAGAGCTCTGACGAAACGATCCTCTGTACTCGATCGAGTGAATTCGGAGCTAAAGCCGCGATCTGTGGCACCCGGTTCCGTCACGATCCGTGACCACGTGGACTCCGCGTCCCCTGAGGAGGCAGCCGTGACCACCGCCGATCCCGTCGAGACCGCCGACCCCGTCGACCTGCGCGCCGACCACCTGATCCGCGACCCCTTCACCGCCTTCGCCGAACTGCGCGAACGCACGCCGCTCGCCCGCGCCACCATCCCCGGCGTGGACCCGTTCTGGATCGCCGTCCGCTACCAGGACGTCCGCACCGTGCTGTCCGACCCGCGCTTCGCCAACAACGTGGACACCGTGGACGCAGCGGATGACACCGACCACACCACCGACCACACCACCGACCACGCCGACGCCCCGACAAGCCAGACAGCCCCGACCCCCACCCACCGCACCGAGCAGGTCTGGCGCGCCCGCGGCATGCCGCCCGAGTGCGCGAAGTACCTGCGCGCCGGCGTCTTCGACGCGGACGGTGCCCGGCACCGCCGGATGCGCGGCCTGGTGCACCCCGCCTTCACGGCCGGTGCGGTGGAGCGCTTGCGCCCCCGGATCGAACGGCTCGCCGAGGAGCGCGCCCGGGCGCTGCCCGAGCACGCCGACGCGGACGGCGTGGTCGACCTGGTCGCCCACTTCGCCTACCCGCTGGCCGTCACGGTGATCTGCGAACTGCTGGGCATCCCCGAGCCCGACCGCCCGCGGTGGCGCCGCTGGAGCTCCTACCTCGGCCGGGGCGCCGGACCCGGCCTGGACGAGGCGCTGCGCGCCATGGTGGCCGCCGCCCGCGAGCTGGTCGATCGCCACCGTGCCGAGCCGGCCGAGGGGCTGCTCTCCCAGCTGGCCGCCGCCGAGGGCGACACCCTCGACCCGGTCGAGACCGTCTCGCTGATCCTCAACCTGATCGTGGCCGGCCACGAGACCACGGCCACCCTGATCGGCAACGGCACGGCCGCGCTGCTCGCCCACCCCGAACAGCTGGCGCTGGTCCGCGCCGATCCCGGCCTGCTGCCCGCCGCCGTCGACGAGCTGATGCGCTGGTGCGGGCCGACCATCGGCGGGGTGCCGCGCTACGCCACGGAGGACCTCACCCTGGCGGGCACCCTGATCCGAAGGGGCGAGGCGGTGGTGCCGATCCTTGCCGGGGCCAACCACGACCCGCGGGTCTACCCCGAGCCGGAGCGCCTGGACGTCCGCCGCGCAAGCGCGCCTGACCGTGCCGGACAGCGTGCCGGAGAGCACGGCGAGCAGCACGCCGGACCGCACGGCGGCCACCAGGGCGGCCACCATGACGCGCACCTCGGCTTCGGCCACGGGGCCCACCGCTGCCTCGGTGCGGCGCTGGCCCACGAGGAGGCGGTGGTCGCCTTCGGCGCGCTGCTGCGGACATATCCGCAGCTGGACCTCGCGGTAGGCCCGGAGGCCGTCGAGCGCGGCCCGAACCCGGCGGCCTGGCACCTGGCCGCCCTGCCCGTACGCCTCGGACCGCAGGCGCCCGCCGCCGAGGGCTGAGACGGGCACCGAACCCGTCCGCCACCACCGCGCCCGACCGCACCCGCGGTCGGGCGCGTCGTCGCATCCGGCCGCCGCGCGCCACGCCGGGCCGTCCTGCGCCCGGCCGACGCCCCGTCAGTCCCGCAGCCCAGCCCTGGTGGCGGCCCCACCCGGGCGCCCATACCGTCGACTCGGCCGTACCCACCGGCCGTCACCGCCCGCACACAGTGCGTCAGACCACCTCACCGGCCCCGTGCCGGACGCCACGACACCCGCCCCGCCCACCTCCCCTCCCGCATTCCGCTCCCAGTCCCTCCCACCGCCCCGCACACCGCGCGCGCCGAAAGACAGGTCACCACTCATGCCCACGCGTCGGGTCCACCACCTCGCCGCGGCCACGGCCGCCGCCACCGCCCTGACCACCGCCTTCGCCACCCTCGCCACCGTGGCCGCCATGCCCGCGGCCCAAGCCGTCGACCTCGGCCCGCTGCACGTCGTCCAGCCGGGCGAATCGATTCAGCGGGCGGTCGACTCCGCCCGGCCGGGCGACACCGTCCTGCTGTCCCCCGGCACCTACCGGGGCAGCGTCCGCATCACCACCCGCGGCCTGACCCTGCGGGGAGCCGGCCCGACCACCGTGATCACCCCCGGCGACGGTACGGAGAACGCCTGCGCCACCGCCGGGCACGGAATCTGCGTGGTCGGCACGGAGCAGAACCCGCTGTCCGACGTCACGATCGAGTCCCTGGCCGTCACCGGCTTCCACAAGAACGGCATCGACGCCAGCGGCACCACCGGCCTGACCGTCCGCCGCACCTACGTCCACGACAACGCCCAGCAGGGCATCAGCCAGGAGATGTCCACCCGGGCCGCCATCATCGGCAACCGTTCGACCGACAACGGCCAGTCCGGCGTCTTCCTCGCCAACTACGCCTACCGGGAGGGCGGCGCGCCCGACACCGGGGGCACCGTGGTGGAGGGCAACGAGCTGACCGGGAACCGGGTCGGTGTCACCGTCCGCCGGCTGCGCGGGCTGGCCGTCCAGGGCAACGACGTCAGCGGCAACTGCGGGGGCATCTTCGTGGTCGGCGACGAGGGTGTGCCCCGTGCCGGAGACCTGGACGTCCGGCGCAACTCGGTCGTCGCCAACAACAAGTTCTGCCCGGCCAACCCGCGCCTGGGCGCCATCCAGGGCGCCGGCATCGTGCTCACCGGCACCGAGGACACCCGGGTCACCGACAACGAGGTCCACGACAACGTGGGCACCTCGGACTTCTCCGGCGGCATCGTCCTCTTCAAGAGCGCCGTCGGCGTCTCCAACGCCCGGGCGTCGATCACCGACAACCGCCTGAGCGGCAACGGCCCGGCCGACCTCGCCGACCGCGACACCGGCACCGGTACCGGTACCACCTTCGCCCGCAACACCTGCGAGCGCTCCGAACCGTCCGGCCGCTGCTGACCACCCGGCAAGCACCCCGCAGCACGCCACGCCCGATCCCACGAGGACTCCGAGGACCCGCCCATGACCACCGCACCCGTCCACACCAGTCCGCAGGCCGCGATGCGCCTGCGCGAGCTCGTCTTCGGCGCCGCCTGCGCCGCAGCCGTCCGCGCGGCCGCCCGGCTCGGTGTCGCCGACGCACTCGGCGACACCCCGACCACCGTCACCGACCTCGCCGCCGCCCTCGACACCGAGCCCCGCCAGCTGCGCCGCCTGCTGCGCGCGCTCACCTGCTACGGCATCTTCGCCGAGACCGGCGACGACCGCTTCGAGCACACCGAGATGTCCCGCCTGCTGCGCGAGGACGCGCCCAACTCCCTGCGCTACATCTCCCTCTGGTGCACCGAGCCGTGGACCTGGGAGGCCTGGCCGAAGCTGGACGAGGCAGTCCGCTCCGGCCGCAACGTCTTCCCCGAGCTGTTCGGCAAGGAGTTCTTCGACTACCTGCACAGCGACGGCGGCGACTCGGCGAAGGTCTTCGACAAGGCGATGACGACCTCCAGCCGGCAGTCCGCCCGGGACTTCGCCGACTACCTGGACCTCACCGGCGTCGACTCGGTGGCCGACATCGGCGGCGGTCAGGGCCACGTGCTGGCGAGTCTGCTGGAGAAGCACCCGGCGCTGCACGGCACCCTGCTCGACCTGCCGAGGGTCGTCGCCGGCGCCGACCCCCGGCTGCGGGACGGCGGCTCCTTCTCCGCGCGCGCCCGACTGGTGCCGGGCGACTGCCGGGTGGACATCCCGGTCCGCGCCGACCTCTACATCATCAAGAACATCCTGGAGTGGGACGACGACAGCACCCGCCGCACCCTCGCCAACGTGGTGAAGGCGGCCCGCCCCGGCGCCCGCGTCGTGGTGGTGGAGAACCTGGTCGACAACAGCCCGTCGATGCGTTTCACCACCGCGATGGACCTGATGCTGATGCTCAACGTCGGCGGCGCCAAGCACTCCGAGGAGAGCATGGTCCGGCTGATGGAGGAGGCCGGTCTGACGGTCACCGAGGTCTGCCCGGTCAACCCCTACCTGCACGCCTTCGAGGCCGCCGTGCGCGGCTGACCTCCGTCTACGAGGCGCACCCGACACGACCGCCGGCTCGCTGGGGAACCAGGGAGCCGGCGGTCGTGGTGGTGCGTGCGCCGGGTCAGGCCTTGTGCGAGGACTCCAGGTGCGCGAAGACCACCACGTTGTCCAGGTAGTCCCGCCGCTTCTTGTCGTACGTGCCGCCGCAGGTGATCAGCCGCAGCTGGGCGTCGGGCGTCTTGCCGTACACCTTCTTGTCGGGGAAGGCGTCCTTGGCGAAGGTCTCGACCGCGTCCACCGAGAACACCGCGACGGTGCCGTCCGCGCGGCTCACCTCGACCTTGTTGCCCGGCAGCAGCAGGCTCAGCAGCAGGAACACCGCCGGGCCCTTGGTGGTGTCCACGTGCCCGGCGACGACGGAGCTGCCGCGCTCGCCCGGGGTCACGCCGTCCCGGTACCAGCCGACCAGGTTCTTGTCGTCCGGCGGCGGCGCGTTGAGCTGGCCGGCCGGGTTGAGGGTCAGCTCGGTGAACGGCGCGTCCACGGCGATCTGCGGGATCCGCAGCCGGGTCGGCTTGGAGGGCTTGAGCGGCGGCGCCGCGGGGGCCCCGGGCGCCGCCGCGCCCGCGGCGGGAGCGGCGGCGGGCGACGCCCCGGGGACGGCCGACGCGGTGGCCGCCGGGGGCGCGGCCTGGGTGGCCACCGCGTCCGTGCTCGGCTCGGTGTCCACCGAGTTGTAGATCAGCAGCAGCCCGACCGCTGCCGCGCCCATCCCCGCGCGCAGCAGCCGGGGCATTCCAGAGGCGGGACCGCCCGTCATTCCTGTCCTCCGCTCAACCGGTTCCGCGACGGCCCGCCGCCCCCGGCGCGCCCCGCCCTGGTGGGGGAGCGCCCGGAGGCGGCGGAAGCACGGTGTGGTGCGTTGGTGCGTCGGTGCGTCAGGCGATCGCACCGGAGGTGCGGCGGCCGCGGCGCAGGGCGACGGCACCGGCCCCGAGGCCGCCGAGCAGCAGCACCGCGCCGGAGGCGAGCCCGCCGCCGGACAGCGACAGGCCACCGCCACCGGTGTGCACGCCGCCGTGCGGGGCCTTGGTGTCCTCGTCCTTGGCCTCGGTGCCCTTGTGTTCCCCGGAGCCCTTGTGCTCGTCGGTGCCCTTGTGCTCGTCGGTGCCCTTGTGCTCCTCGGAGGCGGCGCTGCCGCCCTTCTTGTCGTCGTAGCCCTTCGAGGAGGTGTCGGAGGGGCTCTTGCTGTCGGGCTTGTCCTGCTTCTCCTGCCAGGTGAGGTTCTTGCCCTGGTCGGAGGAGGAGCCGTCGGCGAAGGCCATGGGAGTACCGACGGTCAGGACGGCGGCGACGGCCGCCCCGGCGAGCAGCGTGCGTGCAGAACGCATGAGGATGATCCTTCCGGCGCGCGGACTCGCGACTGCCGGCACGGTGCCGGGCAAGGGGACTCGCGAGGAGTGCGCCTGATCCACCGTCAACCACCCTGCGGCCGCCTGCCACCGGAGCGTGGCAGTGCCGGTACGGAGTGTGCGCCCTTCGAGTGGAGTCCCGGGTGTGTTCACCCGGGTGGCCGAGCGGTCCGAGTGAACCGGTAGAACCGGAACGCGCGCTCTCCCCGGCCCGGGGCGCCACCCGGCCCGGGGCAGCACATGGGCCCGCCCCCGGCGCACGGCCGGGGGCGGGCCCAGAAACGGAACCCGGGTGTCCGGGGCGGGATCAGCGGTCCCAGCGGTAGAACTCCCGCGCCATGGCGTCCTTCGGCTCGCGCCAGGTGGCCGGGTCGTAGGCCTGGACGAAGGCGGTCAGGCGGTCGCTGACGGACCGGAACTCGGGGTGCCCGACGACCTTGGCGACGGCCGGCCCCGGCGGGCGGTCGGCCTCGATCAGGTGCAGGTAGACGTCGCCGAACTGGAAGAGGCTGCGGCCGGTCACGCCGATCAGGTGCGGCAGTTCGCCCTGGTCGGACTCGGCGAACACGTCGGCGATGTCCGGCGCCGCCTCGGGCTTCATCCGGGCGACGATCAGGGCCCGGTGCATCCCGCTCACAGCTCCGCCGCCCGCTTCTCGACCTTCTCGCGGATCAGCTGCATCTGGATCCGCGAGTTCCTGTTGATGTGCTCGACCATGCCCTCGTCGTCCACCGGGGCGGTGGGCTTCATGGCGAAGTCCTGGATCCAGCGCATCTTCGTGCCGGCCGGTACTTCCGCGTACTCCCAGCGGATGTCCATGAACTCGAACGGGCCGGGTTCGACCCGGCGGGCGCGCACTGCCAGCGAGGACTTGTCGGTGGTGCGCTCTGAGACCCAGCTCCACACCTGGCCGTTCTCGTCCGGGTGCATGGTGAGCCGGAACTGCACGCAGTCGCCGTCGCGCTCCAGGACCTCGACCGAGGCGTACTCGCTGAAGAGGTCCGGCCAGTTCTCCAGGTCGTTGGTGATCTCCCAGACCAGGTCGAGCGGTGCGGCGATGACGATCTCGTTGTCGGTGTGTCCGGACATCTCAGGCACCAGCCTTCGCGGCGAGGGAAGTGTTGACCAGCTGCAGGAACTCGGCCGGGGACTTGGCGGACTCGGCGCCCGAGGTGACCTTGAGGCTGTGCCGGTTCTCCAACTCGCCGACGACGCCGAGCAGTCCGAGCGAGTCGACGCCGAACTCGTCGAACTGCGCGCCCGGCCGCTCCAGGGCGCTCGGCTCGACGGTGACGCCGGCCCGGGCCTGCAGCAGGGCGGCGAGCTCCGGATAACTGAGGGTGTTGCTCACGGGGGTGTCCCTTCTCGGGGGTGAAACGGGGTGAAATGGGGTGAAACGGGATGGCACGGGTGGACCGGGCGGTGGTGCGCGGAGCGCGGTTCAGGGCCGCTCGCCGCGCCGGAGCACCAGCGCGGAGTTGGAGCCCATCAGCCCGCGGCTGAGCACCAGGGCGGTGCGCAGCTCGGCCGGGCGGGCGCGCCCGGTGACGAGGGCGAGGTCGTGGCAGACCTCGGTGACGTTGGGGGTGGGCGGCAGGACGCCGTCCTCCATGGCCAGGACGGCGGCGGTCGCGTCCAGCAGCGGGGCGCCGCAATAGGCCCGCCCCGTACCGGCCTTGGGCGCGGTGACCGGGACGCGTTCGGCGGCCGGGCCGAGCGCGTCGGCCAGCGCCAGCGCCTCCGCCCGGTCGGCGGCCGGGACGCCCAGCGCGTCCGCGAAGACCACGTCGATCTCCTCGGGCGCGAGCCGGGCCTCGTCCAGCGCGACCCGGATCGCGGCGGCCAGCCCCTCGCGGGACTCCTCCCAGCGGGAGGCGCCGGTGAAGGTGGCGCCGTGCCCGGCCAGGTGGGCCCGGATGGTGGCGCCGCGCCGCCGGGCGGCCTGCTCGTCCTCCATCAGCAGCATCGCGCCGCCCTCGGCGGGGGCGAAGCCGCAGGCCTGCGCGGTGAACGGCAGGTAGGCCTGGTCGGCCCGCTCGGCCAGGCTGAGCTCGGGGTAGCCGAGCTGGCAGACCATCGAGTACGGCGCCAGCGGGGCCTCGGCGGCGCCGACCACCACCGCGTCGGTGCCGCGGGCGATCGAGCGGCCGGCGTGCGCGAGGGCGTCCAGGCCGCCGGCCTCGTCGCTGGCGACCACCCCGCACGGGCCCTTGTAGCCGCCGCGGATCGAGATCTGGCCGGTGCTGGCCGCGTAGAACCAGGCGATGGACTGGTAGGGGCCGACGAACTTCGGTCCCTGGCCCCAGAGTTGCTGGAGCTCGCGCTGGCCGAACTCGCCGCCGCCGGAGCCGGCCGCGGTGACCACGCCGACCGCGAAGGGATGGTCGGCGTCGGGCCGGAAGCCCGCGTCCGCCACCGCCAGGTCGGCGGCGGCCATCGCGTAGTGCGTGAAGCGGTCGGTCTGCACCAGGTAGCGGTTGTCGATCGCCGACTGCGGTTCGAAGTCCTGCACCTGGCCCGCGATCCTGAGCGGAAGCCCGGTGCAGCCCTCGCGGGAGATCCGGTCGAGGACGCTCACGCCCTGCCGGGTGGCCTTCCAGAAGGCGTCGGCCCCGACACCGTTCGGCGCCACCACGCCGAGGCCGGTGATGACCGCCCGGCGGCCCTGCTGACGTGACGTCATGGAACTCACCCCGTTCTGTTGAGCACGACGGCGGACTGGAATCCGCCGAATCCGCTGCCGACCGAGAGGATGTGGCTCAGCGGCAGCTCGCGCGCGGTGCGCGGCACGTAGTCGAGGTCGCACTCCGGGTCCGGAGTCTCGTAGTTGGCGGTCGGCGGCACGACGCCGTGGGCGAGCGCCAGGGTGCAGGCGACCACCTCGATGGCGCCGATGGCGCCGAGCGAGTGCCCGACCATCGACTTGATCGAGCTCATCGGGGTCTCGAAGGCGTGCGCGCCCAGCGAGCGCTTGACCGCGGCGGTCTCGTGGCGGTCGTTCTGCTTGGTGCCCGAGCCGTGCGCGTTGACGTAGTCGACGTCGGTGCGGTCGACCCGGGCGTGGGCGAGCGCGTGGTCGATCGCCCGGGACATCTCCAGCCCCTCCGTGGTGAGGCCGGTCATGTGGTACGCGTTGCCGAAGGTGGCGAAGCCGCCGAGCTCGCCGTAGATCCGGGCTCCGCGGCGGCGGGCGTGCTCCAGTTCCTCGAGCACCAGGACGGCGCCGCCCTCGCCGAGGACGAAGCCGTCGCGGTCGGCGTCGAAGGGCCGGGAGGCGTGCTGCGGGTCGTCGTTGCGCTCGCTGGTGGCCTTGATGGCGTCGAAGCAGGCGACGGTGATCGGCGAGATCGGGGAGTCGGAGGCGCCGGCGATGCAGATGTCGGCGCGGCCCTCCTCGACGGCCTGGAAGCCGTAGCCGATCGCGTCCAGGCCGGAGGTGCAGCCGGTGGAGACGGTCTGCACCGGGCCGTGGGCGCCGGTCCGCTCCGCGACGGCGGAGGCCAGGGTGCTGGGCGCGAAGGCCCGGTGCAGCTGCGGCTCGGCCTGCCGGTGGTCGACGTCCCAGCGGGCGCCGGAGGCGCTGACCAGGGCGTAGTCGTGCTCCAACCGGGTGGTGCCGCCGACGGCGGTGCCCAGCGAGACGGCGATCCGCCACGGGTCCTCGGCGGCGAGGTCCAGGCCGGCGTCGGCGATCGCCTCGTCGGCCGCGACCATCGCGAACTGCACGTAGCGGTCCGCCCGTCGGACGTCCTCCGGGCTCAGGCCGTGGGCCGCCGGGTCGAAGTCGACTTCGGCGGCGATCCGGGAGCGGAACCCGGCGGGGTCGAAGAGCGTGATGCCCCGGGTCGCGGTGCGGCCGGTCGTGAGGAGCTCCCAGAACGCCGGGACGCCGACCCCGCCGGGCGCGACCACACCGATCCCGGTGACGGCGACGCGCCGGGTCACGAGGCCACCTTGGCGTGTTCCGGCGGCCCCGAGGCGGCGGTCTCCTCGGTGTCGACGTGGCCGAGTTCGGGGCGCGGCGCGAGCGGGCCGAGGTGGAAGACCATCCGGGCCTCGGTGTCGCCGACGTTGCGGAAGCGGTGGCGCATGTTGATCGGGATCATCAGGCCCTGGTTGGGTTTGAGCGGGCGGGCCTCCCCGTCCAGGTCCACCTCCAGGTCGCCGCAGACGACGAACACGAACTCCTCGGAGTACGGGTGGTAGTGCTCGCCGATCCGCTCGCCGGGCTGGACGATCGCCAGCCCCATGAAACCGCTGGTCGCCCCGCAGCTGGTCGGGGTGAGCATGGCGCGCAGGTCGCCGCCGCGCCGGCGGTTCTCCGGGGCCTCGTCGACGTTGACGATCCGTGGGTACTGCGTGGTCATGGTGGTCTTCCTCCGGGGAGCTGACGGATGACTGACGTGGCGTCAGTTGGCTTGGGGGTCGCTGGAGCTGCGGTCGGTGACCGGGTTCATGGCGCGGGCGGCGAGGAAGGCGCTGAGCCCGGCGACGCTGCGCAGGTCGCCCTGCGGCCCGAGGTCGAGCAGGCCGGCGAGCGCGGCCGCCTCGCGGTCGTCCGCCACGCCGAGCGCGGCCGCCGGGTCGGCCTCGGCCGGCACCCGCAGGTCGACCAGGCGCACCACCACGTCCTCGCGCTGGAAGACCGTGCCCGCCGCGACCGGACCGGTCGGGTCGGCGGTCGCCAGGTTGTCGAACTGGGCCAGCCGCTCGGCCACCGACTGGCCCTGGCCCGGGCGGACGGGGTAGAGCACCGCGTGCCGGTGCAGCCGGCCGGAAGCCGGGGAGCTGGCGATCGCCTGGTGCTTGGCGGGCAGCGCCGCCTTGGCGAAGAAGGCGCGGGCGGCCTGCGGGTCGCCCAGCTGGCGGGCTTCCTCCAGGTACGGGTTGATCGCCTCCTCGACGGCCCGCACCTCGGGCTGCATCGCCACGTGGCGCAGCGCGTCGCCGAGGTTGCCGACCACCTCGACGGCCCGCACCACCCGGTTGCCGTGCATGAACAGCGAGGTGCGGCGCAGCCGGGTGTGCTCGTCGACGTCGGCCTTCGGGGAGGCGTAGCCGGACAGGATCCGGGCCACCTCGGGCTCGGTGCCGGGCTTGACCGTGAAGGTCAGCGCGTGGCGGACCACGCCGTCCGGGCCCGGCTCGGCCTTCGGCGGGCCCATGTGCCCGGCGGGCGAGGTGCGCGGCAGCCCGGGCGGCACCTCCATCGGGGCGCGGGTGCCGGTGGAGCCGGCCGCCGAGGTCTGGCGCAGCACGGCGTAGCGCAGGGAGCGGAAGTTGTCGCTGACGCAGCCGTGCATCGGCTTGACCATCTCGCGGTGGGCCGGGCTGTCCACCCACTGCAGGAAGGTCTCCTGGTCCTCCCACTCGCTGGTGATCAGCCACTGGCGCGGGTCGTTGATCGACTGGCACAGCTGGTCGCTGACGTGGCCGGGGACCGAGGCCACCTGGTGGCGCAGCTGTTCGTAGACGTCGAGGAAGCGCTGCTGGGCGCCGTCCTGGATCTCCAGCATCAGCACCACGCGCAACCGGGTGTCGGACTCGGCGTGCTGCTTCGGCTGGGGTTCGGACAGAGTTGTCATGATCCACTTTCTGCTCTGGGCCGCACGCTGCGGGCCGTGTCGGCCGTGCCCGGCGGGTGCTCCCCGGCCTGGGAGGAGGTGCGACGGCGGTCGGCCCGGGCAGTCGGCGCCAGGCCTGAGGTCGATCGTGGGCGGCGCAGCGGGCGCGGCGCGAGATTTGCGGGCCATCCGGGCGAAGGGACGGCGCAGGCACCCTCGGGCGGGGGATGGAAGAGCGGGGCCCCGGCTGCGCGGGCCCGTCGAGGGCGGCGCCGATCCCAGTCTCCGGGCCGCGGAATCCCCTTACAGGGTGGAGCGATTGATGAATCCGAAGGTTGACGACCGGGTACCGGTCCTGATCGTGGGCGGCTCGCTGGTGGGGCTGTCGGCCTCACTCTTCCTCGGCCGGCTCGGGGTCAGGCACCTCCTGGTCGAGAAGCACGCCGACACCTCGCGTCACCCGCGCGGCCGAGGGAACAACGTCCGCACGATGGAGCTGTACCGGGCGGCCGGGGTCGAGCCGGCGATCCGCGAGGCCGCCTCGATCCTCGCCCCCAACCACGGCATCCTGCAGGCCCCCTCGCTGACCGGCGCCGAGCAGGAGTGGCTGTTCCGCGAGATCGACCCGGGCGGCCGGCTGGCCCGGTTCAGCCCCAGCGCCTGGTGCCTGTGCAGCCAGAACGACCTGGAGCCGGTGCTGCTGCGCGCGGCCCGCGACCTGGGCGGGGACCTGCGGTTCGGCACCGAGCTGGTCTCCTTCGAACAGGACGCCGACGGCGTGACCTCGGTGCTGCGCAGCCGGGAGACCGACGAGGAGCGGGTGGTGCGCTCGGAGTTCCTGATCGCGGCGGACGGCCCGCGCAGCCCGGTCCGCGAGAGCCTGGGCATCGGCCAGAGCGGCAAGGGCGAGCTGTTCCACAACGTCAGCATCACCTTCCGGGCGAAGCGGCTGGCCGAGGTGGTCGGCGACCGGCACTTCATCGCCTGCTACCTGACCAACCCGGAGGCCGACGGCGCGCTGCTGCCGGTGGACAACCAGGAGGAGTGGGTCTTCCACGCGCCCTGGCACCCGGAGCACGGCGAGCCGCTGGAGGCGTTCACCGACGAGCGCTGCGAGCGGCACATCCGGACCGCTGTCGGCCTGCCCGCACTGGACGTCGAGGTGACCGGCCGGGCGCCCTGGCACGCCGCCGAGCGGGTGGCCGACCGGTACGGCGCCGGAAGGGTCTTCCTCGCCGGGGACTCCGCCCACGAGATGTCGCCGACCGGCGCCTTCGGCTCCAACACCGGCATCCAGGACGCGCACAACCTGGCCTGGAAGCTCGCCGCCGTGCTGTGCGGCTGGGCCGGGCCGCGGCTGCTGGAGACGTACGGGCAGGAGCGCCGCCCGGTCGCCCAGGTGACCGGCGAGCGCGCCTCGGCCCGCTCCGCCGAGCACAGCCACCCGGGCTACGCCGTGGTGCCGGGCGTCGGGCGGCAGGCCGGGGTGCTCGCGGTGGCGCTCGGCTACCGCTACCCGGTGGGCGCGGTGGTCGGGGCGGACCGCTCGGGCCCCGTCGTCCCCGAGACATTCGAGTCGACGGGCGAGCCGGGCAGCCGCGCCCCGCACCAGTGGCTGCTGCGGGCGGGGGTGCGGCTCTCCACGCTGGACCTGTACGAGCAGGCGATGGTGCTGCTCGCCGGGCCCGAGGGCGGCGCCTGGCTCACGGGTGCCCGGCGGGCGGCCGACCGGCTGGCCGTCCCGCTGGACGCGTACCGCATCGGCGACGGTGCCGAGGACGACCTGGCCCCGGAGCCGGGTACGGACTTCGCCGCCCTGCACGGCATCGACCCGGACGGCGCGGTCCTGGTCCGCCCGGACGGTTTCGTCGCCTGGCGCTCGCCCGGCCCGGCGCCGGACCCGGAGGCGGAGATCGGCGCGGCACTGCGGACCGTGCTCGACCTCTGAGACATGCGGAAGGGCCCGCCGAACCGGCGGGCCCTTCTTCGCGTTCCGGGGGTCAGTGGCCGCCCGCGTCGACCACCTCGACGTCGGCGACCTCGCGCTCGATCTCCTCGGCGGGCAGGGCGACCCGGATCGCCCAGTAGTAGATGACCAGCGAGAACGCCGTGACGAGCGCCATGTCGTACCACATCGGTATCCGGCCGGCGCCGTCACCGAAGCCGCCCTGCCAGGAGATCAGACCCAGGCCCAGCAGGTAGACCGGCAGCCACTGGGCGGACTTCCAGTTCAGCCGCGGCGCGTTCGGCAGGCCCTTCCTGATCGCGTACGCCGCGTAGCCGCCGAGCAGCAGGTAGCCCAGCACGATGGCGATGCCCAGGCGGGACAGGGTCTGCCAGCCGGCCCAGTAGATGATCAGGCTGGAGACCGCGAACGCGGCCGGGGAGATCACGCCGCCCAGCGGCAGCCGGTAGGAGCGCTCTCGGCCGGGCAGTCGGCGGCGCAGGGCGCCGAAGGCGAGCGGGGCACCGGCGTACATCAGCACGCTGGCGGAGGTGATGAAGCCGACCAGCTCCTGCCAGCTGGGGAAGGGCAGGAAGCAGATCACGCCGGTCACGAAGGAGATGATCAGGCCGAACCACGGCACGCCGTTCCTGTCCAGCTGCTCGAACTTCTGCGGGGCGTAGCCGTTGCGGCTCAGGCCGTAGGAGATCCGCGAGGTGGAGGTGGTGTAGATCAGGCCGGTGCCGCCGGGGGAGATCACCGCGTCGGCCTTCAGCACGTAGGACAGCCAGCCGAGGCCGACCAGGGTGGCCAGGCCGGCGAACGGGCCGTCGATGCCGGGGAAGTCGAGGTTCGCCCAGCCGTTGGCGAAGGCGCTGACCGGCAGCGCGCCGATGAAGACGACCTGCAGCAGGGTGTAGATCAGGGTGCCGATGGCGACCGAGCCGAGCACCGCGCGGGGGATGTCGCGCTTGGGGTTGCGGCTCTCACCGGCGATCTGGATGGCCTGCTCGAAGCCGAGCAGCGCGAAGATGATGCCGCTGGTGCTGATCGCGGCGAGCACGCCCTTGGCCCCGAACGGGGCGAAGCCGTGCGAGGTGAAGTTGGAGCCGTGGAAGCTGGTGATCGCCAGCATGAAGATCGTGAGCAGCGGAACGAAGATCTTCAGCCAGGTGGCGATGCTGTTGGTCCGGGCGAGGATCTTCACGCCGAGGAAGTTGACCGCGACGAACACGGCCATCAGCAGGGTCGCGACGACGAACCCGCTGGTGGTCAGGGTCTTGTCGGCGTTCTGCAGTCCGCTGGCCCAGGGCGAGTCCTTGGCGTAGCCGATCATGGCCTCGACCTCGATCGGTGCCACGGTGGCCGCCTGGAGCCAGGAGAACCAGCCGAAGGACATGCCGGCCAGGCCGCCGAAGGCGTAGTGCGGGTAGCGCGCGGTGCCGCCGGCGACGGGGAAGAGCCCGCCGAGCTCGGCGTGCACGAGTGCGAGCAGCACGATCGCGACGGCGCCGATGCCCCAGGAGATGACGGCTGCCGGTCCGGCGGCGGTGACGGCGCTCTTCGCGCCGAAAAGCCAGCCGGAGCCGATGATCGAGCCGACCGAGGCCCACATGAGGCCGACGAGTCCGACGTGGCGCTTGAGCGACCGGTGGGCGGTCCCGGTGGTGCCGGAGCTCTGGCCGGGCGGCGAGATCTGGTTGAGGGAAGCCATGGAGGATCTCTCTGTGTGTGGGGGCTCCGGGGTGGGCGGAGTGCGGAGAGTTGCCACACAGTAGGGCTATTCATAGACCTCTGCACAGATTTCATTACTGAATGTTTACTTTCTTTACCTGATATCCCTGCAGGTAGGAGGCATTCTGTTCAGTTGTCTGTTACGTGACTGGTGAGTAGGTCCAGCATCTGAGCGCGAATTGAGCTTCGCCCTTCCGTCCGGCAGTGTTGGTTGCGCCGTCGAATCATAGGAATGGCGGAAATCGCATATCCATCCCGATGGGTGTAAAGGGCAATCGATCGACGGTCCTCAGCTCGCCAGGTCGGACGGGTCGGTGTTGGCGCCGCAGAGCAGCACGGCGACGCGCTCGCCCTCGGCCTGGTCGAGGGCGGCGAGCGCGGTGGAGGCGGCGAACTCGACGGCGATCCGGTGGTCCTCCCAGAGCCGGCGGCGGGCCCGCACGATGGCCTCGTCGTCCACCAGCACCGAGCGGACGCCCTCGTGCGCGGCGGCGCCGACGGCCAGCGCGGTGGCCCGGCGGGCGCCGAGCGCGTCCTGGGCGACGGAGTCGACCGGCACGTCCACCGGGTGGCCGGCGGCCAGGGCGGCGTTCAGGGCGCGGCTGCCGACCGGCTCCACCGCGAGCACCCGGACACCGTGCTCGCGGGCCGCCACCGCCACGCCGGCGAACAGCCCGCCGCCGCCCACCGACACCACCACCGTGTCCAGCCCGGGCACCCGGGCGCGGATCTCGTCCAGGACCGTCCCCGCGCCGGCGGCGATCAGCGGGTGGTCGTACGCGTGCGAGGCCAGCGCCCCGCTGCCCGCCGCGAACTCCTCGCACGCGGCCAGCGCCTCCGCGTACTCCCGGCCCACCAGCCGCACCTCGGCGCCGTACGAGCGCAGCCGCGCCAGCTTCACCGGGGAGGCCGTCGACGGGAGGAACACCGTTGCCCGCACGCCGAGTTCACGCGCCGCCCAGGCGCAGGCCAGCCCGGCGTTGCCGCCCGAGGCGATGGTCACGCCGGTGTCCGGGAGGGTGCCCGCCTCGGCGTGCGCGAGCAGGAAGTTCTGCGCGCCACGGGCCTTGAAGCTGCCGGTGTGCTGCAGGAACTCCAGCGCCAGCCAGACCCGCCCGCCGCCGTCGCCCGGCGCCACCGCCACCGGCCGCACCCGCCCGGCGATCCGCTGCCCGGCGGCCTCGACCTCGTCGTACGTCAGCTGGTCCATCGTGTTCTGCTCCTTCACCGAGACGGCGTTCCGATCAGGGCTGACGGTACGTCGCGCGGCGGGACGCAGAAAAGATCGTGATCGCGTGATCGTCGAAGCCGTACGCTGGCCCCGTGCGTCACGTGATCCTCCCCCCGCCGCCCCGCTAGCGGGCGGCCCACTCCACCCACCCCGGCCCGGCGGACTCCGCCCGGCAGCCGGGGCGATGACCGCCGCCCGCGCACCCAGCGGACCCGAACCGGCATCTCACCGTGGAGTACCGACGCATGACCTCGAACACCGCCGCGCCCTTCCGGCGCGGCCTGTTGTCCATTTCCGCCGCCGCCGTCGCCTGGGGTGCGGGCGGCGCCGTGGCCGCGCTGCTGATGCGCACCAGCGGCCTCGGGCCGGTGGCCGTCTCCTGCTGGCGCTTCGGCGTCGCAGCGCTCTGCCTGGCCCTGCTGCCGGCCGGCGCACCCCGGTCCGCGCGGGCCGGCACCCGGTGGGGCGGCGGGCGGGGCGCCGCCCTGCTGACCGGGCTGGGCCTGGCCGTCAGCCAGTGCGCCTACTTCGGCTCCGTGTACTCCGCGGGCCTGGGGCTCGGCACCCTGGTCACCATCGGCGCCGGGCCGGTGCTCACCAGCCTCGGCGCCCACCTGCTGCTCGGCGAACGGCTCACCCGCCGCGCGCTCGCCGCCGTCGCCCTGGCCCTGGCGGGCCTCGCCCTGCTGGTCGCCGCCCCGGCGGCGGGCCCGCGCCCGGCGCTGGGCGTCGCCCTGGCCGTCCTCGCGGGCTCCGGCCAGAGCGGCCTCACCCTCTGGGCCCGCGGCGGCGGGTCGGCCCGGGCCAGTACTGGGGCCTTCACCACCGGCCTGCTCTGCCTGCTCCCGCTCGCGGCCGCCCAGGGCGTCGTGCCGACGGCCGGGGAGCCGGCGGTGACCGGGGCCGCGCTGCTCTTCCTCGGCACGGTGCCGACCCTGCTCGCCTACCGC
This sequence comes from Kitasatospora sp. NPDC023385, assembly GCF_055664045.1. Taxonomy (NCBI): domain Bacteria; kingdom Bacillati; phylum Actinomycetota; class Actinomycetes; order Kitasatosporales; family Streptomycetaceae; genus Kitasatospora; species Kitasatospora sp. NPDC023385. Next base: position 113,493 of record NZ_JBVOOL010000013.1, on the reverse strand, counting down.
TGGTACTTCACCGGCCTGACGGCCGTCCCGGGCACCACGGCCGCCGTGCTGGTGCTGCTGGAGCCGGCGACCGCGGCGGTGATCGGCGTGCTGTTCCTCGGTGAGCCGGTCACGGCCGCCCTGCTGGCGGGCTCGGCGCTGCTGCTCGCGGCGATCGCCGCGCTGACCCGCGGGTAGCTGGGCGGCCGCGTCGTGGCGGCCACCCGGGCGGGCGTCCTGTGGTCGCAGGGCGCCGGTGGCCATGCTGTCGTGGTCCGCATGAACCGCTCACTGCTGGCCCGGGTGGCCGCCACGACCGCGTCCGCCGTCCTGCTCACCACCGCCGCCGGTGCGGCGGTCGCCGCCGCCGCTGTGCCGACGGCGGCGACCGGGCTCCGCGATGTGACCGCCGATCAGTGCCGGGGCGCGGGCGGGCACGTGGAGGGCAGTGGCTACTGCGTCGACGCGGCCGGCGACGACTCCTGGGGCCAGCCCGTCGACGGCCAGGCGATCAACCCGGACCCGCGCCCCGGGCAGGAGTGAGCGCACCTCGCGGCAGGACGTCCACTCCTCCCGGGGCGCACCTCACGGGACCGGTCGCAGGGTCACCGGAGTCGGGGTGAGGGCGCGCAGGACCAGGTCGATGCGGACCCTGGCGGCGCCGGCTCGGTGCAGGGCGGCGGCGACGGCCCGCAACTCCTCGGGCCCGGTGCACGCGAGCCGGAGCTCCAGGTCGGCCTCGCCGGCGAGCGCGAGGCCGCTGCGGACGGCCGGGAACTCGGCGGCGAGCCGGTCGAAGTCGAGCGGCACCGGGCCGTGGCTGACCCGGGCGATCGCGTGCAGGAGCCGGGCCGGCTGCGGGCCGCCCTCGGCCGCCGGGCCGGCCGGGACCAGCCGGAGTGGGGCGGTCACCGGCGCTGGAGCTGTGCGGTCGGGGCCGACGGGAGCGGTGCGGCTGGGGCGCTCGGCACGGCCGGTGCGCTCGACGCGGCCGGGACGGCGGGGAGCCCGGCGGGTGGGGCGACCAGCCTCGGGTCCAGCACCAGGGTGTCGACCCCGAGCGGGGCGGTGAGGGCGCGCAGGGCGGATTCGCCCAGCTCGACGGAGGCCTGGTCCGGTCCCAGGAGGGCGGTCAGGGCCCCGTGGTCGGAGAACCCGACCGCACAGCGGCGGCCGTCGCGCAGGCGGAAGAGGCGCAGGGCGGTGGTGCCTCCGGTGCCGGAGGTGGTGACCGGGACGTGCCAGACGACGCGGGCCGTGCGGATGCGGGCCATGCGGATGCTCCCGAGTGGGGTGGTGGTGCCTGCCGGAACTGCTGCCTCGACGCTAGGGCCGCTCACCCCGCGCGTCGCCGGTCCTGACGCGGCATTGACCGAATGGGGTGCTGCGTTGACGCACTCCTGACGTCCGACTCACCCGAGTGGACTACACCACTGTTCCGGGGCGTCCGGTTTGCCTCGCGCCGCTCCTCGGACGACCGTGGAGTCCGTCCCGCGCCGAGGCCCCCGAAGCGCCCCGGACGGGACCGGCGCGCGCTCCGGAGCGGGGGGAGGTGGAGCGAGGGGCCCGCGACGAGATATCTTGACGTCAAGACGTTGGAGACGCGAAGCGGAGTACCGATGACTGACTCGACCATCATCTATACGCACACCGACGAGGCTCCGGCCCTGGCGACCTACTCGTTCCTGCCGGTGGTCCAGGCGTACGCCTCGACGGCGGGTGTCCGGGTGGAGACCCGCGACATCTCCCTGGCCGGGCGGATCATCGCGAGCTTCCCGGAGTACCTGACCGAGGCCCAGCGGATCGGCGACGCCCTGGCCGAACTGGGCGACCTGGCCAAGACCCCGGGTGCCAACATCATCAAGCTGCCGAACATCTCGGCCTCCGTGCCGCAGCTGAAGGCCGCCGTCGCCGAGCTCCAGGCCCAGGGCTACGCCCTGCCGGACTACCCGGACGACCCGCAGACCGATGAGGACAAGGACGTCCGCGCCCGCTACGACAAGATCAAGGGCAGCGCCGTCAACCCGGTCCTGCGCGAGGGTAACTCGGACCGCCGCGCCCCGCAGTCGGTCAAGAACTACGCCAAGACCCACCCGCACCGCATGGGTGCCTGGTCGGCCGAGTCCAAGACCAACGTCGCCACCATGGGCGAGGACGACTTCCGGTCCACCGAGAAGTCCACCGTGATCGGCGCCGACGGCGCCCTGCGCATCGAGCTGGTCGGCGCCGACGGCACCACCACCGTGCTGCGCGAGAAGGTGCCGGTGCTGGCCGGCGAGGTCGTCGACGCCTCCGTGCTGCGCGCCGCCGCCCTGAACGACTTCCTGGCCGCCCAGGTGGCCCGCGCCAAGGCCGAGGGCGTGCTGTTCTCGGTGCACCTCAAGGCCACCATGATGAAGGTCTCCGACCCGATCATCTTCGGCCACGTCGTGCGCGCCTTCTTCCCGAAGACCTTCGCGAAGTACGGCGAGGCCCTCGTCGCCGCCGGTCTGAACCCGAACAACGGCCTCGGCGGCATCCTGGCCGGCCTGGACGGCGTGCCGCACCTCGGCGCCGAGATCAAGGCCTCCTTCGAGGCCGAGCTGGCCGAGGGCCCGGCCCTGGCCATGGTCGACTCCGACAAGGGCATCACCAACCTGCACGTGCCGAGCGACGTCATCGTCGACGCCTCGATGCCGGCCATGATCCGCACCTCCGGCCACATGTGGGGCCCGGACGGCCAGGAGGCCGACACCCTCGCCGTGCTGCCGGACAGCAGCTACTCCGGCGTGTACCAGGCCGTCATCGACGACTGCCGCGCCAACGGCGCCCTCGACCCGGCCACCATCGGCTCGGTGCCGAACGTCGGCCTGATGGCGCAGAAGGCCGAGGAGTACGGCTCCCACGACAAGACCTTCGAGATCGCCGCCCCCGGCACCGTCTGCCTGGTCGACGCCGAGGGCAACGTGGTGCTGGAGCAGGCCGTCCAGCCGGGCGACATCTTCCGCGCCTGCCAGACCAAGGACCTGCCGATCCAGGACTGGGTCAAGCTGGCCGTCTCCCGCGCCCGCGCCACCGGCGACCCGGCGGTGTTCTGGCTCGACGAGACCCGCGCCCACGACGCGGTGCTGATCGAGAAGGTCAAGCAGTACCTGCCGGAGCACGACACCACCGGCCTGCAGATCGAGATCAAGTCCCCGGTCGAGGCCACCAGGTTCTCGCTGGAGCGCATCCGCCGCGGCGAGAACACCATCTCGGTGACCGGCAACGTGCTGCGTGACTACCTGACCGACCTGTTCCCGATCCTGGAGCTGGGCACCAGCGCCAAGATGCTGTCGGTCGTCCCGCTGATGGCGGGCGGCGGCCTGTTCGAGACCGGCGCCGGCGGCTCCGCCCCGAAGCACGTCCAGCAGCTGGTCAAGGAGAACTACCTGCGCTGGGACAGCCTGGGCGAGTTCTTCGCGCTGGCCGCCAGCTTCGAGCACCTGGCCACCACCACCGGCAACGCCCGCGCCCAGGTGCTGGCCGACACCCTGGACCGCGCCACCGGCACCTTCCTCAACGAGGACAAGTCGCCGAGCCGCCGCCTCGGTGGCATCGACAACCGCGGCAGCCACTTCTTCCTGGCCCTGTACTGGGCCCAGGAGCTGGCCGAGCAGACCGCCGACGCCGAGCTGGCCCGGGCCTTCGCGGGTCTGGCCGAGGCACTGGCCCAGCAGGAGCAGGCCATCGTGGACGAGCTGATCGCCGTCCAGGGTTCGCCGGTCGACCTCGGCGGCTACTACCAGCCGGACCCGGCCAAGGCCGCCGCCGTGATGCGTCCGTCCAAGACGTTCAACGAGGCGCTCGCCAACCTCGGCTGAACCGGGCCGAGCCGAACCACCGGGAGGCCCCCGGGTCCGTTTTCCACGGACCCGGGGGCCTCCCCGCGTTCCACCCCGATCCAGGCGGTCCAGGTGCTTCTGGTGCTGCAGGCGCTTCAGGCGCGGCCGAGCAGTGCCAGCGCCGTGCCGACGGCCTCGCGCAGCAGCAGGTACGGGCCGTGCGCGAGCGGGCCGTCCGCGCCGAGCACCTCGGCGGGGGCGCCGGCCCGGCGGGCGGCCAGCGCGGAGCGGACGGTGTGGAAGCCGCTGGTGACCACCGTGCAGCGGTAGCCGGGGCGCTCGGCGGTCATCAGGGCGGCGCTGAAACGGAGGTTCTCGGTGGTGTTCACGGCCCGCTCCTCGCGCCGGATCCGCTCGGCCGGGACACCCCGGGCGATCAGGTAGCGGGCCATCGCGGCGGCCTCGGTGCACTCCTCGTGCGGGCCCTTCCCGCCGGTGACCAGGACCAGCGGCGCGTACCCGGCGGCCTCCTCGGCGGCGAACCGTTCCAGCGTGGCGTCCAGCCGGGCCGCCAGGGTGGGCGCGGGCTCGCAGCCGTCCAGCGCGGCCCCCAGCACGACCAGGTAGTCGCGTCCGACCGGCGCGGGGCGGCGGCCCTGACGCAGCGCCAAGCCGAGGAAACCGAGCAGCCAGAGCAGGACGTACCCGCAGAGCAGGGCGGCGGCGATCAGCAGGACGTGCATATCCGTTCGAACGCGTACGGCGGAACGGCCGTTCCGGGGCGCGCGCGAAACGGCGGAATCACCGTTCCGGAGGTGGAACGGAGGTTCCCGGGAACGGGGGTTCCGCGGCGGAGCCGTAGCCGACGGGCTCAGCCCGCCTCGGCCGCCGGTACGGTCGGCGCGGCCGGGGGCGTCTGGGTGGCCGGGGCGGCCGGGGCCGAGCCCGTGCCCCGGGGCCGGTCGCGCTTGTGCAGGGACGCCAGGTAGGCGTTGTACGCCTCCAGCTCGGCGTCGCCGGAACGCTCCTCGGCCCGGTCGCGACGGCGGGCGTGCCGCTGCTCGGAGCCCATCCACTGGTAGACCAGCGCGATCAGCACGATCGCGGTCGGGATCTCGCCGAACGCCCAGGTGATGCCGCCGGCCAGCTTCTGGTCCTCCAGCAGGTTCGTCCCCGGTGGCGCGCCCGCCACGGTGAAGGTGGTGACCAACGGGTGCGCGGCCATCATCACCGCCACGCCGAAGAACGCGTGGAACGGCATCCCCATGAACAGCTCGATGATCCGCATCACGTGGCCGGGACGGTGCGGGCCCGGGTCCACGCCCATGATCGGCCAGAAGAACGCCAGACCGGCGAACAGGAAGTGCACCATCATGAAGACGTGCCCGAGGCGGTACTGCATCAGGGTGTCGAACAGCGGGGTGAAGTAGACCCCGTACAGGCTCGCGATGAACAGCGGGATGGTGAACGCCGGGTGCGAGACCACCCGGACGTACCGGCTGTGCAGCAGCGCCACCAGCAGCTCGCGCGGCCCGCGCGGGCGGCCCTTGCCGGCCGGGCGCAGCGCCCGCAGCGCCAGCGTGATCGGGGCGCCGAGCAGCAGCAGGATGGGCGTCAGCATGGAGAGCACCATGTGCTGGATCATGTGCGCGCTGAACAGCACCATGCCGTAGTCGTTCAGCCCGGTGCAGGTGACCGCGAGCAGGCTGGCGACACCGGCCGTCCAGCCGACCATCCGGCCGATCGGCCAGCGGTCGCCGCGCCGGTGGAGCCGGACCACGCCCGCCGCGTAGAGGCCCAGGAGGACCAGCCCGGCGAGCAGGAACACCCAGTCCGGGGACCAGGTCCACAGGGTGGAGAAGGTGAACGGGCCTAGCTGGGTCATCCCGCCGTGGTGGTGCATTCCTGACATTCCGTCGCCCATCGGCGGGTCCTGCTTTCCGTCCTCGTGGTCCCGGGATCGGGTCCGGTTCCGCCCGTTTTGCTTGGCATACAGCCTAGGTGGGCCTTACCCGGGCCCGTGCCCCCACCCCCTCCGTAGCCCCTGCGTACAGGTCTCCCCACCGGGCGGCCCGCTGACTAGACTGACCGGCCGGTCGGCAGGGAGGCCCAGGCATGGCGACGGTACACAGAGCCGCGGCGCGGACCACGGTCGCGCTGACCGGGGCGACCGGCTTCATCGGCTCCGCGGTGCTCGCGGCACTCGGGGCCCGCGGCGCACGGGTGCGGGCGCTGGCCCGCACGGTGCCGCGGAGCGCCGATCCCGGCACCGCCTGGGTGCCGGGTGACCTCGCCGACGTGGCGGCGCTGGCGGCCCTGTGCGAGGGCGCCGGGGTGCTGGTCCACCTGGCCGCCCGGGTCGACGGCCGCGCCGAGGAGTGCGAGGCGGTGAACGTCCGGGGCACGGCCGCGCTGATGGCGGCCGCCACCCGCGCCGGGGTGCACCGGATCGTCCACCTGTCGACGGCCGCCGTCTACGGCGAGGGCCCGCACGCCGGCATCGCGGTCGACGAGGTGCCGCCCGCCCCGCTGTCCGAGGCCAGCCGCACCCGCCTGCTCGGCGAGCGCCACGCCCTGGCCGCCGGGGCGTGCGTGCTGCGCCCCGGGCTGGTGACCGGGACGGGCGACCGTTGGGTGGTGCCCGCCCTGGCCGAGGTGGTCCGCCGGGTGCCGGTCCGCTGGGAGGGCGGCGCCGCCCGCCTCTCGATGGTGGAGCGCACCGACCTGGCCCGGCTGATCACCGCGCTCGCCCTGGACGGACCGGCCGTCCCGCCCGGCGTCCACCACGCCTCCCATCCGGACCCGGTCCGCAGCGGCGCCCTGGTCGCCGCCCTGGCCGAACTCGGCCTGCTGGCCGCCCCGGACGGACCGGACGTGCCGTGGGACGAGTGCCGTCGGCTGCTGGCCGCCGCGCCCGGCCGGGTCTCCGAGCGGCAGTTCGGCCTGGTCGCCCGCGACCACTGGTACCGCAGCGAGGACATCTGGCGCCTCGCCGCCTGCCCGCCCGGCCCCGGCCCGCTCGCCCGCCTCCCGGAGGCCGCCGGGTGGTACCGCGAGGCGCTCGGGCTGCCCGGCCAGGACTCCCGCGCCGCTCGGCCGGGGCGTCAGCGATGATCCGGCCGACGATGCTCCGGCCGACGGCGGTGCAGCGGCCCGGCGGGTGCGCGAAGGCCCCGGACCGCCGCCGGGTGGGCGGTTTCCAGGGGTCCGGGGCCGTCGTGCACGGGCGGGAGGTCAGAGGACCGTCTCGGCCTCCAGGTAGCGGTCCTGCGGGACGGTCTTCAGCTCGGCGACGGCCTCCGCCAGCGGCACCAGGTTGATGTTGGTGCCCTGCAGCGCCGTGATGTGCCCGAAGGCGCCCTTGTGGACGGCCTCGACGGCGTGCCAGCCGAAGCGGGTGGCGAGCACCCGGTCGTAGGCGGTCGGGGTGCCGCCGCGCTGGGTGTGGCCGAGGATGACCGGGCGGGCCTCCTTGCCGAGGCGGTGCTCCAGTTCGCGGGAGAGCTGGGTGGCGATGCCGGTGAAGCGCTCGTGGCCGTAGATGTCCTTGCTGCCCTCCTCCCAGTGCATCGTGCCGGGTTCGGGCTTGGCGCCCTCGGCGCAGACCACGATGGCGAACTTCTTCTGGCGGTCGAAGCGTTCGCGGACGACGGCGGTGAGCTTGTCGATGTGGAACGGGCGCTCCGGGACGACGATGGCGTGCGCACCGGCCGCCATGCCCGCGTTCAGCGCGATCCAGCCGGTGTGCCGGCCCATGACCTCGACGACCATGACCCGCTGGTGGGACTCGGCGGTGGTCTTCAGCCGGTCCAGGGCCTCGGTGGCGACCGAGACGGCGGTGTCGAAGCCGAAGGTCACGTCGGTGGCGGCGATGTCGTTGTCGATGGTCTTCGGCACGCCGACGATCGGCAGGCCCGCGTCGCTCATCAGCTTGGCGGCCTTGAGCGTGCCCTCGCCGCCGATCGGGATGACCGCGTCCAGACCGAGGTCGGAGCAGTACTTCCTGGCCCGCTCGACGCCGTCCCGCAGGTGGCTGGGCTGGACCCGGGAGGAACCGAGGATGGTGCCGCCCTGGGCGAGGATGCCGCTCACCGAGTCCAGGGTCAGGGGGCGGTGGTGGCCCTCCAGGAACCCGCGCCACCCGTCCTCGAACCCGATGATCTCGTCGCCGTGGTCGACCACCCCCCGGTGCACCACGGAACGGATCACCGCGTTCAGTCCGGGGCAGTCACCGCCGCTGGTCAGCACTCCGATACGCATTAGCTTTGCAACTCCCGAGCAGAACCGAGGAACGGCCGGACTACAGGCTGGGACGACGAGCCGTCACCGTGACGGGGCGCTCCCGCGCCGGGGCGGCGGGGAGGTGGCCGTGGGGTGAAGGACCGGCCGATCCGGACATGCGTCCGAAACCGGCCGTGGTGTCGAGCATACGGCCCCTGGTCCGGCCGGGCAGGAGCCGACGCGGGGACGGCGCCGTCGGCGCCCCCGCGCGGAAGTGCGGCCTGCTGCCGAGGAGGGTGTGCAGTAGGCAGCCCCATTGTCGTACGTCCGGGGCCGCCCGCGGGCCGGGTGACCGCATGGCGGGCACCCGGGCGGGGCGTTCGGGCGTCCTTACGCGGGGCGCGTCGCGGCGGCGATGCGCTCGGCGCGCAGCGCGTCGTACCAGGTGGTGTCGGCCGGCGGGAGGGCGTTGACGTCCAGTGCCAGCTTGATCAGCAGGTCGGCCACGGCGGGGTTGCGCGCCAGCACCGGGCCGTGCAGGTAGGTGCCGAAGACGGTGTCCCGCCAGGCGCCCTCGGTGCCGTCGCCGGTGCCGTTGCCCCGGCCGACGCTGACGTTCGCGAACGGCTGGACGCCCTGGCCGAGGTGGGTGACGCCCTGGTGGTTCTCGAAGCCGGTCAGCGGCGGCAGTCCGAGCCGCGGGTCGACGTCGGCGAGCACGTCGCCGACGCAGCGGGCGCCCTCGCCGCGCGTGGTCCAGACGTCGAGCAGGCCGAGGCCGGGCTCGCGCTCGCCGAGGTCGTTGACGAACTCGTGGCCCATGATCTGGAAGCCCGCGCAGACGCCGAAGATGATCGCGCCGTTCTCGGAGGCCCGGATCAGGCCGCTGTCGGCGCGCAGCCGTTCGGCGGCCAGGCGCTGCGGGCGGTCCTCGCCGCCGCCGATCAGGTAGATGTCACCGCTGGTGGGGATCGCCTGGTCGGAGCGGACGTCGATCCTGGTGACGTTGAGGTGGCGCTGGCGGGCCCGGCGCTCCACGACCAGGGCGTTGCCCCGGTCGCCGTAGGTGCTGAGCAGGTCCGGGTAGACCCAGACCACGCGCAGGCTGCTCTCACTCATCCTCGAAGGCCTTCCGTCGCGTAAAGATGGGCGTGCGGGCGCGGCATCAGCCGGCCACGACCTTCCGCAGCTGCTGGAAGGCGGTGTAGTTGGCGATGGCCTCGATCCGGCCGGGCGGGGCCATCCGGACGGCCTGCTCCAGGGTGTCCACCACGTGGAACTGCAGTCCGGCGACCTCCAGGCGGACGGCCAGGTCCAGCTTGCGCTGGCCCATCACGAAGACCGGGTGCCCGGCGAGGCGCTCGTAGTCGACGTCCCACAGCCAGGAGGTGTCGGTGCCGTCGGCGTCGAGGGCGTTGACGGAGAGGATCACCGGGGCGGGCGGGCCGTCGATCAGGGAGAAGGTCTCCAGCCAGCCGGCCGGGTTCTTGGCCAGCAGCAGCCGGATGTCCCGGCCCTGGTACTGGACCACGTCGTAGCGGCCGGCCACCGCGGTCACCGAGCGCATCCGCTCCAGGGCGACCTGCGGGGAGACGCCGAACACGGCGGCGACGGCGGCCGAGCTGGTGGCGTTGGCCAGGTTGGCGCGGCCGGGCAGCTGCAGCTGGATCGGCCAGGCGCCGCGCTGCGGGTCGATCACGTGGGTGCCCTGGAGCGCCCAGTGCGGATTGGGGCGGCGGAAGCCGCAGTCCTGGCAGAACCAGTCGTCGCCGGGGCGCTGCATCACACCGCCGCAGGCGGGGCAGGACCAGGCGTCCTCCTTCCAGGCCTGTCCGGCGGCCACCCAGACCACCTTCTTGCAGGAGGAGGCGGCCCAGGTCACCAGGGGGTCGTCGGCGTTGGCGATGACCACGGCCTCGCTGTCCTGCAGGCCCTCGCGCCACTTCTCGGCCATCATCCGCGTCTCGGCGGCGCGGTCGAGCTGGTCGCGGGAGAGGTTGAGCAGGGCGATCGCCTTGGGGCGGGTGTCGCGGGCGACCATCGCCAGGTACTTCTCGTCGACCTCGATCACGCCGAAGCGGGCCTCGGTGCCGCCAGCCAGGGCGGAGGTGATGCCGGCCGGCATGTTGGCGCCGAGGGCGTTGGAGACCACCGGGCCGGCGGCGCGCAGCGCCTCGGCGATCAGGCGGGTGGTGGTGGTCTTGCCGTTGGTCGCGCTGACCAGGACGACGTCGAGGTGGTCGGCGAGGGTGGCCAGCAGGTCGGGGTCGAGCTTGAGGGCGACCTTGCCGCCGATCACCGAGCCGCTCCCGCGTCCGGCCTTGCGCGACACGGCGGCGGCGACCCGGCCGGCCGTGACCGCGATCTTGGCGCGGGCCGGCAGCGAGGCGTCGCGTGCGCCTGTGGGCTCCGATTCGGTGCCTGCCATGCTCAGTGGTTCCTCCTTGCTGCGGCACCGCCCGGGGCCGGATAACGGGCCGTCGGGCGGCGGGGACGGGGGTCAGCCTACCGACTCCGTCGCCCGGCCGGACGATCCGGACCCCGTGCCGCCTGCTGTGACGCGGCGGTGGGGGCGGCTGACGGCCCGTCAAGGAGGGCGGTGTACGGAGAGACCCTGTACCCCTTGACGACGCTCCGCGGGCGCCGCCGGGTTCCCGGGGCGCCCTGGTGAGGATCTGGTGAAGAAATGATCAGCGGCCCGGGCGGTGGGAGTGGGCGGCCTGGTCCCCGGCGCCCAGCGTCGCGGTGATCACCAGGGTGCCGCCGTCGGCGTCGAAGTCCAGCGGCGCCGCCAGCCGGCGCATCGCGGCGATCAGGCCGGTGTTGGCGGCGTGCGTCACCGCGTACACCGTCCCGATCCCGGCCGCCCCGGCCATCGCGGACAGCCGCCGCAGCAGGGCCAGCCCCAGGCCGTGCCGCTGCCAGGCGTCCTCGACCAGGACGGCCAGCTCCGCCTCGCCGTCGTCCCACATCAGGTGCCCCAGGGCGAGGATCCGCCCGTCGGGGGCGACCACGGCCAGGCTGCGGCCGTGCCGGGCGTCCAGCAGGTGGTCGAGGTGGCGGTCGGCGTCGCGCACCGGGCCGTGGTAGCGCTGCCGCAGGGCGGCGGGGGAGCAGCGGCCGTGCATCGCCAGCGCGGCCGCCTTGTCCGCCGGGCCGGCGGGGCGCAGCAGCAGCTCCGTCCCGTCCGGCAGGGACAGCCGGGACGGGGCCTCGGGCGCCGGGCCGCCCGGGCGCGCGGGGAGGACCGACGGGGGGTGCGGCCGGGCCGCCCGTACCGGGCCGCCGGTGAGCGCGAGCGGCCGGGCGGCCGGGCCGTCGGGCGCCGCGCACCTGCGGTCGGACCTGCGGAAGGGCCGGTGCCAGAGCCGTTCGGGGCGAGTGCGGGATGCCGTCATGCCACCGACGCTACCGAGGGCTCGCTTCCGCTCGGTTACGTGATCGTGAACGGGCGAGTGCCCGGGACGCACCCGGGTCGCGGCCGGGACGCGGCCGACCAGGGCCGGGACGGGCGGCCGGGGGTGCCGGGATGCGGCCGGAACAGGTCCGGACCGCTGCCTCATGCGGGTGGGACAACGGGCCGCCGACGGTGGATCCCGTACCCGGCGCTCCTGGTGAACAGGCCGCCGGGGCCCCCGAAACCCCGCACCGAAGGCACCTCCCATGCGCATCGACCGCATCGACCCGTCCGTCTCCGCCGCCACCCCCGTCGTCCCGCACGCCCGCCGCGCCCCGGCCGGCACCGCGCTCACCGGCCTGCTCGACCGGCAGGTGCGCACCCGGCCCGACGCCACGGCCGTCATCGGCGAGAACGGGGGCCTCACCTTCCGCGAGCTGTCCGGGACCGCCCGCCGACTGGGCGCGCACCTGCGCCGGCTGGGCGCCGGCCCCGACACCTGCGTCGGCCTGTACGCCGAACCGTCGGGGGAGCTGGTCGCCGGAGTCTGGGGCGTCCTGTACGCCGGGGCCGGCTACCTGCCGCTGTCGCCCGAGTACCCCGAGGACCGGCTCCGCTACATGATCGAGGACAGCGGCACCCGGATCGTGCTCACCCAGGAGCACCTGCGCGGGCGGCTGGCCTCGCTGGCCCCGGCCGGCACGGTGATCGTCACCTCCGAGGACGCGCCGCCGGCCCACCCGGCGGCCGCGGACGGCGCCGCGCCGGAGTCACTGGCCTACGTGATCTACACCTCCGGCAGCACCGGCCGCCCCAAGGGCGTGATGATCGAGCACCGCGCGGTGGCCTCCCAGCTGCGCTGGATGCTCACCGCCGGACACCTCGACCCCGCGGTCACCGTGCTGCAGAAGACCCCGATGAGCTTCGACGCCGCGCAGTGGGAGATCCTCGCCCCGGCCGTCGGCGCCCGCGTGGTGGCCGGCACGCCCGGCCTGTACCGCGACCCGGAGGCGCTGGTCGCCGCCGTACGGCGGCACGGCGTGACCGCCCTGCAGTGCGTGCCCACCCTGCTCCAGGCGCTGCTGGACACCGAGGGCTTCGCCGACTGCACCAGCCTGACCAGGGTGTTCTCCGGCGGCGAGGCGCTGTCCCGGCGGCTCGCCCGCACCGTGGGCCACGCCCTGCCCGCGGCCTCGCTGGTCAACCTGTACGGCCCGACCGAGTGCACGATCAACGCCACCGCGCACGTGGTCGACCCGGCCGAGCTGGGCGACGGCGCCGGCTCGGTGCCGATCGGCCGGCCCGTCGACGGCACCCAGTGCCACATCCTGGACGAGAACCGGGTGCCGGTCGGCGCCGACGGCGTCGGCGAGCTGTACATCGGCGGCGTGCAACTGGCCCGCGGCTACCTGCACCGCCCGGAGCTGACCGAGGAACGGTTCGTCCCGTCCCCGTTCGCCCCCGGCGAGCGGCTGTACCGCACCGGCGACCTCGTGCGGTGGAACGCCGACGGCACCATCCAGTTCGCCGGCCGGACCGACAACCAGGTCAAGCTGCGCGGCTACCGGGTCGAACTGGACGAGATCGCCCGCGCGATCGAGGAGCACACCTGGGTGCGCCGCGCGGCCGCGATCGTCACCGCGGACGAGCGCACCGGCCACCGCGACCTCGTCGCCTGCGTCGAGCTCAACCCGCGCGAGGCCGCGCTGATGGACCAGGGCAGCCACGGCGGCCACCACCGGTCCAAGGCCAGCAAGCTGCAGGTCAAGGCCCAGCTGTCCGACCCCGGCGTGCGCGACCGCGAGCAGCTGGCCGGCCGCGAGCGGGTCGAACTGCCGGGCCGGCGAGAGAGCGAGACCCAGCGCCGGGAGACCTTCGCCCGCAAGACCTACCGCTTCTACGATGGCGGCCCGGTCACCCGCGACGACCTCGCCGCGCTGCTCGCCCCCCGCCCGGCCGCCGCCTTCGGCCGGGACCTGGCGCTGCTGAGCTTCCCCGAACTCGGCCGCGTTCTGCGGTGGTTCGGCCAGTTCCACAGCGCGGAGCGGCTGCTGCCCAAGTATGCGTACGCCTCGCCCGGCGCGCTGTACGCCACCCAGCTGTACCTGGAGACCGGTGGCCTGGACGGGCTCGCGGCCGGGCTGTACTACTACCACCCCGTCGAGCACGGCCTGATCCGGATCGGGCCTGCCGAGACCCGCGAGGAGGCGTACCTGACGCTGCACTTCTCCGGCAAGCACGGCGCCATCGAGCCGGTGTACAAGAACAACATCCGCGAGGTGCTGGAGTTCGAGACCGGCCACATGCTCGGCGTCCTCGAGGAGGTGCTGCCCGAGTACGGGCTGGACGTGCGCCCGCTCGGCCTCGACCCGGCGGTCAAGGGCCGGCTGGACGTCGCCGAGGAGGACCACTACCTGGGCGGCTTCACGGTCGTCCGCAACGGCGGCGCGCCCCGCGCCGAGGACACCGAGCTGTACGTCCAGGCCCACCAGGGCCGGGTGGACGGCCTGCCCGGCGGTCTCTACCGGTACGCCGACGGCGCGCTGGCGCACGTCTCGGACGCCGTGGTGGAACCGCGGCACGTGATCGCGATCAACCAGTCCGTCCACGCCCGGGCCGCGTTCGGCATCACCGCCGTCAGCCGCGCGCCGCAGGAGTGGCTGGAGTACATCGCGCTCGGCACCAAACTGCACCACCTGCAGCGCAACGGCCGGGGCCTGGGCTTCATGTCCTCCGGCTACAGCTCCAGGAGCGGCCACCCGCTGCCCGCCGCGCGCCGCATCGACGAGATCCTCGACGGCCACGGCATCGCCACCGGCCCGTCGTACTTCTTCCTCGGCGGCAAGGTGAGCGAGGAGCAGATCCGCAGCGAGGGCATGCGGGAGGACGCCGTCCACATGAAGGGCCCGGCCGAGATCATCAAGGACGAACTCGCCACCCTGCTGCCCGACTACATGCTCCCCAACCGGGTGCTGGTCGTGGACGCCCTGCCGCTCACCGCGAACGGCAAGGTCGACCTCAAGGCCCTGGCCGCCTCCGACGCCGTCCGCACGGCCGACGTCCGCGGCGCGTACGTCGCCCCGCGCACCGCACCCGAGCGGTGGCTGGCCGGGGCCTGGGGGCAGGCGTTGCGCTACGAGGACGTGTCGGTCGCGGACGAGTTCTTCGCCGTCGGCGGGAACTCGCTGATCGCCGTGGCCCTGGTCCACCGGATCAACCGCGAGTTCGGCATCACGCTGCCGCTGCAGGTGCTGTTCGAGTGCCCGAAGCTGGGCGACCTGGCCGCCCGCATCGAGCGGGCGCGCGGCGGGGGCGGCGGGGACGGTGACGGCGGCGGGGGCGCCGCGGCGGCCGGCTCCCGGCTGATCCCGCTGCAGCCGGGCGAGTCCGGCCGGCCGGTGTTCTGCTGGCCCGGGCTCGGCGGCTACCCGATGAACCTGCGGCTGCTGGGCCGCGAGGCGAGCGACGGACGCGCGTTCTACGGCATCCAGGCGCACGGCATCAACGAGGGCGAGACGCCGTACCCGACCATCCGGGAGACGGCCGCCGCCGACGTCGCCGAACTGCGCCGGGTGCAGCCCGACGGCCCGTACACGCTGTGGGGCTTCTCCTTCGGCGCCCGCGTCGCCTTCGAGGCGGCCTGGCAGCTGGAACAGGCCGGCCGGCGGGTGGAGAGCCTGCTGCTGATCTGCCCCGGCAACCCGCAGGTGCGCCAGGACGACGGCCGCCGGTGGGGGCGTGAGGCCTCCTACGCCAACCCCGCGTACGTGACCATCCTGTTCGGGGTGTTCACCGGCCGGATCGACGGGGCCGACCTGGAGCGCTGCCTGGCCGAGACGGCGGACGAGGACACCTTCGTCGCCTCCGTCCACCGGCTGCTGCCGGACCTGGACGAGGAGGTGATCCGCCGGATCACCCGGATCGTCGGGGAGACCTACGAGTTCGAGTACAGCTTCCGCGAACTCGCCGAGCGGCGGCTGGCGGCGCCGGTGACCGTCTTCAAGGCCGCGGGCGACGACTACTCCTTCATCGAGGGCAGCAGCGGCTACTCCGCCGCCCCGCCCACCGTGGTCGACCTGGCCGGGGACCACTACGGGGTGCTGAAGGAGCACGGCGTGACCGAACTCGTCGCCGCGATCCGGGCCCTGGAGCGGACCGCCGACGAGGAGACCGCCCCGGGCCGCTGACGCGGACACGCTCACGGATGGCCCAGGATCCGTGAGTCGGGGAACCCCTTCGGATAGGGATGGCTCGGCTTTTCGCCGATCCCGTTCCGACCCGAAGGGGCTTTCCCATGTCCGTCAAGAACTCCGCGCTGGCCACGGCCTGTTGCGCCCTGCTGCTCGCCGCGCCGCTCGCCCTCGCCCAGTCGGCCGCGGCCGCCGACAACAGCCACAACGGCCCCAAGACCCCGCAGGAGGCCGCTGCCTGCAAGTCCGTCACCGGCACCCTGCTCGGTGGCTTCGGCTCCATGCTCGGCAATGCCGTATGCGTCGTGCAGCCCGCCGACCAGGACTGAGTTTCCGGAAGCCCGGCGCCGGCGGCGGGCCCGAGGGCCGCCGCCGGCAAAGGGGGGTGAGGTGTTAGCCCGAGGGGGTCTGGTCCAGCCGGGAGACCTGGTAGTGGGCGATGGCCCAGTCCTGGTCCGTCCGCCGGAGCAGGACGCAGAGGTACACGGTGAGGGTGGGCCGGTCGGTGAAGGAGAAGTCGACGCTCAGGTAGCCCAGGACGAGGCCGTCGGTCGGCCGTCTGGTCTCCAGGACGCGGTAGTCGGCGGTCATGCCGAGGGGCTGCGCGTCGTAGTAGGCGGCGACGCCGGGGCGTCCGACGCTGTAGGGGTGCAGGCCCTGGAAGATCGCGTCCTCGGTGAAGTGGGCGGCGGCCCGGTCGGGGTGGTGCTGGTCGACGGCGGCCTTCCAGCCGTCGAGGACGCCCCGCAGGATCGTCTCGTCGTCCGCGGTGGTGTGGTGCATGGCGGTGCTCCCGGGGGGTGGGGCTCGGGGGATCGGGCTCGGGTGGCTCGGCGGCCGGCGCTCGTGCGGGCCGTCCACGGGGAGGATCCCGCCGCTGCGGGGCGGCGCGCCCCCGGTCGGCGGACGGCGACGGGGGGTCGCCCCGGAATTCGCCCGACCGGCCCACGGGCGCGGGCCGGTCGTGGCGGCGGGAGGGTGCCGGGCCGACCATGAGGGGGCGAGCGGCGGGGGCGAAGGCGTGGGGGCGAGATGGGAGCAGAACCGTGATCGAGTTCCTGGTCGAGATCACCACCGCCATTCCCGAGGGCACCCCCGCGGAGGAGGTCGAGCGGCGGCGCGCCGCCGAGGCCGTCCGGGCCCGGGACCTGGCCGCGACCGGCCACCTGGCGCGGCTGTGGCGCCCGGTCGGCGAGCGGCGCAGCATCGGTGTCTGGCGGGCGGCCGACGAGGCGGAGCTGCGGGAGGCGGTGCTCGGCAGCCTTCCGATGTGGCCGTGGATGACCGCCGTGGTGACCCCGCTCGAACCGCACCCGAACGATCCCGGCTCTTCCTGACGGTCAGTCAAGTCCCCTGTGCGCAAAGGCGGATGAGGGTCAGGCGATCCGGGTCGGCAGGTCTTCGACGGTGTGGCCCGTGGTGGCGAGGACGGTGGCCAGGTCGGCCGTGGTGAGGGACCGGGGGGTGTGCAGGAAGAGCTCCTCGGTCGTGGGGTGGATGGAGAGCAGGGTGATCCGGTGGTCGGCGAGGGCCGCCGGGGTGTGGGCGAGCGCCGTGGTGCGTACCCGCCAGAGGGTGGTCGGGGGCGGCGCGTGGGGTGACCACCAGGCGTGGAACAGCGCGGTGGCGAGCAGGGCGAGCGCGGAGGTGACCAGGACGACCGGGCCGTCCGGGCCGTCGACGACGAGCTTGGCGATGAGGTCGGCGGCCGTGACGGACAGGAAGACGGCGGCGAGTTCGACGGTGTCGCGGCGCCAGCGGTGGGTGCGTCGGGCGCCGGGGACACGGTGGAGGGAAGGCTTCGAGTGCTCCATGCCACCACCGTGCCCGACCGGTGTTTCCCGGTCGCGTATCCGCCGTGACCAGGCGGTTACGGTCCGCGCGGGGCTGTCGCGCGGCTGTTACGGGAGCAGGTCGCGGGCCGCGTCCTTGACTTCGGCGAGGAGGAGGCGCAGGTCGTCCTCCGTCGTCGTGGCGTTGAGGAGGCAGGCGCGGAGCATCTCGTGCTCGCCGAGGCGGGCCCCGGTGACGAAGACGCGGCCGCGTCGCTGGACGGCGGCGGGCAGGTCGCGGTTGAGGGCGTCGCGGCCGGCCGGGTCCAGTCCGGGGGCGCGGTGGCGGAACGCGACGATGGAGGTCTGCACTTCCGCGAGGAGTTCCAACTCCTCGTCGGCCCGGACGAGTTCGCCCAGGAGGCTAGCCAGGTCGGTGCAGCGGGCGATGTCCTGGGCGAGGCCGGTGCGGCCCTTGTGGGCGATGGTGGCCCAGACCTTGAGGGCCCGGAACGGGCGGGTCTGCTCGGTGCCGTACTCGGAGAACCAGCCGAGCGCGCCCGCCGCCTCGTCGCGCAGGTAGGACGGGACGAGGCTGAAGGTGCCGCGCAGCTCCTCGGTGTCGCGCACCAGGGCGCAGCCGCAGTCGACCGGGACGCCGAGCCACTTGTGCGGGTCGAGGGCGAGCGAGTCGGCGCGCTCCAGACCGGCGTAGCGGTGGGCGATGGCCGGGTCGAGCCGGCCGAAGGCGCCGTACGCGCCGTCCACGTGCAGCCAGAGGCGCTGCTCCTCGCACAGGTCGGCGATCGGGCCGAACTCGTCCACGGCGCCGGTGCCGACGGTGCCGGCGGAGGCGACGACCAGGAAGGGCAGCAGGCCGGCCGCGCGGTCGCGTTCGACGGCGGCGCGCAGGTCGGCGGTGTCCAGGCGGCCGTCGGGGCCGGTGGCGACGGTGCGCAGGTGCCTGCTGCCGAGGCCGAGGAGTTCGGCGGCCTTGCGGACGCAGGAGTGCGTCTCGCCGGTGACGTAGCCGACCAGCGGGGGCAGGCCCGCGAGGCCGTCCTCGCGGATGTCCCGGCCGGCCTGGCGGGCGGCGCGGTCGCGGGCGGCGGCGAGGCAGACGATGGTCGCCATCGAGGTGCCGGAGGTGAGCAGGCCGCCGCCGGCCGGGTGCGGGAAGCCGACGAGTTCGGCGATCCAGCGGACGACGGCGCGTTCCAGGTGGACGTCGGCGTGGTCGCCGCCGGCCGAGCTGGGGTTCATCGCGGAGGCGGCGAGGGTGGCGAGCACCCCGGCGGGGGCGGGGGCGGAGTTGACCCACCCGAAGAAGCGCGGGTTGCCGTTGCCCATGGGGTGGGGGAGGACGTCCTGCCCGATGGCGGCCAGCAGTTCGGTGAGCGGGCGGCCGGCGGCGGGCAGCGGGGCGTCGAGCAGGGCCCGGCGGGCGTCGTCGTCCATCGGCTGCCAGACCGGGCGGTCGGGCAGCTCGGCGAGGTAGTCGGAGACCAGTTCGGCGGCGGCGTGGGCGGCGGCGCGGAAGTCCTCGGCGGGGAAGTCCTCGGCGGGGGAGTCCTCGCCGTGGGGGCCCCGGGTGCGCGGGGTCTCGGCGTGGGTGTCCTCGGCGCGGGTGTCCTCGGTGGTCATGGCGGGCGTGCTCCAGGTGGCCGGGGAAGGCGCGGCGTCCTCGGCGCACCCGGTGGTGCGGTGATCCTACGGAAAGGGCCCGCGCCGTGCGGCGCGGGCCTCGTGGTGGGATCGGAGGCGATCAGTCCAGGGAGCCGGACAGGCCGCCCGCCGAGCGGCAGTAGCCCTGCATCTCCTTGTTGGTGATCTTGGAGCAGAGCCGGCCGGCCGCGCCGCCGTCGGTGTAGTTGACCGTGTAGTAGCTGACCAGGCCCTCGGCGCACGCCTTGCGCTGCCAGCCGTCGGCGGCGGTGGCGCACTGCTGGGCGGCCCAGTCCTCGCGGTCGAGGTTGTACTTCATGGTCCGCGAGCCGACGCCCCGGCTGCAGTCCACCGCCCCGCCGCTCCCCTTGCCGTTGAGGCACCACTTCAGGGCGTCGGCGTAGACCTCGGGGTGGTTCGGGTAGTCGTGCGAGGAGAGGTAGAAGGTCGGGGCGTAGAAGAAGCAGGCGGACTGGAACAGCGACGGCTGGTCCTTGCAGGGGTAGAGCGGGTCCTGGGCGAGCTTGTCGGCGGGCAGGTTGGCCTTGGCCTGCTCGTCCTCCTCGTCCGGGCCGAAGAGCTGCATGAACAGGCCCTCGGAGCAGCGGATCCGGTTCTGGTCGCTGGTGAACTTGTTGCACAGGTCGCGCGCCTTGGCGACGTCCTGCTTGGCGACGAACATCGTGCCGTGGCCGACGCCGTGGATGCAGGGGCCGCTGTTCTTGGGCGCGCAGAGCTTGAGCAGGTCCACCTCGGGCTGGGTGGAGGCGTTGAGCATCTCCTCGACGGCGCCGTGCAGGTAGCCGGCCGCGCAGGTCTCGTGCGGGAAGGAGATGACCTTCTGGAAGTCCGCGTTGAAGCGCTTGACCGCCGCGTGGCCGAGCTCGTGCGCGATCGGGTGGCAGAAGCGCACGGTGTACGGCTTCTCCTTGGTGATCCGGTCGAGGTCGGCGAGGGCGACGCCGGGATCGGTGGCCTCCATCTCGGCCATCATCTTGTTGCGCAGGGTCGAGCGGGTCCACACCGCCGGGTCGCCGGTCGGGGTGGCGCTCGCGGCGCCGCCGGCGGCGGCCGGCCGGGCTCCGGCGGCGGGGGCTCCGGCGGCGGCCGGGGACACGGTGGCCGCCGCGGGCGACCAGTCGGTGACGGCCACCGATCCGAGGCCCAGGACACCCAGGAGCACGGCGGTGAGAATCGCGAAGACTCGCGGCTGCATGACGGGATCCCCCGGCGGATCGAGGTGAACGGTTCGCTCCCATCCTGACGGCACGGGGGCGGGAAACCATGATTTCGCCCGCCATTCGGGAGATGTCGGCGACGCTACCGCACGCTGCGACGTGCGGGCGCGGCGGGATGGTTCCCGATGATCACCCGGACGGGCCCGGGTGGACCCGGATGGATCCGGCGGCCCGCGTGCACGGGCCTCCGCGCAGTCCGGTGCCGGGTCAGATTTCCAGCGTGACCTGGTACTCCGTCAGCCAGGCGTCGAGGTCGAGCGCGAGGTCCACGCCCAACCGGACGGACTGCGGGTCGGTGTCCGGGGCGAGCGCGTCGGCGAGGCGCCGCCCGTCGAGCAGGCCGAGTGCCGGGGACGTCCGGGCGGCGGCGAGCCGGGCGAGGCCGGCGCGCAGCTTCGCCGGGTAGTGCGGATCGGTGGTCACCGGGTACGGGCTCTTCGGCCGGTCGGCGATCGTCGCGGGCAGTACGTCCCGGACGGCGGCGCGCAGCAGGCTCTTCTCCCGTCCGTCGAAGCTCTTCATCGCCCACGGGGTGTTGAAGACGTACTGGACCAGCCGGTGGTCGCAGAACGGCACCCGTACCTCCAGTCCGTTGGCCATGCTCATCCGGTCCTTGCGGTCGAGCAGGATGCAGACGAAGCGGGTCAGGTTGAGGTACGAGATCTCGCGCATCCGCCGTTCCAGCGGGTCGGCCGCCGCGAGGTGCGGGACCTCGGCGATCGCCTCGCGGTAGCGGCTCCTGCGGTAGTCGTCCAGGTCGAGCTTGCGGAGCAGGTCGGCGTCGAGCAGCTGTTCGCGCGGGCCGCAGCCCGCGCCGGCGATGCGGGTGAGGCCGGCCGCCCAGGGGAAGTCGTCGGTGGCGATGCTCGCCGGGTCGTGGAACCAGCGGTAGCCGCCGAAGAGCTCGTCGGCGGACTCACCGGAGAGGGCGACGGTGGAGTGGCGGCGCACGCCCCGGAAGAGCAGCAGCAGCGAGACGTCCATGTCGCCGACGCCGTTCGGCAGGTCGCGGGCGCGCAGCACGAGGGAGCGCCGGGAGGGGTCGGTGAGCTCGGCGCCGTCCAGTTCGACCACGCTGTGGTCGGCGCCGACGTGCCGGGCGAGCAGGCTCGCGTACGGGCCGTCGGGGGTCTGCCGGACGGCGTCGGCGTGGAAGCCCTCGCCCTGGCCGGCGAAGCCGACGGAGAAGGAGCGGACCGGGCCGGCCCCGGCGGTGCGCAGCAGCCGGGCGGCGAGCGCGGTGACGGCGCTGGAGTCCAGGCCGCCGGAGAGCAGGGAGCAGAGCGGGACGTCCGCGTCGAGCTGGCGGTGCACGATGTCGTCCAGCAGGGCCCGGACGGTGGCGACGGTGGCCTGCAGGCCGTCGGTGTGCTCGCGCGCCTCCAGGGCCCAGTACCGGCGCACCGAGACGCCCTCGCGGCGCACCCGCACGACGTGCCCGGGCCGGACCTCGCGGATGCCCCGGTAGGGCGTCAGGCCGGGGGTGCGGCTGTAGCCGAGCAGTTCGCGCAGTCCGTCCAGGTCGACCACCGGGCGGACGGCGGGGTGGGCGAGCAGGGCCTTGACCTCCGAGCCGAAGACGATGCCGTCGGGGGTGGGGTGGTAGTGCAGGGGTTTGACGCCCATCCGGTCGCGGACCAGCAGCAGTTCCTCGTGCCGGGCGTCCCAGACGGCGAAGGCGAACATGCCGTTCAGCCGCTCGGCCAAGCCCTCGCCCCACTCCAGGTAGGCGCGCAGCACGACCTCGGTGTCGCTCCGGGTGCGGAAGCGGTGCCCGGCGGCCTCCAGTTCCGCGCGCAGCTCGCGGTGGTTGTAGACCTCGCCGCTGTACGTGAGCGCGGCCAGCAGCCGGCCGTCGTGCTCGACCGTCATCGGCTGGGTGCCGCCCTTGATGTCGATCACCGCGAGGCGGCGGTGGCCGAGGGCGGCGTGCGGCTGGAGCAGGACGCCGCCGGCGTCCGGGCCACGGCGGCGCTGGGTGGCGGTCATCGCGTCGAGGACGTCCCGTTCGGCGGTGAGGTCCCGTTCGAAGGCGACCCATCCGGTGATCCCGCACATCAGCAAGCCTCCGGTCTTCCGCTTCGTGTTCAGAGGATCACGCTACGTGTGGTGTCCGCGTCGCTACAAGGGTTCGGGCAAAGACGAACGTGCGGGCGGATGCGGGCGGATGCGGAGGGATCAGAGGGGTCGCGGGATGCGGATTCGGCGGGAAGCTGAGCTGAAAGTCGTAAAGTCTGCCCGATTTCGGGCAGGAACTTTGATCTCGACGGCCCGACCCACCTAGGCTGCTCACTCGTGCCGAGCTCACCCCACCCCCACGAAGACCTCCTCGCCCACCTCGCCCGGACCAGCCCGCTCGGGCCCCGGGAGGCGGCGCGGCTCGTGGCGGAGGTGCTGGCGTACTTCTCCGAGAACACCGAGGAGTACGTGCGCCGCCGCCACACCGAGCTGCAGGCACGCGGTCTGACCAACGAACGGATCTTCGCCCGGCTCGCCGAGGAGCTCCCGCAGCGCCGCGTCGCGGCGCCGGAGCTCTCGGCCCGCCAGCTGCGGCGGATCGTCTACGGCTGAGCGCTGTCGCCCACGCCGCCACCCGCCACTGCCCGCCACTACCAACGAGGAGCCCGCGCATGTGCGGAATCGTGGCCTACATCGGCCCCAAGGACGCGACCCCCTTCCTGCTGGAGGGGCTGGCCCGGCTGGAGTACCGCGGCTACGACTCGGCCGGCGTCGCCGTCACCGGCCGCGGCGGCGGCATCAAGCTCCGCAAGGTGAAGGGCCGGGTCGCCGACCTGGCCGCCGCCGTACCGGCCCGGTTCAAGGGCACCACCGGCATCGGCCACACCCGCTGGGCCACCCACGGCGTCCCCAGCGACGCCAACGCCCACCCCCACCTGGACAACGCCGACCGGATCGCCGTCGTCCACAACGGCATCATCGAGAACGCCGACGAGCTGCGCGCCAAGCTCACCGCCGACGGCGCCGTCTTCCGCTCGGAGACCGACACCGAAGTGCTCGCGCACCTGATCGCCGCGCACGTCACCGAAGGCGTCGAGCTGGAGGACGCCGTCCGGGCCGCGCTCGGCAAGGTCGTCGGCACGTACGGCATCGCGGTGCTCGACGCCGAGCAGCCGGACCGGATCGTGGTCGCCCGCAACGGCAGCCCGATCGTGCTGGGCATCGGCGAGAAGGAGATGTTCGCCGCCTCGGACGTCTCCGCCCTGGTCCGCTACACCCGCCAGGTCGTCCACCTGGAGGACGGCGAGCTGGCCACCGTCCGGGCCGACGGCTTCCGCACCTTCACCGCCGACGCCCGCACCACGCACCGTCAGCCGTCCACCGTGGACTGGGAGGTCGACTCCTACGACACCGGCGACTACGAGCACTTCCTGCTCAAGGAGATCCACGAGCAGCCCGGCTCGGTCGAGCGCACCCTGAGCGGCCGGCTCGACGAGCGCTTCGCCACCGCCCACCTCGGCGGCCTCAACCTGGACGCACGCGAGCTCCGCGAGATCCGCCGGGTCAAGATCCTCGGCTGCGGATCCGCCTACTACGCGGGCGAGATGGGCGCGCAGCTGATCGAGGAGCTGTCCCGGATCCCCGCGCACAGCGAGCCCGCCTCCGAGTTCCGCTACCGCAACCCGGTGATCGAGGCGGACACCCTGTACGTCGCGGTCAGCCAGTCCGGCGAGACCTACGACACGCTGGCCGCCGTCCAGGAGATCAAGCGCAAGGGCGGCCGGGTGCTCGGCGTCGTCAACACCGTGGGCAGCGCCATCGCCCGCGAGTGCGACGGTGGCATCTACCTGCACGCCGGGCCGGAGGTCTCGGTCGCCTCCACCAAGGCCTTCACCTCCACCGTGGTCGCCTTCGCGCTGCTCGCCCTGCACTTCGGCCGCATCCACGACCTGTCGCCCGCCGACGGGCGCCGGATCGTCTCCGCCCTGCAGGCGCTGCCCGACCAGATCCGCGAAGTACTGGACCAGAGCGAGGCGATCGCCGCGATCGCCGCCGAGTACGCCGAGTCGACGGGCATGATGTTCATCGGTCGGGTGCGCGGCTACCCCGTCGCCCGGGAGGGCGCGCAGAAGCTCAAGGAGATCTCCTACATCCACGCCGAGGCCTACCCGGCGAGCGAGCTCAAGCACGGCCCGCTGGCCCTGATCAGCCCCGAACTGCCCACCGTGGCGCTCGTCCCCGACGACGAGCTGCTGGACAAGAACCTCACCTCCCTCGACCAGATCAAGGCCCGCCACGGCCGCGTCCTCGCCGTCGCGCACCGCCGCCCCGAGGAACACCTCGCGGACCACTGCATCCTGGTGCCCAAGAGCGAGCCCGAGTTGGACCCGCTGCTGCTCAACATCCCGCTGCAGCTGCTGGCCTACCACGCGGCCGTCGCCCTGAAGCGGGACGTGGACAAGCCGCGCAACCTGGCGAAGAGCGTGACGGTGGAGTAGCCGTCGGGGAGGGACACCGGGCCCCGGTCGCCGTACGGGCGGCTGGGGCCCGGTTGCCGTGGGGACGGCTGGGCTCTGGCCGTCAGAAGTCAGAAGACGGAGCAGCCGGAGAGCGTGGTCAGGGTGTCCAGGGCGGTGACCGCCGCGACGGAGTTGCCGGCCTGGTCCAGGCGCGGGCCCCAGGCGCAGACGGCGGCGCGGCCGGGGAGTATGGCGAGGATGCCGCCGCCGACGCCGCTCTTGCCCGGCAGGCCGACCCGGAAGGCGAACTCGCCCGCGGCGTCGTAGGTGCCGCAGGTGAGCATGACGGCGTTGAGGCGCTTGGCCTCGCTGCGGGACACCAGGTGGGTGCCGTCCGCGCGCACGCCGTAGCGGGCGAGGAAGGAACCGGCCAGGACCAGGTCGCGGCAGCCCGCCGTGAGTGCGCAGTGCGCGTAGTAGTGCTCCAGGACGGTCTCGACCGGATTCTCCAGATTGCCGTGACTGGCGATGAAGTGCGCCAGCGCGGCGTTGCGGTGGCCGTGCTCGGCCTCGGAGGCGGCGACCACCGGGTCGGTGTCGAGGCCGGGGTTGCCGGACTCGCGGCGCAGGAACTCCCGGACCGCGCCGGAGGCGTCGCCGGTCATCGTCTGCAGGCGGTCGGTGACCACCAGGGCGCCCGCGTTGATGAACGGATTGCGCGGGATGCCGTGCTCGGTCTCCAACTGCACGAGCGAGTTGAACGGGTTGCCGGACGGCTCCCGGCCGACGCCCCGCCAGAGCGCGTCGCCGCCGTACGCGACCGCCAGCGCCAGGGAGAACAGCTTGGACACGCTCTGGATGGAGAACGGCTGCTCCCAGTCCCCGACGCCGTACAGCTCACCGTCGACGGTGGCGACGGCCATGCCGAAGGCCTCCGGGTCGGCGGTGGCGAGCGCCGGGATGTAGTCCGCGACCTTCCCCCGGCCCCGGGTCGCCCGGGCGGCCGCTTCCGCGGCCGCCAGCAGCGCCGGCCAGTCCAGGCTCTCCCCGCCGGGCACACCGTTCAACGTTCTTCCTCCACCGGCACCGCGTACGGACATGATCGGGACCGGGCGCGCGGTGCGGGCGGCGTCCGGTCCGACCAGGATTATCCGCGTTTCGGGAGGACGGCCCGCTACCGGGTGGGGGACCGGGGCCCCCGCCGGCGGATCACGGCGCGTTGGAGGGGGCCTGGACGGCCGGGCCGGTGAGCAGCGTGCCGGCGTCCGAGTACGGCCAGCCGTTGGGGACACAGCCGTGCAGGCCCTTGATCTGCTGCATCATCACCGGTGCCGGGGCGCCCGGACCGGGGCAGTCGACGTGGCCGTTGCCGAGGATGTGGCCGACCTCGTGGTTGACCGCCAGCGCGTGGTAGAGCTCGGGCCGGCCCTGGTAGAACTCGGACAGCTCGGTCCAGCGCTTGAGGTTGATGACGACCTGGTGGGTGACACCGCAGTTCACCCAGCCGCCGGTGTCCAGCCCGTACTGCCCGCAGATCCGGTCCGTGGAGCGCGGGGTGGCCAGGTAGACGGTGAAGTCGACCGGGTCGGCGGGCATCCGCTGGAAGGAGGCCGTGCCGTCGGCGGCCCAGCCGTGCCGGACGTCGCCCAGGATCGCGTCCACCTCGGCGGCGAACTGCCCGGGGCTCTCCGCGATCCCGTTCTCCACCCGCACCTTGTAGCGGTACAGGTGCTCGCCGGTGCCGAACCTGGCGGAGCCGCCGGGCGCCGTGGTGAAGGCGAGCGGGGCCGTACCGTCGCCCTGCTCGCTCCACGGCTGCCACCACAGCAGACCGGCCGTCACGGCCGCGACCACCGCGAGCGCGAGGACGCCGTGCAGGCGCCTGCGGGGACGGAGCCGGGTGAGCGCCTTCAACGGGCGCTCGCGGCGGCGCGCCGGGCGGAGCCGCCGAGGCGGGAGGACTCGGCGGACGGGGCGGGCTCGCCGTGCCAGGAGGATTCGGCGGACGGGGCGGCGAGGGACGGGAGGCAGGCGGTGGCGTCCGGTCGGGCGGGTGGGGTGGCCAGGATGGACATGGCGGTACGGCTCCAGTACGGGGTCGGCGGTCGGGGCGGCCTTCGGTGGCCGACGGGTGACCGGCCGGGGTGACCGGGGGACCGGTGACACCGGCTGAGCCGGAGCCGCCCGGGCCCGGCCGGGGCCGGCCATGCGACGGGTGTGCACCTGGAGGGACGGGAGGGGGCGGGGCCGCGGTTCGATCAAGTGGCGGACGTCACGTTCGCCGCCCCCTGTCGGCTGCGGGACGCGCCCGGTTCCCGGAACCGCTCGATGGTGTCACCCGCGCGGCGTGTCCCTGGGCCCGGCCGCCGGAATCCGGTGTCGTAGGTCGGGCCGAGCCGCGGGGCGATCCGCGGTCGGCCCACCGCACCGGAACACTTCTGGAGGCACCGCCATGTCCACCACCGCCGTATCCACCGTGCTCACCGTCGACGGGATGAGCTGCGGCCACTGCGAGCGGACGGTCAGCGCCGCGCTCGCCGCCCTGCCGGGCGTCACCGACGTCGGCGCCGACGCGCCGAGCGGGCGGGTCACGGTCGCCTCCGCACAGCCGTTGGAGGAGGCCGCCGTCCGCGGCGCGGTCGACGGCGCCGGGTTCACGCTGGTCGGGCGGGCCTGAGGGCGGCCCTTGGGCAGCTGCCGCCCCGTCCACCGGACGCACGACGGCCCCCCTGACCCCGCCGCCGACGGGCTCAGCCCATGCTCTTCGCGCCGTCCAGGGACTCGCGGATGATGTCCGCGTGGCCGGCGTGCTGGGCGGTCTCGGCGACGACGTGCAGCAGCACCCGGCGCGCCGACCACTCCGAGTCCTGCTCGAACCAGGGGGCCTTCGGCAGCGGCTGGGTGGCGTCCAGGTCGGGGAGGGAGACCACCAGCGCGTCCGTCCGGCGCGCCACCTCGTCGTACGCGGCCAGGACGCCGGCCAGAGTCTCCCCGGGGAGCATCCGGAACTCGTCCGTGCGGCTGGCGATGTCGGCCTCGGTCCAGTTGGTGAAGTCGGGCATCGCGGACGGGCCGGCCACGATGAACTCCGCCCAGATCCGCTCGACCGAGGTCACGTGCTTGATCAGGCCGCCCAGGCACAGCGCGCTCGCGGTGGTCCGCAGGCCGGCCTGCTCGTCGGTGAGGTCGCGGGTGGTGAAGCGCAGGAAGTGCCGCTGCTTGCCCAGCGCGACGAGGAGGTCGGCGCGCTCGCCGGTGGCGGGGGTGGGCGTGGTGGTGGCGGCGGTCGTGGTGCTGGCGGTGGTCGTGGGGGTCGTGGTCATGGTTCTGGCCTTCCGTTCGGTTCCTGCTCCCTCGGACAAGAACCACGCTACGGGCCATAGCGGCCACTTCCTGTCCTGAATCCCGGCGAGAATCGGAGGCATGGCGAACACCAGCTCCCGGACGCTGCGACTGCTGTCCCTCCTCCAGACCCACCGGTACTGGCCCGGCGAGCAACTGGCCGTCCGGCTCGGCGTCTCCGTCCGCACCCTGCGCCGGGACGTCGACCGGCTGCGTGAACTCGGCTACCCCGTCGAGGCGCAGCGCGGCGTCGACGGCGGCTACCAACTGGCGGCGGGCGCGGCGCTGCCACCCCTGGTCATCGACGACGAGGAGGCGGTGGCCCTGGCGCTGGGCCTGCAGGCCGCGGCGGACAGCCCGGTCGAAGGCGTCGCCGAGGCCTCGGCACGGGTCCTGGCGAAGGTCGCCCAGGTGATGCCGGCCCGGCTGCGCCGCCGGGTGGAGGCACTGCGCGCGATGACCGTCCCGGTCGACTGGGGCACCCCGGCGGGCGCGGGCGTCGACCCGGACGCCCTCACCGTGGTCGCGCTCGCCTGCCGGGACGGGGAACGGATCCGCTTCGCGTACACCGCCGCCGACGGGAGGGGGACGGAACGGCAGGTCGACCCGCACCGGCTGGTCTGCCTGAACCGCCGCTGGTACCTGGTCGCGTACGACCTCGACCGGGCCGACTGGCGCAGCTTCCGCCTCGACCGGCTGACCGCGCCGCACGGCAGCGGTGCGCGCTTCGCCCCGCGCACCCTGCCGGCCGCCGACGCCGCCGAGTTCGTCCGCGCGGGCCTCAACGGCATGCCCCGTCCGCACCGGGTCGAGGCCCTGGTCGACGCGCCGGCCGACTACGTCCGGGCACGGGTCGGCCGCTGGGGCACCGTCGAGCCCGTCGCCACCGGGCGCTGCAGGCTCCTCATGACCGCCGACTCCCTCGACTGGCCCGCCATGGCCCTGGGCTCCCTGGGCGCCGACTTCCAGGTCGTCGGCCCGCCCGAACTACGTGCGCTGCTGGCGGACTGGAGCGCCCGCTTCGGGCGGGCGGCGGGGTCGGGGGAAGGGCGTAGGAGGGGGAAGGGGGGCGTAGAACCGGGGAAGGGGGCGTAGAACGTCGGCCCGCCGACTCTCGGCGGGCGGTGGGAGGGCGCGCCCGCCGGGACTTCGCCGAGACCGGGGGCAGCTACACCCTCTGTCGTCAGTGATCGGCCGGCGGTGAGGGGGCGGGCGCGGCGCAGTGCGCGGCCACGGTGTCGGCGAAGGCACGGGCGAGCGGGCAGAGGTTGTCCCAGTCGCGGATCGCCCAGCCGGCGGTGAGGGCGGGCAGGTCGGGCAGGGGCAGGAGCCGCAGGTCCGGGTGGCCGGGGCCCTGCCACTGCGGGAGGGCCGGGACGACGGCGTGGCCGAGGCCGAGTTCGGCGAGCAGGATCGCGGTGTCCCAGTCCGCGACGCTGGTGTCGAAGACCGGGCGGATGCCCGACCTGCCCAGCCAGGCGTCGAGTTGGGAGCGGGCGACCGAGTTCTGCGGCAGCCCGATGAGCCGGGCGTCCTGCAGGTCGGCGGGTTTGACGGGCGCGGTGCGGGCCCGGGTGGCGAGCGGGTCGCCCGCGGCGACGGCCAGCACCCACGGCAGGTCGACGACCGGCCGCTGGTCGATGCCGCGGACCGGCGTGCCGAGGGTGATCCAGGCGAGGTCGACCCGGCCGGCGGTGAGCGCCTCCAGACAGCTGCGGCTGGAGACCTCGGTCTGGAACTCCAGGCTGACCTGCGGGAAGCGCCGCCGGAAAGCCACCACCGCCCCGGACATGAAGTGCCGGATGCTGGTGGCGCCGGTGGTGATCCGGACGGACCCGCCCTCGCCGTGCGCCAGTTCGGCGATCCGGTGCAGCGCGTGGTCGATGCCGCCGAGACCGGCGGCGACGGCGGCCTGGAGCAGGCGGCCCGCCTTCGTGGGGACCACCCCGCGCGGGTGTCGCTCGATCAGGGAGGCGCCGAGCTCCCGTTCGAGCCGCTTCACGTGCTGGCTGACCGCGGACTGGGTGCAGTGGAGGTCGCGGGCGACGGCACTCAGCGAGCCGGCCCGGCAGACCGCGGCGAAGACGCGGAGGTCGTCGATGGTCACGAGCACCCAAGGTATCGCTTGGAGATGCCCCAGCAAATAGGCGGATTGACTTGGGTGTTCGCCTGGATCGATCATCGACCCAGGGCCCAGGGCGGCAACCCGCCCGCTGTCCTCGCGGCGTTCCGGACGCACGAGCGGGGGCGCGGGCGGGTGTCGACCCGCACCGATTCGATCGATTCACCAGACGCGTCACGTGCAACAGGAGGGGGAGCGGACATGCGGTACGCCGACGGTCCGAGTACACAGTGCGAGGTGTTCGTCCGGGCGCCGGCGGAGCGAGTGTGGGAGCTGGTCACCGACATCTCCCTGCCCGCCCGGTTCAGCCCGGAGCTCCAGCGCGTCGCCTGGCTGGACGGCGCGGACCGCCCCGCGCCGGGCGCCCGCTTCGAGGGCCACAACCGTCGAGCGACAATGCCCGACTGGCGGACGGTCTCCGAGGTGACCGAGCTGACCGGGGTGACCGAGGTGACCGAGCTGACCGAGGTGACCGAGCGGGCTGATTCGGCTGATTCGGTCGGGGGCGCCGACCTGACCGGATCCGCAGGGCCGACCGGTCCCCGCGCCTTCGCCTGGGCCGTCATGGACGTGGACGGCCGCTACGGCGAGCCGGTCTCCGACCTGGCCGGCTCGCTGGCCCGGTGGCGCTTCGACCTCACCCCCGAGGACGGCGGCACCCGGCTGCGCCAGTCGGTGGTGATCGGCCCCGGCCGCAGCGGCGTCACCCTCGCCATCGACGCCAAGCCGGCGTACGAGGAAAAGATCGTCGAATTCCGCCTGGGCGAGCTGCGCACCGGCATGACGGCCACCCTCGAAGGCATCAAGTCCCTGGCGGAACAAGGACTCTAGGTCCACGCTGGACAGCCGACGGCCACGGTCCTTTTGGGTAGGACCGTGGCCGTCGGCTTCTAACGCAGGGCGGCGGCGATGAGGCCTTCGAGGGCGTCGCGCGGTACGTCGCCGCCGTTCACCAGCCGGTCGAAGACCAGTCCGTCGAGGCAGGTCAGCAGGATGTGGGCGCGATTCTCGACGTCCGTCACGCCGTGCGCGGCGAGGAACAGCCGGATGGCCTCGCGGCCGGCGTTCTCGCGAGGGACGAGGATCTCGCGCAGCTCGGGGTCGCGCACGCTCTCGACGGTGCAGGCGTAGCGGGCGAGCGAGCGGCGGCGGCCCTCGCCGGTGAGCCGCTGTCGGGTGAGCAGGGCCATGCCGGCCACCAGTTCCTCGGTGGTGCGCAGGGGCGGTAGCGCTTCGGCCATCGTCTGCAGTTCCGCCTGGTCGAGTCGGACGAGGTGGGTGACGAGTCCGGTGAGGAGCGCGGCCCGGGTGCGGAAGTAGGCGGAGGTGGTGCCGGGTGGAAGGGCGGCTCTACGGTCGACCGCCCGGTGGGTCAGACCGCGGATCCCTTCGTCGGCGAGTACGTCGAGAGCCGCGTCCGCGAGGAGGGTGCGCCGATCGGAAGCCATACCCCTTTCTACACCTGTAGAGCTTCGGATACCCTCATTCTTCTACAGGTGTAGAAAGGTGGGTTCGGTATGGGTGGCACGGCAGTGGTGGTCGGAGGGGGCATCGGCGGACTGGCCGCCGCTGTCGGTCTGCGCCGCATCGGGTGGGAGGTGACGGTCGTCGAACGCGCGCCCTCGCTCGAGGACGCGGGGGCGGGCATCTCACTGGCCGCCAACGGCCTGCGGGCCCTGGACGAACTCGGCGTCGGCTCGGCAGTACGGGACGCGGCGCGAGGCCAGTACAGCGGCGGCACCCGCACACCGCGGGGCGGTTGGCTGACCCGCCTGGACGGCGCGGTGCTGGAGGAGGCGGTGGGTGCGCCGATCATGGGCATCCCCCGCTCCACCCTCCACCGGCTGCTGCGCGAATCCCTGCCCGCCGAAGCCCTGTTGATCGGCTCGGAGGCCGCGGTCGAGCAGATCGACCCAGGGACGGTGCGAGTGAGCTGCGGCGGCAGGGCCCTGAATGCCGACGTGGTGGTGGCGGCCGACGGCATCGGCAGCAAAGTGCGCCGACTCCTCTTCCCCGCCCACCCCGGCCCGGTCCACAGCGGCTCGACTGTGCTGCGCGCGATTACCGAGCAGCCGGTCGACCTGCGCACCGACTTCGAGCTGACCTGGGGCGACGGGGCCGAGTTCGGGCACATCGCGCTGCAGGACGGGCGGGCCGAGTGGCACGCGGTCCTCAGCCTCCCCGCCGGGACACGGTTCGCCGACCCGCTGGCCGAGCTGCGGCGGCGATTCCACACCTGGCACGACCCGATCCCCGCGCTACTCGACGCGAGCCGGCCCGCCGCCGTGTTGCACCACGACGTCAACGAACTCCGTACGCCACTGCCCTCGTTCACGGTCGGCCGAGTCGCGCTGCTCGGCGACGCGGCTCACGCGATGACCCCCAACCTCGGACAGGGAGCCTGCCAGGCGCTGGAGGACGCCGTCACCCTGGCCGCCGCGCTCGCCGCCGGGCCCACCGTCGATGCGGCGCTCACCCGCTATGACGCCGAGCGCCGGCCACGCAGCCAGAGGGTCGCGCGGGCCGCGCGGCAGGCCGGGCGGATGGGCCAGCAGCTCTCCCACCCGCTGGCCGTCGCCCTGCGCAACACGGCGATGCGGCTGACCCCCTCCCGCGCCGCGGCACGCATGATCCTTCGTCACCACGCCTGGGTTCCGCCCCAGCTGAACTGACCCGGCTCGTGTCGCACCGACGCGCCATTGCCGATCGTTGCTGATCGTTTCAGAACCGCTGCCGCTGCCGCTGCCGATGCGGTTGCGGTTGCGGCGCCGGGCCGGCGGCGCTCACCAGGAGAGCGGGTAGCGGACCGGATGCCCGCCGATCCGGCCGGGCAGCAAGCCGATTGCCACCAGGAGACCGGTGGCCAACGCGAGCAGGGGAAGGAAGGGGGCGGGGTGCGGCGCCTGCAGGACCACGATGACGGAGGTGGCCACCGCCGGGGAGTGCGAGAGGTGGGTGAGCATCATCGCGCCGAGCGAGAGCCCGGCGGCGATGGCCGCGCCCCAGGCGGTGCTGCCGGTGACGGCGAGGGTGGCGAAGCCGATCACCGCCGACATCAGCTGACCACCGACCAGATTGCGCGGCTGCGAGATCGGCAGGCTGGGTGCGCCGTGCACCAGGGCTGCGCTGGCCGCGAGCGGCGGGATCAGCAGCGGTTGGTGGAGCAGCACGCCGACCGCGACCAGAAGGAGCAGGGTGCCGATGGCGAAGACGGTGGCCCGCAGGACGTGCAGCGGGTGTGGTCTGGGCGCGGCGGTGGCGGACGGGGGCGTGGGCATGCGCGGGTGCTCCGGATGGGGGACGGGGATCCGGAGATGATAAACAGATTGTTCAGAGAAAGGTGGGACGTTTCGCCTGCTGGACACCCTCGTCCGGGGGCCCGATCAGCGCGGATCGACCAGCGTGGCCGGGAGGTAGCCGGAGGTTATGCCCAGCTCCCACCCGTGGGCCCGGACGGCGAGCGTGGCGAGGGCGATCGTGACGACCGGGAGCAGGGTGCGGGGCTCGGCCGTCGCGGGCATGCTGTCACGGTGCCGGTCGAGGCGGGCGACGAGCGCCTCCTCGAAGGCCGCCTGGTCGTCGTCCAACAGGACCCGCAGCAGCAGTTGGTCCGGGCTCAACCCCGCCCCCCACGCCTCGGCTGCGGCGTCCAGGGCCCGGGCGGCGGCCGCGCGCTCGTCGGCGTCCGGCTTGCGCAGCGGTTCGGGGCCAGGAGCGACCCACGGCGACCTGTCCGTCTTCACGAGGTGGAGGTAGCCGCAGAGCGCGTCCATCTCGGCGAGGCTCACCGGGTCGGACACGGACGTCCGGTCCGACCACGGCAGTCGGTCGCGGACCGAGGGCGCGTAGTCGTTCACCAGGAGCGGGCCGAACATCCGGTGGCGGTCCCACAGCAGGCCGCTGATCACGCACATGGCGAAGGCCTCCACCCAGGTGCCGGCCTTCGGCGCGAAGTCCACGGTGGCGCCGAAGCGGATCCGTCCGCTGTCCAACGTCTCGCCGATGTACGGGAAGGGCACCTCGAAGTCGCCCCGGGGGAAGCAGCCGAGCTGCAGCACGCCGTGGACGCACTCGGCCGCCGCCGCCATGGCCGCGCGGGCCTCCGCGCCGGTGAGCGCCGGATCCTCCAGGCTGAGGGCGCCGACGTAGTCGAGCAGTTCGTCGCCCATCGCACGGACGGACGCGATGGTCAGCTCGTCCTCGATCGCGTACCAGTGTGCGAAGGCCCGGCCGCGAACGTCCGCCATCGCGGCACTGATCCGCTCGTGGACCACTGCGTGGCACATCACTTCCACCACTTGCTGCTGCCTCCCCGTCGGTGACGCGGTCATTCATGCCGCGATCTTGTGCTGACGAGAGGCACGCTAGCAGTGGCCACCGACAACGCTCAGAGGACCCGGTCCTCGCTGGTCCGGTGCAGGTGGACGAGGACGT
Organism: Kitasatospora sp. NPDC023385; assembly: GCF_055664045.1. Lineage (NCBI taxonomy): Bacteria > Bacillati > Actinomycetota > Actinomycetes > Kitasatosporales > Streptomycetaceae > Kitasatospora > Kitasatospora sp. NPDC023385. Next base: position 78,912 of record NZ_JBVOOL010000013.1, on the reverse strand, counting down.
CGTAGGCCGCGCCGATCGCCAGGGGCGGCAGTGGGTCGTTCCGGAACACCGTCCCGGCGTCGTAGGTCGGGTGGGCGGTGTCCAGCCAGGCGCGGGCGGCCGACGGGGCGGAGCGCAGGTCGACGTAGTAGTCGCGGTGGCGGACCTGGTCGAGGGTGTACTCGTTCATGCCGGGGGTGGCCGGCGGCACCGTGACCTTCTTCCAGTCGGCCGCAAGAGGGGCGTCCTTGGTGAGGAAGGAGCCCTGGTCGAAGGTGAAACCGATGGCGCGGTAGTCGGTGCCGAGGGCGTCCCGCAGGTAGGACCCCTGGGTCTTCGGATACAGCTTCGGGTCGGTGGAACGGTAGCCGACATGGCCGTTGTGCGCCGAGAGCAGCACCTTGCCGCCGGTGCGGCGTTGCCACCAGAGGGTGTTGTCCGTCATCGCCCGGTCGCGGAGGTTCTGCTTCTCCGCCATGTCCGCCGGATCATTGAGGTTCATGGCGGTGAAGGCGAAGGTCTGGGCGATGTTCCGGGCGTTCTGCAGTGCCCACGCGTAGGCCTCGCCGCCGTCGCCCCGGGCGGCGGTCACCAACTCCAGCGTCTGCTGCGCCACGTCGGCGTCGCGCCGCCGGTCGGCGAGCGGCTTCGTGGTCAGGTAGCTGATGGCGTCGTCGAACGGGCGCAGCCCGGCGTACAGCTGCTCCAGGCGCGGCAGCGACTGCGGGGCGGCCTCCCGTACGTAGGAGGTCACCCGGTCGAAGAGCGGGTCGCCGAGCCCGGGGAGGCCCATGTCGTCGCCGACGAAGTGGGCCGGGTGCTGCGGGTGTTCGCGGTTGTAGGCGCGCATCCAGTCGATGAGGTCGGCGAACTCCTGGCGCTCCCAAGGGGATCCTGCCATCGTCTCCCTGACGAGCTGCCTGGCGTCGCCCCCGGTGCGGCCCTGGACGTAGTCGTCGATCCGCAGCCCGGACGACCAACTGGTCTCCAGCGTGAAGGCCGTGAATCCCTTCTCCGCGACGAGGTAGCGCAGGACGCGCTGCTTCATGGTGAAGAACTCGTGGGTGCCGTGCGTGGCTTCGCCGAGTCCCACCACCTTGGCGTCGCCGATCATCGCGCCCAGCGCGTCGAGGTCGGTGGTCCGGCCGCCCGGGTCGGTGGACCGCAGCGGGTGGGCGATGGAATCCAGTTCGCGCACGATGCACGGTATTTGGCTGGTCGTCGCGTCGCTGTGCTGATCCGCGACCGCTGCCGGGGCGAGCAGGATGGTGGTCGCGACGGCCGCCGTGGCGGCCAGAAGGGAGCGGCGGCCGATGCGGGTGGTGCGTACGGTCATTCTCGACTGCCCTCGAATCGGAGGTTGTTTCAATTCGTCCGCCGGCGAACGCCGGTAGAGGAATCGTCGATGATCGAGGGGCTTCGGCGCGCTGGGGAAGTCCGCCGCGTTGAGCAGGGGGATAACCCCCGGACGGCCCCGCGCCGCCGTTCGGGGTGCGGGGCGGGGCCGACCGGCGTTCGGGCGCGGCGTGGGGCGTACGTCGGTAGCTGGTCGTTCGGCGTGGGCCGTGCGGTCGTCAGAGGGAGTCGGCCCGGTGGGTGGGCCGATCGTCCAGGACCGTGAGCAGGACGGGCAGGTCCGCCAGTTCGGTGGCCGGGGTGGTGAGCGGGTCGGCGGCCAGGATGGTGAGGTCCGCTCGGTGGCCGACCGCGATCCGGCCCGCCGACTGCTCCTCGCCGGCCGCGTGGGCGGCGTTGACGGTCATCGCCACAAGTGCCTCCAGGGCGGTGAGCGCCTGGTCGGGGTTGTGCGGGGGGCGGCCGAGGTCGCGGGTGGGGCGGCGGTGGCGGGCGCCCGCCATGACGCCCAGCGGGGGGTAGGGGGCGATCGGCCAGTCCGAGCCGAGGACGACGGTGGCACCCGCGTCCCACAGGTCCCGGCAGCGCCAGGCGCGACCGGCCCGCTCCTCGCCGAGGCGGCGGGACCAGTTGTCGGTGTGGTCGGCCCGGGTGAAGTCGCAGCAGTGGGTGGGCTGCATGGAGGCGATGACGCCCAGTTCGGCGAAGCGCCGGACGACCTCGTCGGGGACGGTCTCGATGTGCTCGATCCGGTGCCGGACGGCGGTGCTGCCTCCGCCCGGTGCGTTGCTCCCCGGTGCGTTGCCCCCCGACCCGTTCGCGCCCGACGCCTTCTCGATCGAGTCGAGCGCGTGCCGGACGGCGGCGTCGCCGATCGCGTGGGTGGCGGTCGGCACCCCGGCCCGGTGCAGCTCCTCGATGACGTGGGTGTAGTGCGCCGGGTCCGGCCAGAAGGCGTGGGTGGACTCACCGTGGCAGTCCGGATGCTCCAGCCAGGCGGTGCCGTTGTCGATGGTGCCGTCCATGAACAGCTTGACGCCGTCCACCCGCCAGAGCCGCCCGCCTCGACCCTGGTGCCCGATCAGCGCGCGCAGCCCGTCCGCGTCCACGCCTGGCTGGCACCAGGGGGCGACCCGCAGGCGCAGCGGCAGTTCGCCGGCCTCGTCCAGTTCAGCGTAGAGGTCGAGGCTGTCACCGTTGGCGTCCATCGCGTGGCCGCCGGTGAGGCCGGTGGCGGCCATGGCGCGCAGTGTGGCGGCGAGGCGTTCGCGGCGTTCGGCGCGGGTGGGCTGTGGAGCGGCGCGCTCCACCAGCTCGCAGGCGGCGTCTTCCAGCAGCAGGCCGGTCGGGCGCCCGTCGGCGTCGCAGACCACCTCGGCGGCCTGGTCGAAGGGGTGCGGGCCGTCCACCCCGGCTGCCTCCAGGGCGCGCGGACTGGCGAGCATGGAGTGAGCGTCGAAGAGCTGGAGCAGAGCCGGGACGCCGTCGAGGACGGGACCGAGCGTGGCGGGCGCCACCGGACGGTCGCCGAAGACGTTCGGATCCAGGCCCCAGGCGTGCAGCCAGGCGCCGGGGGAGAGACGGCGGACCTCGGCGGCGAGGGCGGCACGGACGGCGTCCAGGTCGGTGCAGCCGGAGAGGTCCAGGCCGTGGGTGAGCTCGGCGCCGGTGACCGGGTGCAGGTGGCCGTCCACCAGGCCGGGGGTGACCACGGCGCCCTTGAGGTCGATCACCGTGGTCGCGGGATCGGCGAGTTCTCGGATCGCGCGGTCGTCACCGAGCGCGGCGATCCGGCCGTCCACGACCGCGACGGCGGTCTGCGGCAGGAAGCCGCCGGAGGCGGGGTCGAGTAGGCGGGCGGAGAGGAGGACCAGGGAAGTACGCACTTCGGCTCCAACGGTGGTGCGGGGTGGGGGTGTCGGGGGATCCGGTGGGGCGGGGGCCGGTGGGGGCCGGTGGGGTCAGGACGGCTCGGCGGGCTCGCCCTCCAAGCCGTCGGCATCCGTATCCGCCGCACCGTCAGCGTGCTGGTGGACGGCGCCGTCGCGGTCGCGCTGACCCTTTACGCGCTGCTCGTCTCCAACTTCCTCGACACCGTCAGCAACGTCCTCCAGTTGACCGTCGTCCTCCTCGGCCCCAGCACCGCGATCTACGCCACCGACATCCTGCTGCGCCGCAACCGCTACGACGGCCACGCCCTGGGCGACGAAACGCCGGGAAGCCCCTTCTGGTACCGCGCCGGAGTCAACCCCGCCGGCGCCCTCGCCCTCACCGCCGGCGTGGTGGGCGCGGCCCTGTGCGTGGACACCGTCTACACCGGTCCGGTGGCAGCGCTGACCGGACTGGACCTGGCGCTGCCGGTCGGCATGGCCGCGGCGGCGGCCGTCTACGCACTGCTGATGCGCCGCCGCGCGTGAGCTGAGCCGGGGGCTGGCCGTCGCGGTGTGCCGTCGCCATGAGCTGCAGCCGTGCGCGGAGGACCGTCGGGGCGGCGGACGGCCGGGTGTGAGGACGGCCGGGGTGGCCGAAAGGGAAACGGCAAGGAGATCGCACACCCTGCCACTTCCAAGCTATAGCCCACCCGGGGGCTTGCGGCAAGGCCCCGGTCGTCCCGCAGAATCGACGGCCTGAAGCCATGACCTGCGGAAACGGGAGGCGCAAAGTGCGTGCGTTGTTGACGACATGGGGATCGCGGGGAGACGTCGAACCGCTGGCGGGACTGGCGGTGACGCTGCGGGGGCTCGGCGCCGAGGTGCGGGTCTGCGCGCCGCCCGACGAGGAGTTCGCGACCCTGCTGGCGCGGGTCGGCGTGCCGCTGGTGCCGCTCGGACCGACGGTGCGCTCGGTGGTCGCCGGTCCGAAGCCGCCGACCGCGCAGGACGCGTTCCGGCTGGCCCCCGAACTGGTCGCCGCGCGGTTCGACACGCTCACGGCGGCGGCCGAGGGATGCGACGTGCTGCTGGCCACCGGCCTGATGCCGGCCGGTGCGCCGGACGTGGCCGAGCACCTCGGCATCCCCTATGTGCTCGCGTGCTTCCACACCTTGGGACTGCCGTCGAGGCACTTCCGCCCCGGGGCGCGGCCCGGCACGCCGTCCCCGCAGGGCGAGACCGACCACCGGGTGCTGTGGGAGCAGGACGCCCAGCGGGTGAACGCCCTGTACGGCGAGGCGCTCAACCGCCATCGGGCGGCGATCGGGCTGCCGCCGGTGGACAACGTCCGGGACCACGTCCTCACCGATCGGCCGTGGCTGGCGGCGGACCCCACGCTGTGCCCGTCGCAGGGCCTGACGGAACTCGACCCGGTGCAGACCGGGGCGTGGATCCTGCCCGACGAGCGCCCGCTCCCGGACGACCTGGAGGCGTTCCTGGGCGCCGGAGAGCCACCCGTCTACGTGGGCTTCGGCAGCATGGCCGCGCACGCCCCGCAGGGCATCGCCCGGGTGGCGGTCGAAGCGTGCCGCGCGCTCGGGCGCCGGGTCGTCCTCGCTCGGGGCTGGGCCGACCTGGCCCCGATCGACGACCGGGATGACTGCCACGTCGTCGGCGAGGTCAACCAGCAGGCGCTGTTCCGCCGGGTGGCCGCCGTCGTCCACCACGGCGGCGCGGGCACCACGACGACCGCGGCCCGGGCCGGCGCGCCCCAGGCGGTCGTGCCCCGGATCGCGGACCAGCCGTACTGGGCTTCCCGCGTCGCCGAACTGGGCATCGGTGCGGCCCACCTCGACCCGGCGCCGACCGTCGACTCCCTGCACGCCGCGCTCACCACGGCCCTGGCGCCGGAGACCCGCGCACGGGCCGGGGCCGTGGCCGGGACCATCCGCACCGACGGAGCGACGGTGGCCGCGAAGCTGCTGTTCGAGACGGCGGCCGGCCGGCAGGGGCCGCGAGACTCCGCGTGAGCCACGGGGCGCCGGGGCGGGCGAACGGCGATGCGCGCCCGGTGAGTTCCTCCGCCGGATCACCCTCCGCCCGGTCGGCCGGGGGTGCGTGGCAGCCCGCGAGGGGCTGGTCCCGGCACCTGCCCGGTGACCGGGCTCCGGCCGTCGGCGGCGTCGCATAGGGTGCCCACCGGCGCACCGGCCACCGCAGGCCGGTGCCAGGGGAGGGGCGGTATGACCGACGGCACGCGCGAAGGAGCGGGGAAGGACGGCGACGGCATCCAGTGGCTCGCGGAGATCGGTGAGCCGGCCACCGGCGGCCTCGTACCCGGCGGCCCCGACGGGGACGGCGAGGTCGGCGGCGTGGTCTTCGCCCGGGGAATCCGCCCCGAGGAGCTCGCGCGCCGGATGGGCGCCGACCCGGCCGCCGGGACGGAACCGATCAGCGGCACCGAGCTCCGCGACCTGGACATCGAGGTCTACCGCCCCGGCGATGAGGGCGACGGCGTGATCAGGGTCGGCGAGTGCGGTGGCTGGTCGTTCGCGATCGAGTACGGCGACTCCACCGGCGGCGAACTGCTCACCGAGATAGCGCGTGACGGAGTCGAGGTGGTGCACTTCCGCCCGATGCCGGAGCAGCGGCCGGCGCTGCTCGACTACGCCCGCGACGGCGCCGTGCTGTGCGGCTTCGGCCTCGGTGAGGAACGCTGGCGTTGGGGCCAGGAGCCGGACCTGCTGGTGCCTGACCTGGTCGCCGCGAGGGTGCTGAAGCCCGACGGCATCACCCGCTGCGACCCCGACGGCCCAGACGGCGGGGCCGCCCATCGCCGCACCCTCGGCGCCTTCGAGCGGCGCTTCGGGCTGAGCCTGCCTCGGGCCGCCCTCGACGGGCTGCGCCTTCCGGCGTACGCGGTGCGGGGCACCCCGGGGATGGTGCCGTACTGAGGTGCGGCAGCCCGCGACGGTGAAGGCGCCGACCAGAGCGGTGACGGTCAGAGCCGCGATGGTGATGGCCAAGGACGCGGCGGAGACGGCGAAGACGGCGGCGATGACGGACGGAGCCGCGGGGGAGAGCGAGAACGCGAGGGACCGGACAGCCATGGCAGAACTCCTTCCCGGGCCCCGCTGAGGGGGCCTCGATGACCGTCATCCTTGCGCGGTGGCGGTCATTGCACATGTGCCGATCGGGAGGTTCCAGAGGGGGAAATCTCCATAGAGCCCTGCCGATTGGCAGGGGGTAGGACTGGGGCCGGGAAATCGAGTCAACCGGCCCGGAGAAAAAGGGAATTGCGCTGAATCCCGCGCATCGGAATCGCCCCGAATCGGAATCCGATTGACGGCGTCCGCTCTCGTCTGCTGATACTTGCGGGGAGTCTCCGTGAACTGTGGCAACTCGCTTTCTTTTCGGCATATTTGACGGTGTGATGCCGATAGGACTAACGAAGGAATCCGGAATGCACGTGGTGCTGTCCACCATCGACCCCTGCTTGGAGAACGCGCTCGTGGAACGCGGCGAGACGGTGCTCGCCGTCGTCCCGGCCGCCGAGTCGGCGAACCGATCCGGCTCCGCCCGGTACTGGCTGCGCACCGTGGACGACTGGGACGACTACACCCGACTGGCCACGCTCGCCAGGGAACTGGAGCCGCTCGGGGTCGAAGCGGTCTCCACGGGGGACGAGTGCTGCCTGCGTGCCACGGCCGTGCTCCGGGCGTTCCTGGGCCTGCCGGGGCAGCAACTCGCCTCCGCCGTTGCCTCGACCGACAAGGCCCTCATGAAGCGGGCCCTGGCGGCGGCCGGCGTCCCAGTGGCGGCCAACCGGCTCGCGGACACCCCGGAGGACATCGCGGCAGCCGGCGACGAACTCGGTTGGCCCGTCGTAGCCAAACATCGGTACGGCTTCGCCACCCTGCACACCCACCTCGTACGGAACCGCGAACACCTCGCGGCCCTCCGCGCCCGCGGCGCCTTCGGGCCGCTCGCCGGGCTCCCGGCAGGCTTCGCGGCCTCCGCCGTCGCCCGGGGGCTGGCCGGAGCACCCGGCGGGATCCTGGTCGAACGCGCCGTCCCGGTCGCGACCGAGTACCACTGCGAGCTGCTCCGGCACGAGGACCGCGAGCTGTACTGCCTGCCGGGCCGATACCCGGCACCGCTGCTGGCGGACGGCGACGGATACGGCGACAGCGGCGCTGGAGACGGTGCGGCGCCCGCCGTCGGCTCGGTGCTGATCGACGACACCGAGGGAGAGGAGGCTGGGCAGGTGCGGAAGTTGGCGCGGGCTGCCGCCGACGCGCTGGGCCTCGCGACCGGCTTTGCGCACGTGGAAGTCCTGCGGGACACCGCCGGAGCCTGGTACCTCGGCGAGATCGGTCTGCGGCCGGGCGGGAACATGATCCCCCACCTGCTGCGCCTGCAGCACGGCATCGATGTCGCCGCACTCCTGGCCGACCTCGCGCAGGGACTGTGCCCGTCCATTCCCTGGAACACCGGCCGCCCGGTGGCCTGGGCTGCCGTTCCGGCGGTGCCGGGGAGCCGGATCTCCGCCATGGCCGGAACGGCCGAAATCCGCGCCCTGCCGGGCGTGGTGGACGCCATCGTGCTGGTCCGACCCGGCACGGTGGTCGACGGCCCACTGAGCAGCCTGACGGCGGCCGGGCACGTCTTCTGCACCGGCCCCACCCCAGCCCAGGCCGCCGCCCACGCAGCCGACACGGCGGCGGCCTGGGCGCGCACCATCGCGAGCGAGCCCGCTGTCCCGGCGTGAGCCGCGTCGCCCGGCCGGGTATATTCACCGCCTCGCAGGCAAGCGCCGTCGGTCCACAGCGGGGTGTCCGTGGCCAACTCGCGCACGACGTGCCGGATTAGCCCGGCCGTCTTCCGAATCCTCTTGTTGTTCCCGGGCTGCTCCGGCAGGTACGGGAACCGGTGCCTCGGGTGGGCCCGGCCGGTTGAGCGCTCACCCGGTCGGCGGATGGCAGTCGCCGCGGCGCACGCCCCCCGTCCGGAGGTTTCCGGCAGGCACCGGCAGTTCCCGGCCCCTAGGGTCTGTGATGCGCCGACCGTGCCGAGCGCCGGGCGTACGCCGTCCTGCCGCGCGCCGGGTGCCCGGCAGACCCGAGAGGTGGACCCGCCCCATGCACACCGTCGTCCGCGGCGCCGGATCGCTCGGCTTGACCGCGCTGCTGCTCACCGCTGCCACCGGCTGCCAGGGCGGGGGCGTGTCCGCCGCCGAGCCCGCGCCGACCTCTCCGGCCACCGGTTCGTCCGCGTCCGCCGAGTCCTCCGAGTCCTCCGCGGCAGCCACCGGGTTGGCCGCCCAGACGCTGGACTGGCACGCCTGCGCCGCTCCCACCGCCGCCCAGGGCAGCGGCACCGCGCCGGCCGCCGACTGGCAGTGCGCCACCCTCAAGGCCCCGCTCGACCACGGGAAGCCGGACGGCAAGACGATCGACCTCGCACTGATCCGTAGCCGGGCCAAGGACGAGCCGCACCGGATCGGCTCGCTGCTCTTCAACTTCGGCGGCCCCGGCGCCTCTGGCGTGGCCACCCTCCCCGCCCTCGCGCCGACCTACGCCTCCCTCAACACCCGCTACGACCTGGTGAGTTTCGATCCCCGCGGGGTCGGCGCCAGCGCCGGGGTGACGTGCCTGGACGACAAGGCGACCGACGCCAACGTCGCCGTCGACAGCACTCCCGACACCCCGCTCGCGGTGAAGGCACTGGACGACAGCAACGTGGGGTTCGTCGCCGCCTGCGAGCGCAACTCCGGCGCGGTGCTGCCGTACGTCGACACCGAGAGCGCCGCGCGGGACATGGACCTGATGCGGCAGGTGCTGGGCGACCGGAAACTCTCCTACTTCGGCATCAGCTACGGCACCCAGCTCGGCGGCGTGTACGCGCACCTGTTCCCGCAGGAGGTCGGCCGGCTCGTGCTGGACTCGGTGGTCGATCCGACCAAGGACCCGCAGCAGTCCGCCCTCGGCCAGGCCCAGGGCTTCCAACTCGCCCTCGACGACTTCATGAAGGCCTGTGCCACCCAGGCCGGCACCTCCTGCCCGACCGGCGCGGGCGGTGACGAAGGCACCGCGAAGGTCACCGCGCTGGTGCAGAAGCTGCAGCAGTCGCCGCTGCCCACGGCGGACGGGCGGCAGCTCACCGAGAGCCTGGCCGTCACCGGCATCGCGGGCGCCCTGTACAGCCAGGAGACCTGGCCCGCACTGGCCGCCGGACTCACCGAGGCGATGGAGCAGGGCACCGGCACCACCCTGCTCCAGCTCGCCGACGGGTTGAACGGGCGTGACGCACAGGGGCACTACACCAACCTGAACGCCGCGAACCGGGCGATCAGCTGTGTGGACGCGCGGCAGCGCTACTCCGACCAGGACGTCGAGAAGCAGCTGCCGCAGTTCCATGCCGCCTCCCCGGTGTTCGGCGCCTTCACCGCCTGGGGCCTGACCGGCTGCACCGGCTGGCCCGTCCCGGGCAAGGCCGACCATCCGGAGGTCGCCGCCCCCGGCGCGGCCCCGATCCTGGTGGTCGGCACCACCGGCGACCCGGCCACCCCGGTCGAGGGAGCCCATGCGATGGCGCAGCAACTCGGCGCGGGAGTCGGCGTCACCGTCACCCTGAAGGGCGAGGGCCACGGCGGCTACAACACCGGCAACCCCTGCCTGAAGCAGACCGTGGACGCCTACCTGCTGGACGGCACCGTCCCGGCGGACGGGACTACCTGCAGCTGAGGGGCCCGGGCGCCCGGAAGTGGCCCACTGGAACAGGTGCGAATTGGCTCTGTGGAATGGGCCACTCGGCCGCTAGTCTCGTCAACGTGACGAACATTGCGACTGACAACACGACGGCGACCACCAAGGTCGACTTCTACTTCGACCCCATCTGCCCGTTCGCCTGGATCACCTCCCGGTGGATCCTGGAGGTCGACCGCCACCGCGAACTCGACCTCACCTTCCGGGTGATGAGCCTGTCCGTCCTCAACGAGGGCCGCACCGACCTGCCGGAGCGTTACGAGCGCCTGATGACCACCGGCTGGGGCCCGGTCCGGGTCTGCATCGCGGCCGCCGAGAAGCACGGCCAGCACGTGCTGCGCGACCTGTACACCGAGCTGGGCACCCGCCTGCACGACCAGGACCGGGCCGCCGACGACGCCGTCATCCGGGAGGCCCTGGTCGCGGCCGGTCTGCCCGAGGAACTGGCCGACGCGGCGAACAGCACCGAGTACGACATCGCGCTGCGCAAGAGCCACCACGAGGGCATGGACCCGGTCGGCGAGGAGGTCGGCACGCCGACCATCCACGTGGACGGCGTCGCCTTCTTCGGCCCGGTGCTGACCGCGATACCGCGTGGCGAGGATGCCGTACGGGTCTTCGAGGGCGTCCGGCTGCTGTCCGGGTACCCGAAGTTCTTCGAGCTCAAGCGGACCCGGACGGGCTCGCTCGACTTCTCCTGAACCCGCGCCCGGTGGATCCGCCGGGCACCACTGAATACGTCGGGCTCCCGCCGAACACATCCGGGGAGTGGCCGGACGAGCGCGGCGAGGGGCGGGCCCGGCGTCCGGCCCGTGCGCGCGGTGCCGGCGGGAATGACGAACACTGGTGGGGTGCGGGTTTTCGGCGCGGTCGGTCGGACGGACGGAGGCGATCCGACGCCGCTGATGGCCGGGGCGGGCCCGCCCCGGCCCGTTCGGGCGTCCCGTTTCGGGGCTCCCGTTCGGGCGCCGAGCGTCCGACCATGGAGACGGAGGCCCGGCGGCCCCGAACGGTCTTCGAGGGGGCGCCGAGTGGGTCCATCAGTGGTCCCCGAGAGGCGGTGAGCGTGGATGATCGTACGAATCCGGCTCCGCGGCGTCCGCCACCCCGCGACACCTCCGGGCTCCGAACCAGGACCAGGACAGGGGACCGGACACGGGAGCGGACCGGGACCAGGATCAGGCCCCGGCTGGAACGCCGGCCAGGGCCCAGGCCGAGACCCAGGCCAAGGTCCGCGCCCGGGCCAGCGCCCCGGCCCCGGTGGCCCGCCCAAGTCCCCGCCGCCCTCGTGGCGCCGCTGGCTGCTGCCCGTCGCCGTGCTGGTGACGCTGCTCCTGCTCGTGCTCTTCTCCCACCCCGGCACGTCCGGCACCCGCTACGGCTACACCGACCTCCTGAACCGGGTCGACGCCGGCCAGGTGCAGACCGTGGACGTCAGCGACACCGGCGGCGTCAACGGCACGCTCAAGGACGGCACCCACTTCACCAGCCAGATCCCCACCGCCCTGGACACCTCCCGGCTCAGCCAGGCTCTCAACAGCCAGCACGTGACCGTCACCGGCACCCGCACCGGTGGCAGCTCGATCTGGTCCACGCTGCTGCTGTTCCTGCCGCTGCTGCTCTTCGGCGGGCTGTTCCTCTGGTCGGGCCGGATGGCCGCCAGGTCGCTTGGCGGTGGGCTGAGCGCCATCGGCCGCTCCCGGGCGAAGATCATCGAGGCGGAGCGGCCCGCCACCCGGTTCGCCGATGTCGCGGGTTACGAGGGGGTGAAGCAGGAGGTCAGCGAGGTGGTCGACTTCCTGCGCAGCCCCGGGCGGTACGCCGCCGCCGGGGCCAAGGGGCCGCGCGGCGTGATCATGGTGGGGCCGCCGGGCACCGGCAAGACCCTGCTGGCCCGCGCCGTCGCCGGAGAGGCCGAGGTGCCGTTCCTCTCCGTCACCGGCTCGGGGTTCGTGGAGATGTTCGTCGGCGTCGGCGCCTCCCGGGTCCGCGACCTCTTCGACGAGGCCCGCAAACGCGCGCCGTCGATCATCTTCATCGACGAGATCGACGCCGTCGGCGCCCGGCGGGCCGGCGGCACCAGGATCGGCGGCAACGACGAACGCGAGCAGACCCTGAACCAGCTGCTCGCCGAGATGGACGGCTTCGACCAGGGCACCGGCATCGTCGTCATCGCCGCCACCAACCGGCCGGACGCCCTCGACCCGGCCCTCCTGCGCCCCGGCCGCTTCGACCGGCAGGTCACCGTCCCGCTGCCCAACCAGGCCGAGCGGGCGGCCATCCTCACCGTGCACATCCGCGGCAAGACCCTAGCCCCGGACGTCGACCTGAACCGGATCGCGCGCGGCACCCCCGGCTTCTCCGGCGCCGACCTCGCCAACCTCGTCAACGAGGCCGCCATCAACGCCGTCCGCGCCGACCGTGCCATCCTCACCGCCGACGACCTCGACACCGCCCGCGACCGCGTGCTGCTCGGCCGCCGGGACTCCTCCAACGCGTTGCTGCCCGACGAACGGCACGCCGTCGCCGTACACGAGTCCGGGCACGCGCTGATGGCCGCGCTGTGCGAACACGCCGACCCGGTCGCCAAGGTGACCATCATCCCGGCGGGCGTCGCCCTCGGCGCCACCGAGCAACTGCCCGAGGCGGAGCGGCACCTGTACAGCGAGGGCTACCTGACCGATCTGCTCACCGTCCAACTCGGGGGACGGGCAGCGGAACTGGTGGTCTTCGGCGAAGGCTCCACGGGCGCCGCCAACGACCTCGCCAACGCCACCTCCGTCGCCACCCGGATGGTCCGCGAGTTCGGCCTCTCCCCGGAGCTCGGCCCCGTCGGCTACTCCAGCGGCAGCCCGCACTACCTCGGCGACAGCCCCGAGGACCTGCTGCGCCGCCCGTACTCCGAGCAGACCCAACGCGCCGTGGACGAGGCGGTCGCCGGGCTGCTGCGAAAGGCCGAGCGCCGGGCCGTCGGCCTGCTGACCGAACACCGGCACCACCTGGACGAGTTGGCGAGCCTGCTGGTCGCCCAGGAGACGGTGGACGGGAGGGTGGTCCTCGACATCCTGAAGCACCCGCCACCGTCGGAGTACCCGGCGTCGCCGCAGCACCCGGTGTCGCTGATCAAGGAGGACCGGCGCTGAAAGCCGGTCCAGCCGGGGCGAGCGGGTCGAAGACCCGGCCGGGGCGACGTACCGGGGCTCACGGCGCTGGCGGCCGCTCGAAGAAGGTCTCCAGGACGACGGTCGCCTGCGTCCCGTTGACACCCTCGATCGCGTAGAGCCGCCGCAGCACGTCCTGCAGTTGTTCCGTGGTCGCCGTCCGCACCTTGACCAGCACCGAGGCGCTGCCCGCGATGATGTGCGCCTCCTCGATCTCGGGGATCGCGGCGAAGGCCTGCCCCGCGTCCCCCACCCAGGCCGAGGACTCCACCATCACGAAGGAGAGCACCCCGAGCCCGAGGCTCCTCGGATCCACCTCCACGGTGGTGCGGCAAATCACGCCGCGCTCGCGCAGCTTGCGCACCCGCTCGTGCGCCGCCGCCGTGGAGAGCCCCACGGCCTTGCCCAGCGCCGCGTACGCCTGCCCGGCGTCCTGTTGCAGCAGGGAGAGCAGCGCGCGGTCGGTGTCGTCGAGGTGATCAGTGGTGGCCATGGTGGGACCATACCGCGTTCTGGCATACTCCTGGCCGTCGGGATGGCATTCTGTCAATCGAGCCAAGGAGTGAATGATGTCCGGTTCAATTCAGTTCGGTCTGTACGAGGTTCTGGACGAGCGGTTCCGCCGCTGCGCCAACGGCGACACCCGGCTGGAGAAGCTGTACGGCGACTGCCGCTGGGCCGAAGGCCCGCTCTACCTCCCCGCCTGGCGCCAGGTGATCTGGAGCGACATCCCCAACGACCGCCTGCTGCGCTGGGACGAGACCACCGGCACCGTCAGCGTCTTCCGCTCCCCGGCCGGGCACCCCAACGGCAACACCGTCGACCGCGAGGGCCGGCTGATCAGCTGCGAACAGGGCAACCGCCGGGTCACCCGCACCGAACACGACGGCCGGATCACCGTGCTGGCCGACCGCTACCAGGGCAAGCGGCTCAACTCGCCCAACGACGCGGTCGTCCGCTCGGACGGCACGATCTGGTTCTCCGACCCGGACTTCGGCATCACCACCGACTACGAGGGCCACCGCGCCGAATCCGAGATCGGCGCCCGCAACGTCTACCGGATCGACCCGCACAGCGGAGAGGTCCGGCTCGCCGCCGAAGGCTTCGAAGGGCCCAACGGGCTGGTCCTGTCACTCGACGAGCGACAGCTCTACGTCAACGACAGCCGGACCGGACAGATCCGGGCCTTCGACATCCAGGAGGACGGCACCCTCGCGGACGACCGGATCTTCGTCAAGGGCGGCGACGGCCCGTCGGGGCCCATCCGTTTCGACAACATCCGCTTCGACCTCGACGGCCGGCTCTGGGCGGCGGCGTTCGGTGACGGCGTCCACTGCTACGCCCCCGACGGCACCCTCATCGGCCGTATCCTCATCCCCGAACCCGTCTCCAACCTCACCTTCGGCGGCCCGAAGAACAACCGCCTGTTCATCACCGCCACCACCTCGCTGTACTCGCTGGTGACGACGATGACCGGTCCCCACCGCGTCGCCCGGCCCGAGACCCTGCCCGAGCAGTCGGAATGACCCGAGGAGTCGGGATGGCCAGGCAGTCCGAATGACTGAGGAGTCGCAATGACCGAGCCCCCGCCCACCGCGCTCCAGCGGGAGATCGCCCGCGCCCTCGGGGTCGCGCCCGTCGCCGACCCGCTGCGGGAGGCCGAGCGCCGGGTGGCGTTCCTGGTCGAACAGGTCCGGGCCGCGGGCGCCCGCACCCTGGTGCTCGGCATCAGCGGCGGGGTGGACTCCACCACCGCCGGGCGGCTCTGCCGGCTCGCCGTGGACCGGCTGCGCGCCGACGGCCACCCGGCGGCCTTCTGCGCGATGCGGCTGCCGTACGGGGTGCAGGCGGACGAGGACGACGCCCGGCGGGCCGTCGCCTTCATCGAGCCGGACGAACTGCTCACCGTCGACGTCAAGCCCGCGACCGACGCCGCCCTGGCCGCCCTGCTGGCCGCCGGCCTGACCTTCACCGGCCCCGCGCACGAGGACTTCGTGCGCGGCAACGTCAAGGCCCGCCAGCGGATGGTGGTCCAGTACGCGGCGGCGGGCGCCAACGGCGGCCTGGTCGTCGGCACCGACCACGCGGCGGAGGCGGCCGTCGGCTTCTTCACCAAGTACGGCGACGGCGCGGCCGACACGATGCCGCTGTCGGGTCTGACGAAGCGTCAAGTTCGGTCGATTGCCGAGGCCCTGGGCGCACCGGCCGAACTGGTCAAGAAGACCCCGACCGCCGACCTGGAGAACCTCGCCCCCGGCCGCCCCGACGAGGAAGCTCTCGGCGTCACCTACGACGCCCTGGACGACTTCCTGGAAGGCCGCCCGGTCAGCGAGGAGGTCGCCGCCACCGTCCTCGGCCACTACCGCCGCACCGGGCACAAACGCGCCATGCCCACCACCCCGGGCCCGGAATGACACCCCGCCCCTGACCGGCGCCCGACCGCGCCACCGAGGCCGACGGCGCCGTCTGGCCCTGCCTTGGCTCGGCGGTCTGGGCGCTGCGCGGCGGGTTCGAACCCGCCCTCCGTGCCGCGATCGACCTCGGCGGCGACACTGTCGCAGCCGTCACCGGCGGCCTGGCCGGAGCCGTCTACGGGCTGGCGGCCGTTCCGGAGCGCTGGACCGGGCCTTTGCACCTGACGTTGCCCGGGTTCGGCAGACGGGTGTGGCGCGCGCCCGAACTGCTCGACCTGGTCGGACGGTTGACGGCGTAGCCGGACCCGGCACGGGCCTACCGGGGAATGGTCACGGCCGGCGGGTGGATCAGGATCGCGATGACCATGACCATCGGCAGGAGGACGTGGCAGATGAGCGCGCTGAACATCGCGAAGCGCCAGCGGCGGTGTGGGGTTGACCGGCTGCCGGCGACGGCCACGCCGAGCAACATCGTGAACCCGACGACGCCGAGCAGCATCACGGTCTGGACCATCCGGTGGCGGACGGCCCGTCAGTCTCCGTCGGCGTCGGCTTCGGGGGTGGGGGTGCCGCCGGTGCGGAGGCCGAGTTTGACTTCGGCGGTGGTCCAGTCGGTGGCGATCGCCTGCTGGGCTGCGGCGAGGGTGGTCTGGCCCTTGCAGATAGCGGTGTGCAGGTGCGTCTCCACCGAGTCCTTGGGGTTGTTGGGGCCCTTGCCGGGGACGTGGCCGGGGGAGGGCGGCTGGATCCAGAGGTTGCGTGCGTCGTTGGGGTCGCCGCCGAGTTGCAGGCTGATCAGGTGGTCGTACTCGGCGTCGCCCATCGGGCCGGTGTAGCCGTAGGACTTGGCGTTCTCGGCCTTCTCCTTGCCGGTGAGGTTGGCCGGCGGGCGGATGGCCGAGGTGTAGCCGCCCTGCTTGCAGATGGTGTCCTTGAGGTTGTCCTGGTTGACCGCCGGACTGATCGCCCCCGGGGTGCAGTTCGGGTCGGGCAGCGGCTGCTTGTCCGTGGTGTAGCGGTAGTGGCAGCTGCCCGGCGCGGGCTGCGGCTGGACGTCGTACGAGCTCTTCGGGCCGGGGCCGGTGACGATCGCCGCCGGGGCGGGCGGTGCGCCCGCCGCGGCGTCGCCGGCCGCCGGGGCGGAGCTGTGACCGGCTCCCTTGGCGGAGTGGCCACCGCCGGACGAGCAGCCTGCGGCTGCGGCGAGCAGGACGGCCGCGGCTATGGCCAGGGCGCGGCGGGCGGGAGCCGGCACGGGTTCCTCCATCGGGGTGTGCGTGAGCGGCGGTCACCGGGCGTGCAGGGGACCGCGCCAGCGGACACTACCGTGTCGGCGGGACCGAATGGGTGACGCCACGTCCGGGCGCTGGAAGCCTTTGCCGGGCGCGCGGAACCGTTTCCGCACCCGCCGGGCCGGGCCGGCCGGGGCTACGGTGCCGCGGTCCAGTCCGAGGCCGGCGGCTGGTGGCGGGCCGGGGCGCGGTCAACACGCGGCGGCGGGGCGGGAGTTCCATCGCCTGCCCGGTGCCCGGCCGACGGCCCCTCACCGGCGAGGGATCAACGCTGAGGGACCGCCGGCGAGGGCCTGTCGGTCAGCGGTAGGCCTCCGGCGCGGCCGGCTTGCCCGCGCCCTGCACCTCGACGAGGTAGCGCCAGCAGTCCGGGCGGCTGCCGTCCAGGTCGGTGAAGCCGTACTCCCGGGCGAGATCGCCGCTGGACGTGGACCGGCCGTTCCACCGGGCGACGTCCGGGTCGGCGGCCAGGGCGGTGACCGCGCGGCCGACGTAGGACGGGGACTCGGAGATGCCGAAGTGCGGCTCCTGGGCGACGGCGTCGCGCCAGTTGTCCTCGGTGACGCCGAAGTGCTCCAGCATCATCTCGGAGCGCATCCAGCCCGGGGTGAGCGCGACGGCGGTGGCGCCGCGCGGGCCCAGTTCGTGGCCGAGCGAGAACGCCATCCGCAGCACCGAGGCCTTGGCCAGGTCGTAGAAGAAGGAGTTGCGGTAGGTGTCGCGGTTGTACTCGGCGGTGCCGTCCGTCATCTCCACGACCAGACCGCCCGGGCTTCGCAGCAGCAGCGGGAGGACGTGGTGGCTGGTGACGGCGTGCGTCTCCACCGCGAGGCGCAGCAGCCGCAGGCCGTCGTCCAGGTCGTGCTCCCAGAGCGGGACGTCCCAGCCGAACAGCTTCTCGGCGCCCCAGATGTCGTTGACCAGGACGTCGAGCCGGCCCTGTTCGGCGTCGATCCGCTCCACCAGGGCGGCCACCTGGGACGGGACCAGGTGGTCGGTCGGCACCGCGATGCCCCGGCCGCCCGCGGCGGTGACCAGGTCGGCGGTGTCCTCGATCGTTTCGGGGCGGTCGTACTCCGAGCGCCGCTCCCGGGTGCTGCGGCCGGTGACGTACACCGTCGCTCCGGCCGCGCCGAGTTCGACCGCGATGCCCCGCCCCGCGCCCCTGGTCGCGCCCGCGACCAGGGCGATCCGTCCGTCCAGTGCCCCTGCCACCTGTCGGCCTCCCTGCCGTCCGAGCCCCGCCCAGCCCCGCCGAATCCGCGCCCGCCCAGCTCTGCCGGAACCCGCGCCGAACCCTGCCGAACCCGTGCCGAGCCCCGCCGAAAACCGTACGACCCCTGCGCACGGCTGTGCCGACGCCCATGGAACGGGCGTCGGCACCATCCTTGCGCAGGGGTCTGACAATCGGCGCCGGAGCGGGCCCGGGCCGGTGCCCCCGGAGGTCAGCGGGCCTGGTCGGCCTTCGCCTCACTGGCGGCCTTGGCGGCCTCGGCGGCGGCCTCCTTCTCGTGCTTCTCCTTGATCCGCGCGGTCTCCTTGCGGAGGTCGACCTGGTTGGCGCGCTCGTGCTGCAGCCAGAGCGGGTTCTCGGCCTTGATGGCCTCGATCTCGTCGGTGGTGAGCGCCTCGGTCACGCCGCCGCGGGCCAGGCCGGAGATCGACACGCCGAGCTTGGCGGCGACCACCGGGCGCGGGTGCGGGCCGTTCTGGCGCAGCTCCTGGAGCCACTGCGGCGGCTCGGTCTGCAGCGCGTTCAGCTCGCCGCGGGAGACCACGCCCTCCTGGAAGTCGGTCGGCGCCGCGGCGAGGTAGATCCCCAGCTTCTTGGCCGCCGTGGCCGGCTTCATGGTCTGGCTGGTCTTCTGCTTGAGCGATGTCATGGTGACAAGGGTAAGGGAGCGCGCGGGCGCTTCCGGTCACGGTCGGTAGCCTTGCCCTGTGACAGACATGCAGGTGAACCCGTCCTTCCGGCTCGTGTACGTCCCGGGTGTGACCCCCGGCAAATGGGTCCGGGTCTGGGGCGAGCGGCTTCCGGACGTGCCGCTCGACCTCCTCGCGGTGCCGGTGGGCGACGCCGAGCGGACCCTGCGCGAGGGCGGTGCGGACGTCGGCCTGGTGCGGCTGCCGGTCGACAAGGACGCGCTGAGCGCGATCCCGCTGTACACCGAGGCCACCGTCGTGGTGTTCCCGAAGGACCACTGGCTCGCCGCCGCGGAGGAGGTCGCGCTCGCGGACCTCGCCGATGAGGTGGTCTTCCAGCCGCTGGACGACACCCTCGGCTTCACGGCCGACACCCTGCCCGGGCGTCCCGCCGTCGCCCGCCCGGACACCACGGCGGACGCGGTGGAGCTGGTCGCGGCGAACGTCGGCGTGCTCCTGGTGCCGCAGTCCCTGGCCCGGCTGCACCACCGCCGGGACCTCACCTACCGGCCGGTGCCGGAGGCGCCGCAGTCGCAGGTGGCGCTGTCCTGGCAGCAGGAGCGGACGACGGACCTGGTGGAGGAGTTCATCGGGATCGTCCGGGGCCGTACGGTCAACAGCTCGCGCGGGCGCGGACAGGCGGAGCCGCCCGCCCAGCCGAAGAAGGCGGCCGGCCAGAAGTCGGCGGGCCAGAAGCCGGGCGGGCAGAAGGCGGCCGGCCAGAAGCCGGGCGGGCAGCGGACCGGAGCGCAGAAGGCCGGCGGTTCGCGGACGGGCGGGCCGAAGCCGAAGGCGTCGGGGGGCGGCCGGGGTGCGGCGGCGGCCAAGCGGGGCAAGCCGAAGCGCCGCTCGTAGCCTTCCGTGCCGTAGCGTCGGCCCCGTTCCGTCGAGTCGTGGTGGGAGGAGCGGGGCCATGTGGCATGACCTGGCGGTCGTCCAGATTCCGATCGTCGAGAAGGTCGTTCGGACGGTCGCGGTCTACGCGTTGATCGTGGTGCTGTTCCGGCTGGCCGGGAAGCGCGGGCTGGCCGGGCTGAACACCTTCGACATGGTGGTCGTCTTCCTGCTCTCCAACGTGGTGCAGAACGCCATCATCGGCAACGACAACAGCCTGTTCGGCGGTGCGATCGGGGCGGTCACCCTGATCGCGGTGAACTCGGCCGTCACCCGCTGGCTCGCCCGCGACCCGAGGGCGGCCCGCATCCTGGAGGGCACGGCCACCACGGTGGTCGAGGACGGCAAGCTGCTGCCCGACCCGCTGCACGGCCTGGCGCTGCGCGCGTCCGAGGTGGAGCACGCGATCCGGATCCAGAACGGGGACAACGTGAGCGAGGTCGCCCGGGCCCGGCTGGAGCCGGACGGGCAGCTGCTGGTCACCCTGAAGGAGAGCGAGCAGAGCGCCACCCGGGGCGACGTCGAGGACCTGCGGCGCCGGTTGGCGACGATCGAGCGCCTGCTCGCCGACCTCGCGGCCGACCGGCGGCCGCCGCGCTGACAGGGCGCCGACGGGGCGCCGACGGGAGGGACGCCGCCGTCGTTCGGCGGCCCGGCGTGATCAGGGTTGGACGTCCGCCGTGGCGAGGACGGCGGCTTCGGCCCGGCGGCGGCGCGCGGCGGTGACGGCCGCGGCGCCGGCCAGCGCGAAGCCGAGGGCGGCCGAGACGAGGTGGCCCACGGTGGTGAAGTCCGGTAGCGGGCCGGGCCATTCGTGGTCGCCGGAGAGCGGCCAGGCCACGACGAAGGCGGCCCAGGGGAGGCGGGCCCAGCGGGGCAGCGCGAGGGTGGCGAACGCGAGGGCGGCCTGCGCGCCGTAGCTGATGCCGTAGTCGGAGTCCTGCCGCACGCTCTCCGGGTACCAGCCGTGCCGCAGGGCGACCAGGATGACGGCGGCGGTGACCAGGGTGGCGCCGATGTGCCCGCCGAAGAACACGGCGGCGGCGCGCAGTCGGCCGAAGCGGCGCTCCGCCCAGGCGAGGCAGCAGCAGACGCCGAGGCCGAGGGTGATCAGGGTGCCGCCGAAGCCGGCGGAGGCGACGTCGGTGAGCGTGCCGTCGTAGAGCAGCGCACTGCCGGACAGCGCGGTCACCGGATGGTCGTGCAGGTTGTCGAGGTTGGTGCTGATGTAGGCCCGGACGGCGTCCGCCCGGTCGGCGGGGAGCCGGCTCTCGACCCAGACGTGGCCGAGGACGAGCAGGCCGACGTAGCCGAGCGTCATGGGTGAGCGCCGCGGGTACGACCGGACGGCGCGGAGCAGCCCGGACAGGAGCCCCCGCGGTGATCGAGCGTTCATGGTCTGGTGCCGTCCCCGTCGAGCCGAAAGTCCGACCGGCGCAATCCCACCGGCCCCCGCGGCGACAGTACCGTCCCGTCGGCTGCCCGCCCTCGGCTGCCTGCTGGTCGGCTGTCTGCTCGTCGGGTGCGTGCCGGCCCGCCGGGCCGTCCGTCGGCCGGCTGACGCTCATCTCGACCGGCGGCCCAGGGCGGCCGTGAAGGGGCGGGGGGCCAGCGAGGAACTGCGGGCGGGGCGGACGGGCCGGCCGGGGGTGGGGGTGACGGTCCAGCGGGCGGCGATGGTGGCGATGGCGAGGGCGGCTTCAGTAGTGCCGAAGGTGTCGCCGATGCAGCGGCGGGAGCCGAGCCCGAAGGGGGCGTAGGTGCCGGCGGCGGGGTGGGCGGTGGTGAGCCAGCGGTCGGGGTCGAAGCGGTCGGGGCAGGGGAAGAGGTCGGCCCGGCGGTGCAGCAGGTACGGGCTGAAGAGGATGGTGGCGCCGGCCGGGAGGTGGTGGCCGCCGAGTTCGGTGTCGGTGGTGACGGTACGGCTGAGGATCCAGACCGGCGGGTAGAGCCGCAGGGTCTCGCTGACGATCCGGGCGGTGAGCGGGAGGGCGGGCAGGTCCTCGTGGCGGGCGGGGCGGCCGTCGAGCACGGTGTCGAGTTCGGTGTGCAGGCGGTCGCGGACGGCCGGGTTGGCGGCGAGCAGGGTCCAGGCCCAGGACAGGGTGGCGGCGGTGGTCTCCATGCCGGCCAGCAGGAAGGTGACCACGTGGTCGTGGATCTCGGCGTCGGAGAAGCCCCGTCCGTCCTCGTCCTGCGCGCTGAGCAGCATGGAGAGCAGGTCCCGGTGGTCGGTGCCGGCGGCGCGGTAGTCGGCGATCAGCCGGTGGGTGATCTCCCGCAGGTCCTGCCGGGCGCGCCGGAAGCGGCGGTTGCCGGGGGTGGGGAGGCGGTCGGCGCCGGGCAGCGGCATCATGACCCGCCGGCCGACGCCCCGGGTGACGGCGTCCATGCTCGCGTGCACCGGCAGCGAGCCGGCCCGCTCGTGGGCGGCGAACAGGCAGCGGGCGGTGACGGCGGTGGTGAGCCGGTACATCGCGGCGGGGACGTCGATGGTGTCGCCGTCGCGCCAGGGGGCGGTGGTGCCGGCGATCTCCTCGGCCATCATCGCGGCGTAGCCGGGCAGCCGGTCGCGGTGGAACGCGGGCTGCAGCATGCGGCGTTGGCGCCGGTGGGCCGCGGCGGGGCAGGTCGCGAGGCCGTCGCCGAAGACCTCGCGGGCCTTGTCGAGGACGAGCCCGCCCTTGTCGTACGTGCGGTCCTCGGCGAGCAGCCGGCGGACGAGTTCGGGGTGGCAGGCGACGTACGCGTCGAGCGGTCCGAGCCGGATCCGGACGAGGTCGCCGTGGGCGGGCAGGCCGGCGACGAAGTCGAGCGGGCGGTGGACGAAGGCGGGGGCGTGGCCGAGCAGGGGGAGGCCGCCGGGGGCGGTGGCGGCGGTGAACCGGGTGGTGGGGGGGAATTGGGTCGGCACGGGCGTCACCTTGGTTCGGGTGGATGGGCCGGAACGGTTCGTGAACTTGATCTTTCCCGGCGGCCGCCGGTGAAACGATCGTCGACCGGCGGGCGGGGTGAACGTGGGGGCGCATGCCGAACGTCCGTGCTCCATTGAAGATTTAACGGGTCGTTTACCCACGGACGGCGCCCGGGGGACCGGCGGCGCCGCGCGGCCCCTACACTCGAACTCCGGTGAGACTACTGGTCGGTAGAACTGGGCAGTATGACCGACCGATGAGATGGCCGGACCAGTGTGCTGACGGACCGGTGCGATGACCGACCGGTGTGCTGACCGGACGATCGAACGTCCGGCAGGGAGTGGGGAGTTCGGATGACCGACGAGCGGGTTCACGCGTTCACCGACGACGCCCTCGGCCCGTACGACGCGGTGGCCCTCGCCGCCCTCGTACGGACCGGGGCGGTCAACCCCCGGGAGCTGGTCGGCGCGGCCGTCGCCCGCGCCGCGCGGGTGGACGGCGCGCTGCTGCCCGTCGCCCACGCCTCGTACGACAAGCCGCAGATCAGCCGGGACGGGATCGGCGGACCGCTGTGGGGCGTGCCGACCTACCTCAAGGACAACGTCGACGTACGCGGCCTGCCGACCGCGATGGGCAGCGAGGCCTTCCAGCCCCGGCCGGCCCGCCGCAACGCGCGTTTCACCGACCAGTTCCTCTCCACCGGCCTGGCCGTCCTCGGCAAGACCCGGCTGCCCGAGTTCGGGCTCAACGCCTCCACCGAGTTCGCCACCGCCCAGCCGGTGCGCAACCCGTGGAAGCCCTCGCACTCGCCCGGCGCCTCCTCGGGCGGTGCGGCGGCCCTGGTGGCCTCCGGCGTGGTGCCGATCGCCCACGCCAACGACGGCGGCGGCTCGATCCGCATCCCCGCGGCCTGTTGCGGCCTGGTCGGGCTCAAGCCCACCCGGGGCCGGCTGGTCACCAACGCGCAGAGCGGCAAGCTGCCGATCGACCTGGTCACCGACGGCGTGCTGACCCGATCGGTGCGCGACACCGCCGCCTTCTTCGCCGCCGCCGAACGGCACCGCCGCAACCCCAAGCTGCCCCCGCTCGGCCTGGTCGAGGGGCCCGGGGAGCAGCGGCTGCGGATCGGGCTGGTGGTGGACTCACCGATCGCCAAGACCGACGAGCAGACCCGCCGGGTGGTCGAGGAGACCGCCGCCCGGCTGGAGGCGATGGGCCACCGGGTCGAGCCGACCACCCTGCCCTTCGGCGAGGAGTTCTCCCGCGACTTCGTCTCGTACTGGGGCTACATCGCCTGGGCGATCGCGGTCACCGGCCGGCTGCTGATCGACCCGAGCTTCCGCCCCGGGAAGCTGGACGGGCTGACCACCGGGCTGCGCCGCCGGTTCCAGGCGGAGTTCCCGCAGACCCCGGGCGTGCTGCGGCGGCTGCGCCGGGCCGAGGGCGTGTACGAGCGGGTGTTCCGCAACCACGACGTGATCCTCTCCCCGGTGCTCGCCCACGCCGCCCCGCCGATCGGCCACCTGAGCCCGAACGTGGCCTTCGACGAGCTGATGGACCGGCTGATGCGCTATGTGGCCTTCACGCCGGTCAACAACGTGACCGGCGGCCCGGGCATCGCGCTGCCGGCGGGCGCCGCGCCCAGCGGCCTTCCGGTCGGGGTGCACCTGTCGGCGGCGCACGGGCAGGAACGGCTGCTGCTGGAGCTGGCCTTCGCGCTGGAGGCGGACCGGCCCTGGCGGCGGATCCAGGACTGAGCGGCCAGGGCTGAGCGGTCCGGGGCTAAGCGGCCAGGACGGAGGGGCCCGGGCGCTCAGCGCGCGGGGGCGGCCACCGACCGGGCCGCGTGCACCTCGTGGTGCAGCCGGGCCAGCGCGCAGTCGGGCGCGAACGCGTCCGGGTCCGCCGCCGCCGCCGGCAACGGCCGGCCGCTGCGCAGCGTCTCGGCGAGGTCGGCCAGTTCCCGGGTCACGGCGCCGACTTCGGCCGCGGTCGGGACGGGTGCGCCGTGCTCGATCCGCACCCGGGTGGCGGTGGTGGCGTCAATGATCCGTTCGACCGCGATGACCACCGGCCACCAGGCCTCGGCCCGGGCGCCGACCGGCGGCGGTTCGGTGAGCGCCCGCTGGAACTCGCTGCGGACGGCCGAGAGGTCCCGGTAGAGCCGCCGCCGGTACCGGGCCCGGGCCGGCTCGTCCCGTCCCGGCCCGGTGGTGAACGCGAGGGACACGTACGAGGCGGTGTCCTGGACGGCGTCGGCGAGGCGGTCGCCGATCCGGGTGTGCCAGGACTCCGGCCAGAGCAGGTAGCCGGCCAGCAGGGTGATGCCGCAGCCGATCAGCGAGTCGTAGAGCCGGGGCAGCACCAGGTGGAAGCCCTGGTGGTTGAGCAGGTCGGAGAGCAGCAGGATCACCGGGGTGACGGCCGCGGTCTGGAAGGCGTAGCCCTTGGCGGACAGGGCGGGGATCAGTGTCGCCAGCGCCGCCATCACCGGTACGTCCCACCAGCCGCGGGGCACCGCGGCGAGTACCGGGGCGGCGATCAGCAGTCCGGCCGCGGTGCCGAGGGCGCGCAGCACCGCGCGGGAGAACACCGAGCCGAAGTCCGGTTTCATCACGAAGGTCACGGTCAGCGTCACCCAGTACGAGCGGGGGACCGCGATCACCGAGACCAGCACCTGGGCCAGGCCGATGCACAGCGCCAGCCGCAGCCCGTACCGCCAGGAGGCGCCGGAGAGCAGCAGTGCCCGCGCGGCCCGGCGGGCCCGCACCTCCAGGCCGGCGGGCCGGCCGAGCCGGTCGTCGGCGGCGTACGGGTCCGGCGCGGCCTCGAAGACGACGGTGGCGGCGTGCCCGACCGCCTCGACCAGCGCGCGGGTGGACGGCCCGGCGGGCGCGGGCAGGCCGGGCTGCGGGGCGGGGCCGGTGCGGCCCTGTTCGACGGCGTCGGCCAGGGCCCGGACGGCGGCCGGGTAGGCGGCGGGCAGCGGGCCGGCCCCGGCCGGGCGCAGGTGCGCCGCGGAGGCGGCCTCGACCACCGGGATCGCCGCGTTGAGCTGGGCGAGCAGCCGCACCAGGGTGGGTGAGCGCCCGTGCCGGCGGGCGCGGCGGGCGAGCAGCAGGTCGTAGGAGTGGTTGAGCGACTGGGTGAGTTCGCGGCGCCGGGCGTCGTACTCGGGTGTGCCGGTGGCCTCCAGGAGGTCGGCGACCGCCTGGTACGTGCCGGCGACCACCGAGCGTTCGGGCAGGCCGAGGCGCAGCGGCCAGGCGAGCAGGGTCAGGGCGAGCACCACGAGGCCGCCGAGCAGCAGCAGGCCGGGCGGCAGCCACCAGGGGGAGGGCAGCGGCAGGCCGACCCCGACGGCCGCGTTGAGCAGCAGGAGCAGCCCGGAGACGGAGGCCACCGCGCCGATCGAGGAGATCATGCCGGAGACCAGCGCGACGAGGGTCAGCACCGTGACGGCCGTCCAGCCGGCGCCGTGCACCAGGCTGCCGAGCAGCATCCCGAGGGCGCCGAACAGTTGGGGGACGGCGATGTTGAACACCCGCATCCGGTAGGCGTCGGCGGTGTCGCCGATGACCGCGGACAGTGCGCCCATCGACACCAGCGCGCCGTACGCGGGCTGCCCGGTGGCGGTGCCGACCGCGAGCGGGGCGGCGAGCGCGACGCAGGCGCGGGCGACCGCCGCCCAGGGGATCGGTGCGGCGTGGGGCCGCAGGCTCTCGGTCAGCCAGTCGGGCGGGGCGAGTCGGGCGGCTCCTGGGCGTGGCACGGTCCCAACCTACGGGGGCCGGCTCCGGAGGCCGGGCGGAACACGCGGACAACGGCCCGTGGGGCCGGTGTGGTTCAGCACACGCGGTTATGTCAAATTCCGAAACATACCCGTGCTTATGTCCGCCCGCGAAACATAAAGCGAACCGGGAGGGCTGTGGTGAACTGCGTCGATTTCCCAATCGGCTACCTGCAGGAAAGGGTTGACACCATTACTTGGTCTAGTCCAATGTGTGGTGGGCGTGGTGCGGCGGAGCCTGAGGCGCGGTGAGAGGCCTTCTTGAGCAGGCAAGTTGGCACCCCCCGGCGTGGCGCCGAGGCGCGGTCGGGGGCGAGTCGACAACGAGCGTGTGCGGACCGCCGACGGTCCGCGGGATGAATTCCCGACCAGGCCGGCGGCCGGTCGAGTGTCCCGCCGCGCCCGCACCGCCCGCCGAATCAAGCGCCGCGTCGACTACGAACCACGGAGTGACTGCCCATGCCGAGCCCTGACGGACAGGCCGAGGAGTATCTGTACCGCGCCGCCTCGGAGCGCCCCTACTTCAGCGCGGACACCGAGGGCTACCTGGCTCGGACCGCGCTGCGCGAGATCCGCAAGAAGCACCCGCTGCGGGTGCTCTCCGAGGAGGACTACGCGTTCTGGCAGACCTACGGCTACGTCGTCGTACGGCAGGCGATCCCCGCCGAGGCCGCGCAGCGCCTGCTCGACTTCACCTGGGACTTCCAGGGCCTGTCACCCGACCGCCCCGAGGACTGGTACCGCGAGCGCGACTACCGCGACGAACTCGACCAGCACCTGCACATCTACGGCTTCGTCGAGGCCTACCACCACCAACTCCTCTGGGACAGCCGCCAGTCGCAGCGCGTCTACGACGCCTTCGTCGACGTGTGGGACTGCGAGGAGCTGTGGGTCACCCTCGACCGGCTCAACCTCAACCCGCCGAACGTCCGCAACCGCGACCGCGCGCTGATCGAGTCCACCGACCGGGGCTTCGACATCGAGCTGCACTGGGACGTCGACACCACCCAGGGCATGCTGCCGCAGCGCGTCCAGGGCATCATCGCGCTCAACGACACCGCCCCCGACCACGGCGGCTTCCAGTGCAACCCCGAGCTGTTCCGCCGCTTCAACGAGTGGCAGGCCGCCCAGCCGGCCGACCGGGATCCGATCCGCCCGGACGTCGACCGGGACGAGTTCCCCGTCGTGCGGCCCGAGTTGAAGGCCGGCGACCTGTTGATCTGGAACGGCCTGCTCGCCCACGGCGTCGAGCGCAACACCTCCGAGCGCGGTGTCCGCGCGGTGCAGTACCTGTCGATGATGCCCGCGCTGGAGGAGGCCGAGCAGCTGCGCCGCTCCCGGGTCGAGTCCTGGCGCACGCTCGCCACTCCGGACTGGAACCGCACCCTGGTCGGCGACGCCACCCGGCCCGAGTCGCTGCGCTACGGGCCCGCCGAACTCACCGAGCTGGGAGAGAAGCTGCTCGGCCTGCGGTCCTGGGCCGACCGGAACGCGGGGCGCCAGGACGCAGAGCACCAGGACACCGGGCACCAGGACGCAGAACGCCAGGACGTCGAGCGTCAGGACGCCGGACACCAGGACGCCACCGGGGAGCGGGCATGCGCGACGTCTGCCTGACCCTGCCCACCAACCGCGAGTGCGCGGACACCATCGCCGCGGTCGGCGCCGAAGCCGCCTACGCCGCAAGGCGGTTCGACGTCCGGGTGCACCTGCTGGTGCTCGACTCCGCGGACCCCGCGGCGCGCTCCCGGCACGCCCGGGCCGTCGCCGCCCTGCCCGCCGTCGAGGGCGTGGTCGTCCACCACCTGGACGAGGACGCCCAACGCGCCTTCCTGCGCGAGGTGATCGACCGCTCCGGCGTCGCCGGCCCGGACAAGCTGCTCGGCCTGATGCTGCCGGACGCCGTCTCCTACGGCGCCTGCACCAACCGGGCGTTCCTGCTCGCCGCCGCGCTCGGCTGCGCCTCGGTGCACCGCCGCGACTCCGACAGCCGCTACCAGTGGCTCGACGGCGCACCCGTGTTCCCCATCGAGCACGAGTTGGCCACGCTCGGGCTGAAGGCCGCCGACGCGGCCGCCGCCGTCACCGAGTACACCCTGGACCCGGCACACGCCGACAAGCCCGTCGCCCTGGTCGGCGCCTCCTTCGTCGGCGAACTGTCCGTCGACATCGGGGAGATCCGCGAACTCGACCCCGAGGTATACCACGACGTGGTCGCGCTCTGGGCCCCCACCGGCGCGAGCGAGCAGGACCGGAGCGAGCTCGTCGGCGCCTCCTTCGTCGGCGGCGGCACCGAGCCGTTCACCGCCGACCGCGCCGTCCTCGACCGGCCCGGCATCTGGCACATCGACATGTGCAACATCGGCCTCCACCACGAGGTGTACGAGCGCCTGCCGCTGCCGCCCGCCACCGAGACCATCGGCAGCGACTACTTCCTGCACCACCTGGTGTACGACGCCACCCTGCCCGGCGTCACGCACAACCGCCACATCGTCAACTACTACACGCCGGAACGGCGCACCGGCGCGGGCTTCACCGCCTACCAGCTGCGCTACGCCAAGTTCCTGCTCTCCATGCTCTACCTCTACCCGGTCTACACCGAGATGGAGGAGGCCGGCGGGGCCCTGTTGGACGAGCGCCACCGCGTCCGCCCCGAGGTGATCGCCGACTCCGCCCGCCGCAGTGCCGGGACGGACCGCGCGGAGAACCACCGCAGACTGGCCGAACTCGACCGCTGCTACCGGCGACTGGGCGGGAAGTACGCCGAGTTCGCCGACCACCTGGCGCCCCGGCGGGCACGACTGCTCGACGAGGCGCAGGCGGACATCGAGGACTTCGCCCTGCTGATCGACGTGTGGGGCCCGCTCGTGCGGGCGAGCAAGGCCACCCCCGCCGACCGGCTGCCGCACTAGCCGGAGGACCGGGAACACAACGTGATACGCCAGACCGCCCCCCAGACCACTGCCACCCAGGACACACCTCACCCGAAGCCGGCCCATCAGGACGCACCGCATCAGAAGACGGCCCGCCCGAAGCCGGCCCACCAGAAGACCGCGGACCGGACGCCGGCCGCGCCGCCCGCCCACCGTGCCCCGACCCAGACCGCGGTCCACACCGGCGCGCCCGGCCCCGACCCGTACGACCGGACCGCGCTCCGCGCCGCGCTCGCCGCCGCCACCGACGACCGGATCATCTACGACCTGGACGGAATCGGCCGCCAGTACGCCGCCCTGCACGCCGAACTACCCGGCGTGGCCGTACGGTTCGCGATGAAGGCCTGCCCGGTCGACGAGGTGCTCGGCCACCTCGCCGCGCTCGGCTCCGGCTTCGACGCGGCCGGCCCGCAGGAGATCGTCCAGGCGCTGCGCACCGGCGTCGCCCCCGAGCTGATCCACTACGGCAACACCATCAAATCCGACCGCAACATCGCCGAGGCCTACCGGCTGGGTGTGCGCGACTTCGCCACCGACAGTCTGGAGGACGTCGCCGCGATCGCCGAACACGCCCCCGGCTCCCGGGTGTTCTGCCGGATCGCGACCACCGGCGAGGGCGCCCTGTGGGGCCTGAGCCACAAGTTCGGCTGCTCGCCCGAGGACGCCCTGCGGGTGCTCGGCGAGGCCCGCACCGCCGGGCTGGTGCCGTCCGGGCTGTCGGTGCACGTCGGCTCCCAGCAGATGACCGCCGAGGCCTGGGACGCCGCCGTGGAGTCGCTGGCCGCCGTACTGGAGGCGCTCAACTGGCGCGGGATCACGCCGGAACGGATCAACCTCGGCGGCGGCCTGCCCGCCCTCGGCGTCCTCGACCGGCGCGGCCGGCCGCTCGACCCGCCGCTGGACAAGATGTTCGCGGTGATCCGCGAGGGCATGGACCGGCTGCGCGCCGTCAACGCGGGGCCGCTGGAGTTCCTGCTGGAACCCGGCCGCCACCTGGTCGCCGACCACGGCGCCATCCGCGCGCACGTCGCCCGGCTCACCTCCCGCCACCGCCTCGACGGCGGCCGGGAGGACTGGCTCTACCTCAGCTGCGGCAAGTTCAACGGCCTCTACGAGATGGACCAGCTCCAGTACCGGCTGGAGTTCCCCACCCACCCCGGCGGCCAGTTCGTCAACGCCGTGGTGGCCGGGCCGACCTGCGACAGCGACGACGCCTACGCCCAGGAGGACGGCCTGGTGCGCGTCCCGCACGCGATCGGCTCCGGCGACCCGGTCTGGATCCACTCCTGCGGCGCGTACTCCACCGCCTACGCGACCCGCGGGTTCAACGGCTTCGCGCCGCTGCCGTACACCTGCATCGGCGGGACCGGCGACAGCCGGAGCCCCGCCACCGACACCGAAACCGGCCCCGACACCATGGCCAATACCGGCCCCGACCCGAGCACCGGCTCCGACGCGAGCACTGGTTCCGACCTGAGCACCGGCCCCGAGGGAGGCACCGCATGACCGACATCCGGATCCGGCTGCTCCGGGAGGACGACTGGGACGACGTCGTCGCGCTGGAGGAGCGCGCCTACGCCGCCAGCGGCCTGTCCGAGGGCCGCGAGGCGCTGCGGTCCCGGCACCGCGCCTCCCCGGACACCTGCTTCGTGCTGGAGCACGCGGGCGGGTTCGGCGGCTACCTGCTCGCCCTGCCGTACCCGCTGTTCCGCTGCCCGGACCTCAGCCGCAGCGAGGACCAGGACGGGGACGGGGAGACGGCCGGGAAGGGCGGGAGGGACGGGGACGGCGCGCGGCCGACCAACCTGCACGCCCACGACCTGGTGATCTCCGAGGACCTGCGCGGCCGGGGCCTGGCCCACCGGCTGCTGCGGCACCTGGAGGACACCGCCCGGGCGGCCGGCCACCGCACCGTCTCGCTGGTCGCCGTCCGCGGATCGCACGTGCTGTGGGCCCCGCTGGGCTACCGGGCCCGGCCCGAGGTCGAGCTGCCCGCGAGCTACGGCTCCCGGGCGGTCTACATGGCGATGCCGCTGGATCCCGCCCCGGCCCGGCCGCTGCCGCACTCCACCGACCCGACCGCCGGGCCCCGAACCAGAGCCGAAGTGGGCTGATGCCGATGTCCCCCGTTCGCGACGACTTCCGCCGGTCCCAACTGGCGATCGGCGCCCTGTTCTTCGTCCTCGGGTTCCAGTACGCGACCTGGGTCTCCCGGGTGCCCGCGCTCAAGGCCCGGCTCGACCTGGGCGAGGCCCAGATCGGGCTGCTGCTGATGACCTGCGGGATCGGCGCGGCGGTCTCCTTCCCGCTGGTGGCGGTGCTGATGCGGCGGTTCGGCTCCCGCCTGCTCTCGGTGCTGTCGGCGCTCGCCCTCGGCGTGATCCTGCTCGCCCTGTCCGTGGTGCCGAACTACCCGGTCACGCTGTTGGTGCTGTTCTGCGACGGTGTCGCGGTCGGCTGCCTCAACGTCGCCATGAACGCGCAGGGCGCGGCGCTGGAGGCCCGCTTCGAGCGGACCACGATGTCCAGGCTGCACGCCACCTTCAGCGCCGGCTCGCTGCTCGCGGCCCTGCTGGCCTCCGGCGTCAACGCGTTCACCGGCACCATCGCGGTGCACTTCGGGCTGGCCGCCGTGCTGCTCGCCGCCCTGGTCGTCGCCGCCCGGGCGGGACTGCTGTCCGACGGCCCGAAGGAGGCCGCCACGACGGAGGGCGCCACGACGGAGGGCAAGGAGCGGCGCCGTGGCTTCGTCCTGCCCGCCGTAGCGACGTTGTGGATGGGCCTGGCGATGGTGTTCGGCACCGTCACCGAGGGCGCCATGAACGACTGGTCGGCGCTCTACCTCAAGGACGTCGTGCACGCGGGCGCCGGCCTCGCCCCCATGGGCATCGCCGTCGTCTCGGTGATGATGGTGTGCGCCCGGATCTTCGCCGACGGCTGGCGCACCCGCTTCGGCGACGGCCGGATCGTGCGCACCGGCAGCCTGCTGGCCGGCCTCGGCCTCGCCGTCGCCCTGCTGGTCGGCGGGGTGGTGCCGACCCTGCTCGGCTTCGCCTGCGTCGGCCTCGGGGTGGCGGCGGTGACCCCGTGCGTCTACGTCGCCGCCGCCCGCCAGGGCGCCGACGCGCTCTCCCTGGTCGCCGCGATGGGCACCACCGGCCTGCTCGCCGGCCCCGCCGTGATCGGCTTCGTCGCCGGCGCCACCAGCCTGGTCTGGGGCATGGCCGCCGTCGCCGCCTCCGCCGCGATCGTCTCCCTCTGCGCCACCCGGATCAGCTGGCCCGCCGCCCGGCCCGCCCCGGCCGACGCCCGACTCGCCCCCGACCCCAGCTGACGGCACCTGGATCTGACGTTCCGTCAACTCGCCCGGTGTCGTCGCGACCTCCGTCGTGACGTGCCGGGCGAGCCTGTTCCGCACCTCGGTGAGCCGGGCGATCTCGGCGTCGAGGGAGACGAGCCGGGCGTGGACGACGGGGGCGAAGGTGTCGGGGCCGGGGGAGCTGGAGCAGCGGCACGGCGGGTCCTGGCCGAGCAGGTCGAGGCGGTGGACGCGGCTGACCACGTCGTCCACCGTCAGGCCCGCGGCGAGGAGTTCGCGGATCGCCCGGACCCGGGCGACCTCGGCCGGCCCGTACTCGCGCTGGCCGGAGGCGGAGCGGGCGGGCGGCCGGAGCAGGCCGCGCTGTTCGTAGAAGCGCAGCGCTCTGGGGGTGGTGCCCGCCGCTGCCGCCGCGTCGCCGATCCGCATGCCTGCCCCTTCGCCGTCAGAGTTCCACGATGGTCGTTCCGTAGGTGGCCCCGGTGAACAGCTTGGTCAACGCTGCGGGGGCGCGATCGATGCCCGCGACCGGGGTCCAGGGGACGGTGAGTTCCCCGGCGCGCAGCCAGGTGCCGAGCCGCCCGCGCCACTCGGCGTCGATGTCCGGGTGGTCGAGCTGGGTGAAGCCGCGCAGGCTCAGGCCGAGGGTGATGACCCGGAAGCTGTCGATCACGGCCGGCGCGTCGCCGCCGCGGCGCTCCGGCGCGAACTGGCCGTCCAGCGCGCCGACCAGGGCGAACCGGGCGCCCCGCCGGGCCGCGTCCACGGCGGCGGTCAGCTGCTCGCCGCCGACCAGGTCCAGGACGACGTCGATCCCGTCCGGCGCGGCCTCGGCCAGCTGCTCGGCGAGCGGCCGCTCGCCGGGCACCAGCGCAGCGTCGTAGCCGAGTTCGGCCGTCAGCCGCTTCGCCTTGGCGGGCGAGCGGGTGGTGCCGATCACCCGGGAGGCGCCGAGCAGCCGGGCGATCTGCCCGGACACCGTGCCGACCGCGCCCGCCGCGCCGGTCACCAGCACCACGTCGCCCGGGCGCACCCCGGCGCCGCGGGTCAGTCCGCCGTAGCCGGCCGAGGAGACGGAGATCAGGGCCGCCGGCTCGGGGAAGTCCGCGGGGACGGGGGTGAAGTGCGCGGCCTCCGCCAGCGCGTGGTCCCGCCAGCCGTACAGGTGGGTGACCAGGTCCCCCGGGCGCAGCGGACCGTCCTGGGGTGCGGCCAGCACCTCGCCGAGGGCGGGCCCGAACAGCGCGTCGCCCGGGGCGATGTGCGGCACCGGCAGGCCGGAACCGGCGCCGCCGATCAGGGTGCGCAGCCCGGGGAACACCAGGAAGGACCGGTTGCGGACCAGCACCTCGCCGGGCCCGGGGGCCGGCAGCGGCTCCTCCACGACGGTGAAGTCCTCGGTCGTGGGCAGTCCGGCCGGCGCGGCGGTCAGCCGGACGACACGGGCGGTGGTGGGCAGGGTCATGGCGGTGCTCCTCGAAGAAGGGGGGAGGGCGGCGGTCGGTGCCGCCGGAATGCCCGGACGCTAACCCCTGACCCACGCGTCAGGGGCAAGCCCCGCAGGTGGCAGGGTGACTGACGAGGCGTGGGGGGCGCCGGTCTTCTAGAGTCACCTGCGGTACGACCGGACGACCGTGAGCCGCATCGAGAGGGAAGAACAGCATGAACGAGCAGGCCCCCGCGCCCTTCGAGCCCGTCGACGAGGACTGGCAGACCGCGCTGGCGATCGTCGCGCACCCCGACGACATGGAGTACGGCGCCGCCGCGGCCGTCGCCCGCTGGACCTCCCAGGGCAAGAAGGTGGTCTACGTGATGGCCACCAGCGGGGAGGCCGGGATCGACTCGCTGGACCCCGCCGAGTGCGGGCCGCTGCGGGAGGCCGAGCAGATCGCCTCCGCGCGCGTGGTCGGCGTCGACACCGTCGAGTTCCTCGGCCACCCGGACGGCACGGTGGAGTACGGGCTGCCGCTGCGCCGGGACATCGCCCGCGTGGTGCGCCGGCACCGCCCGGACATCGTGATCACCAGCAACTTCCGGGAGACCTACGGCGGGGTGTTCCTCAACCAGGCCGACCACATCGCGGTCGGCCGGGCCACCCTGGACGGCGTCCGGGACGCCGGGAACCGCTGGGTGTTCCGCGAGCTGCAGGCGGAGGGCCACGAGCCGTGGAACGGCGTGCGGCAGATCTGGGCGGCGGGCTCGCCGGAGTCGAAGCACGCGGTGGACACCACCGAGCACTTCGACCTGGGCGTCGCCTCGCTGGAGGAGCACAAGGCGTACCTCGCCGGGCTCAGCGGGGCGATGGCGGACGCCCGGGAGTTCCTGGAGGGCTTCGGCCGGGCCGCGGGCAGCCGGCTGGGGACGCGTTTCGCGGCGACGTTCGAGGTGTTCCCGCTGAGCTGACTCAGCCCTTCGCGTCGGTGTCCGCCTCGCCGCCGGCGTCGGGACCGGCGTGGGGACCTGCATCGGGACCGGCATCGGGACCGGCGTCGGGACCGGCATCGGCGTCCGGGCCGGTGCCGGTGTCTGGACCGGCGTCGGTGTCCGGAGCGGCGTCGGGTCCGGCGTCCGCGCGGCGCCGGCGCCGGTAGCGCAGCACCTGCCGGAGCAGGAAGGCTGCGACCAGCACCCCGAGGCCGATCGCGAACCACAGCTGGTAGCGGATCGCGGTCCGGTACACGGCGCCGATGTTGGCGCCGGCGAGGTAGCCGAAGGTGCCCCAGACGGCCGTCCACAGCACCGCCCCGAGCACGTTGAACGGTACGAAGCGGCGCCAGGGCATGCCCGTCGTGCCGGCGATGATGCCGTTGGTCTGGCGCAGCCCGTCCACGAAGCGGGCGACGGTGAGGACCTTGCCGCCGTGCCGTTCGAAGAAGCCGTCCGCGCGTTCCATCCGGGCCGGGGTGAGCAGCACGTAGCGGCCCCAGCGGTGGACGAAGGCGCGCCCGCCGGTGCGGCCGATCAGATAGCCGAGGCTGTTGCCGAGCGTGGCCGCGGCGGCCGCGATCAGCAGCACGGCGGCGAAGTCGAGGTGTCCGGCGCCGGCGTACACCGAGGCGAGCACCAGGATGGTCTGCCCGGGCACCGGGATGCCGCAGTTGTCGAGCAGCACGAGCAGCGCCACCGCGAGGTACCCGTAGTGGTCCAGCAGTGGCGCGAGCCCGGCGAGTGCCCCGGGCAGGGGGGTCGTGGGGGCGGACACCGCTCCTCACCACCTCGCTCGGGTCGGGGGCGGGGCGGTGGGGGCGTCGGTCAGCGTCCCGCCTGGCGCTGTTCGATGTTGCAGTCGGGGCCGGGGTAGACCAGGCCCTGGTGGCCGTCCTCGAAGCGGACCACGTACGGCGGCTGGCCGTCGCTGCCGCGCACTTCGATGATCTCGCCCTTCTGGTCCACCATGCCCACCGACCTGCTGTGGATGTGGAGCTGGTCGCCTACCGCTGCGTGCATGGTCTGCTCCTCGGGTCGTGGTGGCCGCCTCCGCGGCCGTTCCGCTATCCACTGTGCTGCGGGGGCGGCGGGCTCGCAACGCCTCGGGCGGACGGGCCGGGCGGGCATGGCGGGGCCGGGTGGCGCCGAAGGGCGGACGGGCGCCGCGGGCCGGGCGTCAGCGGGCGGGCAGTCGTTGCGCGAGGTAGCCGCGGACCAGCCGCTTGCATTCGGCGATGAGCGTCGGATCGCCGTCCGGGTCGCCGCGGAAGGCCAGTTTGAGCACCGCGTCGGCCGCCTCCAGGGCGACCCGCAGGGTCAGCGTGGTGGCGGCCGGGTCGTCCGCCTGGAACAGGTCGCCGCCGAGCGCCTGCAGGCGCAGCGCGACGGCGGTGTTGTTGTCCACGCCGGTGTCCAGCAGGTGCCGGTCGTCCCGGACGCCGGCGGGGACGACCGGGCCGGCCAGGCCGAAGTCGACCTGGCCGAAGCCGGGCACCGTGCGCTTCATCGCCACGAACTCCTCCACCGCGAGGTCGGTGAAGGCGGCCGGGTCGACCGGGGCGGTGCCGGCGAGCCGGGCGTCGAGGCGCTGGAGGTACCGGTCGAGGTTGCGGCCGGCGAGCGCGGCCAGCAGGTCCTCCTTGCCGGCGAAGAACTGGTAGAGGGTGCCGATCGGCACCTGGGCGCGCTGGGCGACCTCCTTGGTGGTGAGCGCGGTCGCCCCGACCTCGTCGAGCAGCCCGGCGCAGGCGTCCAGGATGCGGCCGTACCGCTCCTGGCTGCGCTGCTGGACCGGGCGACGCCGGGCGGACTGGCCCATCCGTCCGGTGGTGGGGTGACTCCGGGTGTCCGAGCTCATGGGCTCACTCTGCCGCATCCGCTGTTCCGGCGGCGAATCACCGGGACGGAAGCGGCCCGGAGTTCCACGTGGGGCGGGAATGGACTGATGGCCGGAGCTGAACGGCACGGTGGCGGGAAGGTGTCCACGAGCTGCCAGTGGTCTTGTCGTGGACGCGAAGACCGGTTCATACTCCTGGGGCGGACTACCTTGCGTGATCGACGCGTGTCTCTTCGTGGTGATCGCGATTCAGTCGTGGCGGCCGCGGCTCCTGTGACGGACGCTCCGCCGCCACCCGAGGTCTGGATGGACCCGTGTGCCTCCTTGCTCGTGCCACGTCCCGTTGTTCATCCCGCAGAACGGAAGGAGGGGGTCGGTACGGTGACGCTTCTGTCCGGAGGGCGTGAGTCCCTCGACACCGAGCACCACCGCCAGTTCCTGGAGTCCGGGTACCTGGTCCTGCCCGGCCTGGTGCCGGAAGCGCTGCGTGAACGGCTCGTCCCCGAGGTGGACCGGTGGGTCGACGAGGGCCTGCGGGCCCGGTCGATCGCCGCCTGCACCGACCCCGGCCGGCACGGGCCGCCCCCGCTGCTGGAACTGGAACTGCCGGCGCACGGCCAACTGCTCATCCACCCGCCGCTGCTGGGGACGCTGACCCGCCTGCTCGGCCGGTCCTTCGTCTTCCACCACCTGCACAGCGACCGCCAGGACCCGGGGATCCCGGGCAAGCCCTGGCACCACGACTGCGAGCCCAACGACCGCTCCGACCCGGCGCTGCTGATGGTCCACGCGCTGCACTACCTCGGCGGACTGGACGAGAAGGTCGGCAGCCTCGCGGTGCTGCCCGGCTCGCACCGCAGCCCCGTCGGCAAGTCCGCCCTCGCCCACCACGGCACCGGCGAACTGCCCGGCGAAGTGGTGATCGACCGGCTGCCGCCCGGGTCGACCGTGCTGCTCAACTCGGCGCTGTTCCACACCCGCAGGCCGGCGCCCGACGGGCCGGGCCGCCCCCGGTACTTCATCGACGCCTCCTACTGCCAGGTGGGCGCGCGCTGGCGCCCGGTGAAGCCGCACTGGCGGCAGATGCTCGCCCGCGCCCGCGAGCTGGACCTGGCCGACGGCCAGTGGCCCGAGCTGTTCGCGGAACGGCACTTCACCGAGTACACCGGAACCGTCTGAGGAGCACTGCCGTGCAGATCGTCACCGCCGTCGCCTACCCCGAGGTCCACGACGCCTACCTGCGGGACCATCCGGTGGAGCGGGCCCACGAGGCGAACAGCAACCTGGCCAGCGAGGAGAACCTCGAACGCGCCGACCGCATCCCCGGCGGTTGGTGGCGGGTCCGGCTCTCGCGGTCGGACGTCCTGGGCGTCGTCCTGCCCTGGCACCTCAGCGAGGGCGGGCAGCTCGAACTGGTACCGCGCTCCGGGCTGACCGTGGGCGAGGCGGCCGACCGGATCCGCTCCGGCGGGCCCGACTGGGTGGCCGCCAACCCGGTCTGCTCGGCGAAGCTGCGGCTGCTGCGGTGGTCCCCGCTCACCCCGGTCTTCCTCAGCACCGCCCCGGTGGACCACTCCGACTATGGGGACCTGTCGGTGCGGGCCGGGCTGATCCACCTCGACGGCCTGCACCGCATGCTGGCCTGGGAGTTGGCCGGGCGGCTGCCCGAACGGGCGGAGCTGGACGGGTACCTGGTGGGAGACCCGGGGGTGGTCGCCGGGCCCGTCCGGGCGGGCCGGACGGGGGACGAGTCGGCGTGACCTCCGCGACGCGGCACGTCCGGTCCGCTCCGTCCACTACGTCTGTTTCATCTGCGCTGTCCGTCCGCTCGGCGCCCTCCGCCCGCTCCCTGCCCGAGCTCCTCGACCACCTCGCCCGGGCGTACCCGGACCGGCCCGCGCTGAGCGACGGCGTCCGGACGGTCGACTACCGCACGCTGGCCGCCGCGGCCGGCCGGATCGCCGCCCGGCTGGCCGCCGCCGGCACCGGGCGGGGGCACCGGGTCGCCCTGGTCGGGCCGCGGGACGCCCGGATGCTGGTCCTCCTGCACGGGGTGCTGCGCTCGGGCGCGGCGGCGGTCCTGGCCGATCCGGACTGGTCCCCGGCCGACCTCGCGCGGCGGCTGGCCGCCGTGCGGGTCGGGCGGGTGCTCGCGACGGAGGGCGGCCTCGGCGGGGAGACGGTGGACGTCGGGAAGATGCTGGACGCGGGCGAGGCGGTGGACGCGGGGGAGGCGGTGGACGTCGGGGCGCCGCCGGAGTCGGCCGCGCCCCCCGGAGAGGTGCTGGGCGAGGACCTCGCGTACCTCTCCTTCACCTCCGGGTCGAGCGGCGAGCCCAAGGCGGTCGCCGTCACCCACGCCAACGCCGTGCACTACGCGCGGGCCCTGGCCGGGCGGCTCGCCTTCACCGAGGCCGACGCGCCGTGCACCGCGCACGTCACCACGCTCGCCGCCGACCTCGGCCACACCGCCTGGCTGCTCGCCCTCGCCGCGGGCGGCTCGGTGCACGTCGTCCCGGACCGCGAGGTCCGCGACCCACAGGCCTTCTGGGCCTCGCTCCGGCACGCCGGGGTGAACGTGCTGAAGACCACCCCCTCGCACCTGTCCGCACTGCTGGAGGGCCGCCCGGCCGGCACCCCGCCACTGCACACCCTGCTGCTCGGCGGGGAACCGCTGCCGCGCCCGCTCGCCGCCGCCCTGCTCGACGGCGGCACCACCACCCGGCTGGCCAACCACTACGGCCCGACCGAGACCACCGTCGGCGCCACCTGCCTGCTCGCCGCCGACGCCCGCGACCTGCCCGCCGACGAACCGACCGTGCCGATCGGCACCGGCATCGGCGAGGTGCTGCTCACCGTGGTGGACGGCGCGGGGCACGCGGTGCCGGACGGCAGGGTCGGGGAACTGCTCATCGGCGGCCGCGGCGTCAGCGCCGGGTACTTCGGGCGGCCGACCGAGACGGCCCGCGGATTCGTCCGTCGGGACGGTCAACTGATGTACCGCACGGGCGACTTGTGCCGCCGCCGGGCGGACGGCGCACTGGTCTTCCTGGGCCGGGTGGACCGCCAGGTGAAGGTCCGCGGCTACCGGGTCGACCTCGCCGAGATCGAGCGGGCGATGGACGGCTACCCGGGCGTCGCCCGCTCGGCGGTACTGCTGCGCGAGACCGCCGTCGGCAGCCAACTCCTGGGCGCGGTACGGCTGTCGGACGGCTTCGACAGCCTGGAAGGCCTCGCCGGGTACCTGCGGGACCGGCTGCCCGGCTACTCCGTGCCGCAGCCGGTCCTGGTGCTGCCGGACTTCCCGGTCGGGCCGAACGGCAAGCTCGACCGCGCGCGACTGGGCGAGCTGGTGGCCGAACTGGTCGAGGCCCGCGCCGAGTCGCCGGGCACCGGGGCGCCCGGCCTGGCCGGGGACATCGCCCGGTTCTGGGCGGGCGCGCTCGGACTGCCCGCCGTCGGACCGCGCGCCGACGTCCTGGGCCTCGGCGGGGACTCCATCCTCGCCATGCGCACCATCGCCTTCCTGCGGCGCTCGGGCCTGCGCGTCGGCTACGAGGACTTCTACCGGCACCCGACGGCGGAGGGCCTGGCGTCGGCCGCAGTCCCGGCGGCCCCGTCCGTCCCGGCCCCGCGCGCCGGTGCCGGTGCCGGCGCCGACGCTGGCGCGGACGCCGGCGACGGCCGACTCGCCCCGGCGCAACGCTGGTTGTACCGGCAGCGAACCGTGCAGGACGTACGGCACTGGAACCAGTCCGTCCTGCTGCGGTGCCGGACGGCGGTAGACCCGGCCGCGCTGTCCACGGCGGTCGCGGCCGTCCTCGAACGCCATCCGGCACTGCGCCGACCGGTCGGCCCGGACGGCTACGGCGAGCCCCGGCCGGTGGCCGACCTCGACCCGGTCTCGTACTCCCGGATCCCGCGCGCGGCCGGCCCGCTCGCCGACACCGTCGCCGGCGTCTGCACCGAACTCCACCGCAGCCTCGACCCGTTGGCCGGCCGACTGCTGCGCGCCCACCTGTTCACCGGCCCGCCCGGCACCGACGACCGGCTCGCGCTGATCGCGCACCACCTGGTGGTCGACGGGCTGTCCTGGCGGATCCTGCTGGACGACCTGGCCCACGCGTACCGGGCGGTGCTCGACCAGAAACCGGCCGACCTGCCGCCGACGGCGGACTTCTACGCGTGGGCGGCGGCGGGCCCACCTGCTGCGGCTGCCGCCGAAGACCCGAACGGGGGCGCCGAACCCGCTGCCGGGGTGGAGCCCGCCGGAGGCGCCGTACCCGCCGCCGAAGTCGAACCCGCCGCACTCAGCTGGGCGCTCGGCGCGGACGCCACCGCCCGGCTGGTCGCCCGGCACGGCGGCGGGGCCGGGCTGGAGGCCGTCCTGCTCGCCGCCTTCGCCGAGGCCGTCACCGGCTGGAACGGCCGCCCCCGGCTCGCCGTCGAGGTCGAGACCCACGGCCGGGACACCGCCGGCGACGCGGGCGAACTCCTCGACACCGTCGGCTGGTTCACCGCCGTCAAGCACGTCACCCTGGGCGCCGGAGCGGGCCCCGAGGCGGTGGCGCGGCGGCTGCGGGAGGCGCCCGTCCGCGCGATGGACGCGCCCGGGCAGCGGCCCGCCGTCGGATTCAACTTCCTCGGCACCTTCCGGCTGCCGGAGGAGCCCGCGCTGGACTGGACCGTGGCCGCGGAGCAGGCCGGCGTGGCGCGCTGCGCCGGCGGTGACCCGCTGTACGAACTGCGGCTCACCGCAAGGATCGTGGAGCAACGGCTGGTCGCCGACCTGGTGTACGGGTGGCCCGGCCTGCCGCACCCCGGGGCCGAGCGGATCACCGCCGCGTTCGCCCAGGCCGTGGCGGCCGAGGCGGGTGAGGGTGCTACTGCGGCCGAGGCGGGTGAGGAGACCACAGCGAACGAGGTCGCCGTCCCGCGCCCCGTCCGCGTCCCCCTGTCCACCTCCGGGCAGCTGCTGCACCCGGGGGCTCCGCCGACCGCCCGGGCGGCGGTGCGCGAACCCGCCCGGGTGCTGCTCACCGGCGCCACCGGCTACCTCGGACGGCACCTGCTGGACGCCTTCCTCCGGCGCGGCGCCGAGGTCACCTGCCTGGTGCGGGCCGCCGACGACGCCTCGGCCCGGGCCCGGCTGGGCCCCGGCGCGGCCCACGCCGTCGCCGGGGACGTCGACCGGGACGGCCTCGGCCTCTCCCCGGCCGGGCTGGCCCGCGCCCGGGCGGCGCAGGTCGTCGTGCACGCGGCGGCGGACGTCCGGCTGGTGGCCTCGCCCGACGAGCTGGAGCGCACCAACCACACGGCGGTGCGGCACCTGCTCGGCTGGATCGGGGAGAACGTCCGGCAGGCCCGGGTCCACCACGTCTCCACGCTCGCCGTCTCGGGCGGCGTGGACGGCCCGCCGCGCCGCTTCAGCGAGGCGGACCTGTGGATCGGCCAGCACTTCCGCACCCCCTACGAGCGGACCAAGTACCGGGCCGAACAGGCCGTCCGCGCCTGGGCCGCCACCGGGCACGCCGCCTACCTGCACCGCAGCGGCCACATCGCGGCGCACAGCCGGACCGGCGCCTTCCAGGCCAACATCGGCGACAACCGCGTCTACCAGCTGATCCGCGGCTACCTGCTGGCCGGCGCCGCGCCGAGCCGGCCGGACACCTCCTTCGCGTTCTCGCACGTGGACACGGTGGCCGCCGGGATCGCCGCGATCGCCCTCGACCCGTACGCCGCGCCCGGCGCGTACCACGTCGAATCGCCGTACGCCGTCGCCCACGACGAACTGGTGGCCCGGCTCGCCGCGCACGGCTACCCGGTGCGGCTCACCGACGACGAGACCTTCGCGGCCGCCATCGCCGCAGCCGAGCGGCGGCACCCGACGGCCGCCCGGCTGGCCGCCGCCTGGGCGCAGCAGGAGGAGCGCAACGTCCGGGTGGACAGCGCGTACACCACCGCCGTGCTCGACCGGCTGGGCGTCCACTTCACCGCCCCGACCCCGCAGTGGTGGGCGGCGGCCCTCGCCTGGGCCGTCGAGGCCGGCTACCTGCCGCCCGCCGACCCGTCCCCCCTCGTCCCCGAAAGCAGGATCCACCCGTGAAGGCAGAACCCACCGTGAAGGCAGGCTCCACCGTGCAGGCAGGCTCCGTGTCCCAGCTCTCCCCGGTGCTCAAGCAGGCCACCCCGGTCGTCGCCGTGCGCGGCGAGGGCCTCCACCTCTACGACGCCGACGGCCGCCGGTACCTCGACTTCACCTCCGGCGTGGGGGTGACCAGCACCGGCCACTGTCACCCCCGGGTGGTCGAGGCGGTCCGCGAGCAGGCCGGCCGGCTGATCCACGGCCAGTACACCACCGTGCTGCACGACCAGTTGCTCACCCTCACCGACCGGCTCGGCGAGGTGCTGCCGCCCGGCCTGGACTCGCTGTTCTACGCCACCGCGGGCACCGAGGCGGTGGAGGCGGCGCTGCGGCTCGTCCGGCACGCCACCGGACGGCAGAACGTGATCGTCTTCGAGGGCTCGTTCCACGGCCGCACGATGGGCGCGGCCTCGCTCACCACGGCCGGCACCCGGTTCCGGGCGGGCATCGGCCCGCTGATGCCGGGGGTGGCGGTGGCGCCGTTCCCGGCCGCGTTCCGGCTCGGGCTGTCCGAGGAGGAGGCGGTCGAGCACGCGCTGCGCGGCCTGGACGAGGTGCTGGCCACCGCCTCCGCGCCCGCCGAGACGGCGGCGATGTTCGTCGAGCCGGTGCTCGGCGAGGGCGGTTACGTCCCCGCCCCGCCCGGTTTCCTGGCCGGGTTGCGCGAGCGCGCCGACCGGCACGGCATCCTGCTGGTGGTGGACGAGGTGCAGACCGGCTTCGGCCGCACCGGCCGGTTCTGGGCCCACGAGCACGAGGACGCCCGGCCGGGCGGGGCCGGTTTCCGCCCCGATGTGCTGATCACCGCCAAGGGCCTGGCCAGCGGCTTCCCGCTGTCCGCGATCGCCGCGCCCGCCGAGCTGATGGGGCGCGCCTGGCCCGGCTCGCAGGGCGGCACGTACGGCGGCAACCCGGTGGCCTGCGCCGCCGCCCTGGCCACCCTGGACGTGCTGCGCGACGAGCGGCTGGTCGAGAACGCGGCCGAGCAGGGTGGACGGCTGCTGGCCGGGCTGCGGGCGGTCGCCGCCGAGGTGCCCGGGATCGCCGACGTCCGGGGCGTGGGACTGATGGCGGCCGCCGAGTTCTGCCGCCCGGACGGCTCGCCGGACCCGGAGGCCGCCAGGCGCGCCCAGCAGGCGGCGGCCGAGCACGGGCTGCTGCTGTTGCTCTGCGGGATCCACCTCAACGTGGTGCGGATGATCCCCGCGCTGGTGGTCACGGCAGGGCAGGTCGACGAGGCACTGGAGCTCTGGGCCAAGGCCGTCGCGGCCGGAAGCCGGTAGGGAGGAGAACCCATGGACGCGGTGAAGGAAATCGGCTGGAGCAGCCTGGAGTTGGAGGCCCGGCGGGAGATGTGGTCGCTCCCGTTGGGGGAGGCGGAGCGGCGGCTGCTCTGGGCCGACGCGCGGGCCGGGCGGTGGGGCGCGGCCGAACCGGTGCGAGCCGAGCTGCGGGCCTTCGTCCGGGACGCGGTGGCCTCGGTCGGCATCACCCACATCGGCGGCCTGGTCGACACGGAGTACCCGGAGGAGCA
This sequence comes from Kitasatospora sp. NPDC023385, assembly GCF_055664045.1. NCBI lineage: Bacteria > Bacillati > Actinomycetota > Actinomycetes > Kitasatosporales > Streptomycetaceae > Kitasatospora > Kitasatospora sp. NPDC023385. The sequence goes on along the minus strand of NZ_JBVOOL010000013.1, from coordinate 34,355 downwards.
GATCACCGAGGTGCTCTCCTTCCTGCTGCGGGACTACGGCCGGATCGTGCCGCAGAACGGGCGCGGCGACCTCACCTCGGTGCTGCGCGACCAGGACGGCGACGGCAACACCGAACTCGGCTTCCACTGCGACACCTGCGACCTGCTGGTCCTGCTCTGCCTGCGGCCGGCCTTCGACGGCGGCGGACTGACCAAGCTGGCGAGTGCGCGGCACGTCCACGATCTGATCGAGCGGGAGCGGCCGGACGCCCTGGCCACCCTCTGCGAGGACTGGACCTTCGACCGGGCCGGCCGGGCCGGCCCACAGGTCGTGGTCACCCCGATCCTCTACCACCAGAAGGAGGGGACGGTCGGCTGCTACTACCAGACCCGCACCGTCCGGTCCTCCCCGGACCGGGGCGGGCCAGAACTGACGGACCGTCAATGGGAGGCGCTGGGCGTGCTGGACGAGGTGCTGTACCGGCCGGAAATCGCCTTCGGACTGCCGATGGCCGCCGGTGACCTGCTGATCATCCGCAACAGCCGCGTCCTGCACGGCCGTTCGCCGTACGTCGACGAACCCGGCCGGTACGCCCGGCGGATGCTGCGGATCTGGGTCAACGAGGGGCAGGAATGGGCGCGGTGAACGCACCGAACGGGCGGGTCGCAATCGTCACCGGCGGGGGCAGCGGGATCGGCCGGGCCTCCGCGCTGGCCCTGCTGGAGGCCGGCTGGACCGTCGTCGTGGCCGGGCGGCGCAAGGACGCGCTGGAAGGGACCGCCGCCCTCGCCGGCCCGGCCGCCTCCCGGCTGCTCGCCGTCCCCACCGACATCCGCAGCCCGGAGGAGGTCGCCCGGCTCTTCGACACCGTCCGCGACCAGTACGCGCGGCTGGACCTCCTGTTCAACAACGCGGGCGCCGCCGCCCCGCGCCGGCCGATCACCGAGACCCCGTTCGAGGACTGGAACCGGGTGCTCGACACCATCGTCACCGGCGGCTTCCTCTGCGCCCGCGAGGCCTTCCGGATGATGAGCACCCAGACCCCCAAGGGCGGCCGGATCATCAACAACGGCGCGCCGTCCGCCTACGCGCCGCGCCCCAACTCCATCGCCTACACGGCCGCCAAGCACGCCGTGCTCGGGCTCACCAAGGTGCTCGCACTGGACGGCCGCCCGCACGGCATCTCCTGCGGGCAGATCGACGTCGGCAACGTCACCCCCGTCGACGGCGGACCGCAGCCGGCCGCGATGCAGGCCGACGGGACGATGGCCGTCGAGGCGACCATCCCGGTGGAGCGCTTCACCGAGGCCCTGGTGCTGATGGCCGCGCAGCCGCCGGACACCAACATCCAGTCGCTGGTGGTCCTGCCGACCACCATGCCGTTCGTCGGAAGGGGATGACTGTGCTGGTCAGCGCACGTTCCTTCGAGGAGTACCGCGCGATGTTCGCACTCACCGAAGGCGACCTGGAGCAGCGGATCCTGGACTGCCCGGGCGGCGCGGCGAGCTTCGTCGCCGAAGCCGGCCGGCGGGGCATCGACGCCGTCGCGGTCGACCGCCAGTACGCCGACCACCGCGAGGAGTTGGGCCTGCTCGTCGAACGGGAGACCGCGTTCAAGCGGGAGCTGTTGGCGAAGGAGACGGCGGACTACCCCTGGTCGTGGTACACCGACGCCGACGACATGATCGACCGGTGGATCGCGAACGCCCGGACCTTCCGGAAGGACATCGCGGCCCGCCCGGACCGCTACGTCGCCGGCTCGCTGCCCGAACTCCCTTTCGCGGACGACTCGTTCGACCTGGTGCTCAGCTCGCACCTGCTGTTCTCGTACGGCAACCGGCTGGACGAGGCCTTCCACCGGGCGGCGCTGCTGGAGCTGGCGCGGGTGGCGCGTCGGCAAGTCCGGGTCTTCCCGCTGATGGTGTACGACACGGGAGTCCGCTACGACGGGCTGGAGGCACTGCGGCGGGGGCTGGCGGGCTGCGGGATCCCGAGCCGGGTGGAGCGGGTGGCCTACGAGTTCCAGCCGGGCGACAACGAGATGCTGGTGCTGTCCTGCGCGGAGTACCGGGCTCCGGCGCCGGTGGGCGCGCCGGTGCGGGGGCCGGTGACGGCGGCGGGGGCGCAGCGGGTCGCGGCGGAGGACCCGGTGCGGTGGCGGCACCAGGAGGCCGCCGCGCCGAAGTCCTGACCGACCGGCACGACTCGGCGGGGCGACCGGTCAGGTGCTGCGGGCCCTAGCGGCGCGCGGAGCCGCAGCCCGCGGGGACGTCCGGCGTCCGCCCGGTGCGGCGGGCCGCGTAGTCGGTGAGCCACCGGAGCGCGTCGCCCTCCGCGGTGTCCCAGGAGGTGCCCAGCCCGAGGGCGTCCTGCAGTGCGTGGTGCAGGCCCGAGGCCTCCAGCGGGTCGGCCGGTTCGGTGCTCTCGCCGACCAGGGCGACCCTGCCGTGTGCCCCGCCCGGTCCGGCGGTCCGGTCAGGTGCCGTCCAGGCCCGCCAGTTCCGGCCCATCGTCAGCACGTTCCGGGCGGCGTACCCGATCTCCGGGAAGGCCGCGAGGACGTGCTCCAGGTCGACCCGGGCGCCGTCGAGGTCCCGGCCGGTGTGGTGGTGGCGGGTGGCGGAGAGGCTGAGGTACCGGGAGTCGGGCAACGGGTAGTGCGCCACGTGCCATGCGGCACCCACCCAGCAGGTGGCCGCGCCGTCCTGCCAGCGGCCCGCGACCAGCTCCATCGGGATGACGGTGTGGTAGACCGCGTGCCGCTGCTGCGGGGCGCCGGCCCACCGGGCGTCGTGGCGGACGGTCGAGCGGGCGGCGCCGGTGAGGATCAGGGCGTCACCGGTGATGCTGCGGCCGTCGGCGAGGGCGGCCACCACGGACTCGCCGTGCTCGGTGTACTCGACCACCCGGCTGTCCGGGCACAGTTGGACGGCGTCCAGTTCCCAGCAGGCTTCGAGCAGCGGGTCGTACACATCCAGGCGGTGGGCCGTCGCGTGCGCCGCCGTGTGAGCCGTCGCGTGCGCCGGGTGGCCGCCGCCGTGCCGAGCGGGCAGGGGGACCGAGCTGAGCAGTTCCCCGGTGGAGCCGTCCATGGTGCGGAACTCGTCGATCGGCAACGACCGTTCGCGGACGGCGTCGCCGATGCCGAGTCGGTCCAGGAGCCGGAAGTCCTGCGGCGCCAGGCGGATCCCCGTGCCGCCCTCGGTGAGCGCCGGCCGTTGTTCCAGGACGAGGACGTGGTGGCCTCTCGACCCCAGCGCGACCGCTGTGGCCAGACCGCTGACACCACCGCCGGCAACCAGAATTCGCATGGTCCGATGATGGCTGCCGAGGGACGGAACGGGCGATGCGGTCGTGTTGCCTGTGTCAGAACCTCCCGTGGAGGTGACACAGGAAGAAGTTGGATGTTTGACCGGCGCCGTGTCCGTTTCGCGCCGTTCAGAACGAACGTCCCATCCGCTCCATGGACACCATGCAGTGGGTCCACGGACGGACCCGGGCCCGCGCGGCGGCGACCACCTGGGCCACGTGCGCGGCCGCCGCCAGGGTCATGTGCCTGTGCCAGCCGTCGGAGCCGCGCCCCTCGTAGTCGTCGAGGGCCCCGACGTGCGAGGCGGAACCGGCGAAGTCCCGGTCGACCCGCTGCGGCAGCTCTGCGAGGCGAAGCAGGACCCCCAGGGGAGTCGCCGTCAGATTGGTCAGCCAGCACCGGACCGGCCGCTCCTGCGCGCCGTCCCACTGCCCCAACAGCAGCAGCGGATGCCCGGCCCACTCCACCCGGACGCCGCCCACCAGGCTCCGGCGCACCGCGCCCGTCGCCGGGTCCGTCCACTCCACCGGCCGCCGGAGCATCCGGTGGAGCTGCAGCACCCGGGCGGCGGGCAGCGAGCGGCCGCCCCGCCCCGCTCCCCGGTCCAGCACCGGCAGGCCGGCGGGCACGGCGGACAGCACCGGCGCGCCCGCCCGGGCGTAGTGGTCGAAGACCGGCCGCAGGTCCACCCCCGGGAGGTCCAGCACCGCCGGGCGGGGCCCGATCGCGCTCGGATCGCACACCCCGGCAGCCGCGGCGACGCACCCGGCCGGGTCCGCCCCGGGCGGCAGCAGGTTCCACTTGACGGGCACGGTGATCTCGCCGGCCACCCCCCACGTGCCGATCGCCTGCCGGCCCTTCCGGGGGACCGGCCGCGCCTGCACCACCCAGGCGGTGAACCGCAGTTCGGTGTCGGCGTGGCGCTGCAGCGCCCGGCTGACCGGCTCCCAGTCCCAGGTGGAGGAGGCGATGAAGTGGTGCAGGCTCTGCGCGAGCTCGGGGCCGCCGACGTGCGCGGCGATGTTCCGGATCGACTTGCGGCCCTGGGCCGCGATCAGCCCGCGCAGGTACAGGGCGCCCTTGGCCCGTTGGTCGCTGCGCGGCAGCGGGGCGAAGAGCACCTCGGACAGCTCGTCCAGGACGGTGCGGCCGGTCGGGCCGGCCGACCCGCGGGGGAGGGGCCCGGCGGACGGCCGGATGAAGGTCGTATCCACACCAACGACAACGGTCACGTCGCCAAGCCTATTTCCGCTCCGCTCGGCGTGGCCGAAAACCATCTGTACGGTAACCAAGGGGACGGGCACAGGGGAACTTGACGGCCTGCCGGGTGCAACGGCCGCGTCGCCCACCGGCAGGCTGACAGGCCGGTGGGCGACATGAGCGGTGCGACTGGCGTGAGTGGCGCGCCGGGGCTACGGCTTCCGGACGAGCGCGGCGTCGGCGATGCCCGCGTCGTCGAGCGCCGCGGGTACGGGCTCCGGCGCCTCGCGACGGCCGCGGGCCCACATCGCCACCGAGAGGGCCAGGGCGATCGCGGTGGCGAGGGCGGCGGTCAGGGTGACGGCCCGGACGTCGTAGCCGAGGTCGATGGTCGCCCCGCCGAGCCAGGCGCCGAGCCCGTTGCCCAGGTTGAACGCGGAGACGTTGGCCGACAGGGCGAGGGCGGGAGCGGCGGCGGCCACCGCGAGGATCCGGGCCTGGAGCGCCGGGATGATGGAGAAGCCGGCGGCGCCGAACAGGAACAGCGCGACCACGGCGGGGACCTGGTGGGGCGCGGCGAGCCAGAACACCAGCAGGGCGACCAGCAGGGCGCTCTGGGCGCGCAGTACTCCGCGCATCACGTTGGCGTCGGCGGCCCGGCCGCCCAGGATGTTGCCCAGGACCGAGCCGATGCCGAACACGATGAGCAGGATGCCGACCATGGCGGGCGCGAAGTGGCCGATGTCGCGCAGCAGTGGCGCCAGGTAGGTGGAGGTGGTGAAGACCGCCCCCTGGGCCAGCACGGTGATCAGCATGGAGAGTTGGAGGCTCGGCTTGCGGAACACCTTCATCTGTTCGCGCAGCGAGAGGCTCCCCTCCCCGCCCTCGTCGCTCTCGGTGGACAGCGCGCTCGGCACGAACCTGACGATGAGGAGCAGGCACAGCACGGCGAAGACCGTGACGTAGCCGAAGGTGGCGCGCCAGCCGAAGTGCTGCCCGATGAAGGTGCCGATGGGGGAGCCGAGCACGTTGGCGAAGTTGAAGCCGAGCGCGATCTTGGCCATGGCGGTGGCCTGCTTGTCCGGCGGGGACATGAGCGCGGCGACGTGCCAGGCGACCGCGGCGAAGGTGCCGTGGCTGAGCGAGGTGAAGATGCGCGCGCCCATCAGGGTCGGGTAGTTCGGGGCGAGTACGGCGATGACGTTGCCGAGGATGAAGACGCCCATCAGGGTGAGCAGCAGTCCCTTGCGGGACCACTTGGTGGTCAGCAGGGTGATGATCGGCCCCCCGACGGTCACCCCCAGCGCGTAGCCGGTGACCAGCAGGCCGGCCGTCGGGATGGACACGCCCAGGTCGGTGGACATCTCGGGCAGGATCCCCGCGATGACGACCTCGGCGGTGCCCACGCAGAACACCCCGAGCATCAGGGCCAGAAGGGGCAGTGGCATGGCGACCCAAGCCTTTCGTAGGGAGCCAGGTTCGATGAAGGTCGATGACGTTCGATGAAGATGTATTCAAGTGCATGTAGATAATGGACGAACACGCCGGGGTGGTCAACTGCCGCAAAGAGTTACGCTGGGCAACAGTGGTGGACGGGCAAGCGGAACGTTCGAAGGACTCAGTGAGGGGCCGCGTCAATGGAGACATGGGGACCGGGGAGCGGGCGGGACGAGATCGCCATCTGGCGCCAGCTCACCCGACTGATGGAGCAGGTCAACGCGACCGCGGGCAGGCGGCTGGCCCGCAGTCACGGGGTCTCCATGAACGAGCTGCTGCTCCTGCTCTCCCTGACCGAGCGGCGGGACGGCACGCTGCGGATGTCGGACCTGGTCAAGGCGATCGGCGCCAACCAGCCCGCCGTCAGCCGGATGGTGGCCCGCCTGGAGGACGCCGAGTGGGTCGTCCGGCGCAGTGCGGTGGACGACAAGCGCGGGGTGGACGTCCAGGTCACCGGCGCCGGCCGGCAGCTGGCCGAGGTGGCGCAGCAGACGCTGCGCAAGGCCCTGGCCGAGGCGCTGGACACCGCCGCCCTGACCGATTCCACCGCCTCGCTGGTCGCCAGGCTGCGGTACGCGCCCGCCGTTCCGATGGACTGAGCGCCCCACTCTTCCCCGATGGCCCCGGTTGCAGGCTCCCGCCGCGACCGGGGCTGCTTCACGCCGGTTCGCATCGGTTCGCATCGGTTCACGTTGCCGCAACGTGGCGGACGCGTCAGGTAACGGACTAGAAATATGCATTTGAATACATCTATTGTGACTGCTGTCACATTGCGATGTATGCGTATGAAGCACTAGCGTTCGAAGCCGACAGGCGGGCAGGTCGACTCGCTCTCACCGCCCACTCCCCCGCTCGAGTTCCGCTCACGGAGGTTTCGTCATGTCTGGAACCGCACTTCCCCGGCCTGCCGGTCTGAACCCGGTCGCCGATCTCCCCAAGCCGCCCGGGCTGCACTGGAACGTCCGGGCCGAACAGCCCGTCGCCTACAGCGTCAGCATGGTGCGCGGACTGCTGGACCCCGGCAACCCCACCCTCGCCCGCGCCTGCGGCGGCGGCCAGGGCCGCCCCACCCGCTGCCTTCTGGCCATCGACTCCGTCGTCGACACGCTCTACCGCGAGCGCTTCGCCGCGTACTTCGACCACTGGCGGATCGAGCCGACCTGGCAGGTGGTCCAGGGCGACGAGGACGCGAAGTCCCTGGAGCAGGCCGTCCACGTCACCGAGGCGATGTCCCGGATGGGCATCCTGCGCCGCGCCGAGAAGGTCGTCGCCGTCGGTGGCGGCGTGGTCCTGGACATCGTCGGCTTCGCGGTGAGCATGTACCGCCGCGGCGTGCCCTACGTCCGCGTCCCCACCACGCTGGTCGGCCAGATCGACGCCGGCATCGGCGTGAAGACCGGCATCAACCACGGCCACCACAAGAACCGCCTGGGCGCCTACTTCGCGCCGGAACTCGCCCTGATCGACCCGTACTTCCTGCGCACCATCGACCCCCGGCACGTCGCCAACGGCATCGCCGAGATCATCAAGATGGCGCTGGTCAAGGACGCGGTCCTGTTCGACCTCCTGGAGGCGACGGTGGGCGCCATCACCCCGGACACCCTGGCCGGCTGCGGCTCCGCGGTCAGCGAGGTGCTGTCCCGGGCGATCTCCGGCATGCTCGACGAACTGGAGCCCAACCTCTGGGAACAGGTGCTGGAACGTTCCGTCGACTACGGCCACACCTTCAGCCCCTCCCTGGAACTGCGCGCCGACCCGCCGCTGCTGCACGGCGAGGCCGTCGCCGTCGACATGGCGATCTGCCTCGCCCTCGCCCACCTGCGCGGACACCTCTCCGAGCACGACACCGACCGGGCCCTGAGACTCCTCCGGGACTTCGAACTGCCCATCGCCCACCCGGTCTTCACCCAGGAACTGCTGGAGGAGGCGCTCGCCGACGCGGTCAAGCACCGCGACGGCCTCCAGCGCGTCCCGCTCACCCGGGGCATCGGCTCCGTCGTCTTCGCCAACGACCTCACCCCGGAAGAGCTCGGCCGGGCACTGGAGTTCATCGGCTCCTGGACGGCGGGCGCACGCACCGAACTCGTCGGCGCAGCGGTATGACCGGCGGTACGGGCGGCGGTGCGGCCCGCGGCACGGGTGGCGGTGAGGCCCGCGGCACGGGTGGCGGTGCGGGCGCGGAGATCACCGTCTTCGACGTCGGCGGTACCCACGTCCGCCGCGCGACCTGGCTGCGGCGGGGGGAGTTACGGGACCGCACCTCGCACCGCTCGCCCAGCTTCAAGCGCTTCCCCACCGCCACCGTCGCCGAACTGCAGGACATGATGGTCCGGGAGCTGTGCGCGGCCGTCCCCCGCACCCCGGACCCCGTCGTCGGCATCTCCTTCGGGGCCGCGCTCGACCACCGCTCCGGCCTCGTCTACGCCTCGGCCCCGCTGTGGGGCGAACACAGCGAACCGTACGACCTGCGGGCGGCGCTGACCGCCCGCCGGGCCGACGTCCGGTGGCACATCGTCAACGACGTCACTGCCGCACTGCTGCACGCCGCGGCATCCGCCGACCGCATCGGCCACCGCAAGGTCCTGCTGGCCACCATCAGCTCGGGCATCGCCTGCCGGGTGATCGACCAGCGCCGGCGCCGGATCCCGGTGGACGGCTGCGGGCTGCAGGGCGAGATCGGCCATCTGCCGGTCCACACCGAGCTCGCCGGGCAGCCGATCGAGCTGGACTGCGACTGCGGGCAGCCCGGCCACCTCGCCGCCTACGCCTCGGGCCCCGGCATCGCCCGGATGGCGGACGCCCTCGCGCAGCGGGAACCGGCCCGCTGGGCGGCCTCCCGGCTCGGGCGGCTGACGGCCGGCGGCACCGGCCTGGAGACGGCGCTGCGCCACGCGCTGGACGGCTCGGGTGACGCGGATGACACGGATGAGACGGATGGCCCGAACCGCCGCGAGCCCCAGAGCGACCGGCCTGACCGGGATGACCGGGATGACCGGCACGAGCGGGACGACCTCGCCGCCGAACTGCTCGACGCGGTGACCGCCCCCGTCGCCGCCGTCCTGCGCACCGCCCTCTGCCTCGACCCCGAAGTGGACGAGGTGGTGCTGACCGGCGGCGTCGTCCACGGCCTCGGCCGGCACTACCGGCGCGCCCTGATGGGGCACCTCACCCGGCAGGGCCTCTACCTGACCAGCGAACGAGCCCCGGACTGGTTCGAGCAGCGGATCACCGTCACCGGCCCCGGCGAGGCCGACAGCCTGGCCGGCGCCGGGATCGCGGCCAGCGCCGGAGTACCGGCATGACCACGGCCGAGGACATCCCCACCCACCGGGCGCTCGTCCGCGAACCCGGCGGCGTACGGCTGCGGCTGCGCCCCACCCACCAGCCCGCGGCCGGCGAACTGCTGGTGGCCACCCAGGTGGCCGGGCTGTGCGGGACGGACCTCCAGATACTGCGCGGGCTGCGCGACGACCCGGCGCCCGTCATCGGCCACGAGGGCATCGCCCGGGTGGTCGCCGCCGGGCCGGGAGTGCCCGCCGCCCTGCGCCGCCCGGGCACCCCCGTCGTGGTCAACCCGACCCACCGGTCCGACCCGTCCTTCCTGCTCGGACACACCGTCGACGGCCTGTTCCAGGAACGCACCCTCGTCCCGGCAACCGCCGTCCGGGGCGGCCTGGTCGTACCGCTGGAGCAGGAGCCCGACGCCGTGCTCGGCACCCTGATCGAGCCGCTGGCCGCCGTCCGGTACGCCCTCGCCCTGCTCGCCACGGGGCGCCCCCGCACCCTGGTGGTGTACGGCGACGGCACGATCGGGCAGCTCGCCGTCCGGGCCGCCCGGCACCTGCTCGGCGACGGCGTGCGTGTCCTGCTCGTCCACCACACCCCGGCCGGGCTGGCGTGGAGCACCCGACGGGCCGTCCCGGGCGTCGAGTTGACGGTCGGTGCGGACGCCGTGCCGGTGCTCGGCGCGGAACCGGTCGCGGCACTGCTCGCGACCCCGCGCGACGGCACCCTGGAGGCGCTCGCCGCCGCCCTGCGCCTCGGCCGCGGCGAGCTGACCGTCGACCTGTTCGGCGGCCTCCCGCCGGGCACCGGCGACACGCTGCTGCCCGGGGTCGACCTGGCCGCCGTCCGGGCCGCCAACTGCGCCGGGCATCCCGTCCCGTACGCCTTCACGGCGGCGGACACCGTCGACGGCCGACACGTCCGACTGACCGGCCACCGCGGCGTGGGAAACCACCACCTCACCGAGGCGGCAGCCGAGTTGTGCCGGAATCCGGACACCTACCGCGACCTGGTGACCCACGTCGTCGGGCCGCCGGAAGCCGCCCGGATCATGACCGACCTGTCGGCCGGCCGCCGGCGGACCGTCGCCGGGAACCGGCTCGTCAAACTCGCGGTGCGCTTCGCCCCGGCGCCGCCCTCACCCCTGGAGGCCCAGTGACCGCACCTGCCCACAACCGCCGCCGCGCCCTGGTGGTCGGCGGCTCCACCGGCATCGGCCGCGGCGTCGCCGACGCCTGGGCCGAGGAAGGGCTCGACGTCACGGTGCTCAGCCGCTCGCAGCCGACCGGCCCCGGCGCCGAGCGGCTGCGCTGGGCGGCCACCGACCTCACGGACCCCGACCGGGTCGCCGAGAACCTGTCGCTCGCCACCGCCGAGCCGCTGCACGCGGTCTGCTACTCGGCGGTCCACTACGGCGACCGGCGGACCGTCTTCCGGGAGTGCACCGAGGCGGAGTGGCACCGCCAGCTCGACGTCAACCTGAACGGCCTCTGGCTGACTCTCTCCTGGGCCATCCCGGCCCTGCGCCGCCCGGACGCCCCCGGGGTGTTCCTCGGCATCTCCTCCGAGGTGGTCTACAACGCCGGGCCGGGCCGGTCCGGCTACGCCGCCACCAAGGCCGCCGCCGCCGCCCTGCTCGACTCCGTCGCCCAGGAGGAGAGCGCCGAGGTGCCCGGCGGCGAGGCCCTGCGCATCGTCCAGGCCCTGCCGGTCGGCATGGTCGACACCCCCGGGATCCGGCGCAGACGCCCCGAGGACTTCGACTACACCGCCTACATGCGCCCGGCCGGCTTCGCCCCGCTGGCCCGGGAGCTGGCGGCGACGGCCGGAGCCGGACTGCACGGCGCCCACCTGGTGGTCGACGGCGAGGGCGCCTGGTACCCGGTGAGCGAGCGCCTGCCGGTGTCCCAGAGCCGCCGGATCCCCTCCGGGGCCGGATCCGGGGCAGGATCGTGACGGGCTCCGGGGCCGGATCGTGACGCCCGTCCCCCTCATCGGACTGGCCGGCTGGCGCCTGCCCGGCGACCACGTCGACGCCGTCGAACTGGCCCACCGGGCGGGCGTAGAGGGCCTCCAGCTCGACCTCGGCGGCCCCGGCCGGGGGCCCTGGCTCGACGCGCCGGGCACCGTCGCCCGGATCCTCGACGGCTGCGCCGCCCACGGGGTGCGACCACTCGCCGTCGCGGGCAACACCCTCAACGACATCGGTCTGCACGCCCCGACGGGCAGCCGGGACGCGCTGCGCGCCCGCCGCGTCGTGGTCCGGGTGCTCGACACCGCCGTGGCCCTCGGCGCGCCGCTGGGCTTCGTCCCGAGCTTCCGCCGCAGCGCCATCACCGACCGGCCGGCCCTGGAACGGACGGCCGCCGTACTGGCCTGGGCCGCGGCGGAGGCGCAGGCCCGCGGGCTGCTGCTGGCCAACGAGAACGACCTGGACCCGCGGCGCGCACGCACCCTGGTGGACCTGGTGGCGGCGGCCCCGTTCCGGCTGCTGCTGGACACCTACAACCCGCGGGTGGCCGGGGTCGACGCGGTGGCCCTGATCGAGGCGAACCATCCCTCGATCGCACCCCAGGTCCACCTCAAGGACGGCACCGCCGGCGTCGTCGCCCGGGACCTCCTCGGCGACGGGGACGGCCCGGTCCGGGAGGCCCTCGCCGCCCTCGCCGCGCACGGGTTCACCCCCGAGGCGCTGGTCCTGGAGAACGACTACCGCGACGGCGACCTCACCCGCCTCGCCCTCGACATCGAACGCGCCCGCACGGGCCTGACTCGCACGGACCCGACCCGCACCACTGAGGAGCTGAAGTGCCGAACCTCCCGGCCACCTACGTCACGACCACGCTCCAGGACGGCGTGGTGAGCCTCGGCACCCGCCCCTTCCCACACGACGCGCTCGACGCCGACACCGTCCTGATCAAGCCCGACCACCTCGGCATCTGCCGCGCCGACGCCAAGGAGATCCTCGGCTCGCGTGACGTCCCCGAGGACCGCGGCCCGCTCTTCGGCCACGAACTCGTCGGCACCGTCGCCTTCGCCGGCGCCCGGACCGGCTTCCGGGAGGGCGAACTCGTCACCCTCAACCCCAACATCACCCCCAGCCGTACCACCGGCTTCGCCGAGTACGTCTTCGTCCACGGCACCGAGGCGCAGCTGGACCAGGCCGTCGTACGGGTGCCGGAACCGGACATCCGGGACGACATCTGGATGCCCGAGCCGTTCGCCTGCATCGTGCACGCGCTCCGCAAACTCCTCGAACTCACCGGCCTGGCCGACCTCCAGGGAAAGCGCGTGGCCATCATCGGCGCCGGCTGCGCCGGGCTGACCTTCGCCATGTACGCCCGACACCTGGGCGCGTCCGTCTCGGTCTTCAACCGCGGCGAGCCGCGCCGCGCCTTCGCGCGGCGGCAGGGCATCCTCGCCGACGACGAGATCCACCCCCTCACGGACGCGAAGTCGGAGCACCACCGCGGCCGGTTCGACCTCGTGATCGTGGCGCCCACCGTCGCCACCACCGAACTCCTCGAAACTGCCGCCGACTTGGCCGCCGACGGAGCCGTCCTGTTCGTCTACGGCGGCACCCGCAAGGGGGACAGCTTCCCGGCCGGCCAGGCCGACATCGACACCATCCGCCGCCGGGAACTGATCGAGCCGGTGGAGTACCGGGGGAAGCGGCTCGCCGTCTCGGGTGCCTACGGCTGCCTCCGGGAGGACTACGAGGAGGGCTTCCGCCTGCGCGCGGAACACCCGGACGCCTTCCCCCTGGAGAAGCTGACCTCCCGGCGGATCGACCTGGACGACTTCCCCCGCCAGGTCATGGACATAGCCGCGGAGCAGCAGGACTACCCCGGCAAGGTGATCATCGACGTGGCATCGGCGGCCTGAGCACCCCGCCGCAGCAACTGCCCACCACCCTGCGGCCCGACCGCCAGGGGCACGACCGGCAGCACCCGCACGCCCCCGTCCGGGGCGACCCGGACGAGGGCGTGGGGGAGCGGGGCCTCCGTGAGAGTGGGTCTTCGTGAGAGCGGGGCCGCCGGGGTGCGGTCAGCAGCGGGTGAGGCGCACCGAGAGGCCGGCGTGGGTGTACAGCGGCGTGGCCCGGTACCCGGCGGCGTCGACCGTGACGCTGTCGAACTCGCCCTGCAGCGAGCGCCCGCCGATCACGGGCACCACCACGTCCGGGCCCAGGTCACGGACGTCCGCCGGCCGGATGGCGAGCTGCGCGCCGGGCCTCAGCGTCACCCTGCCGCCGACCTCCAGGGCCGGCGCGCGGTGGTGGTGGAGCGTCACCTCCAGGCGGGCCCCGGCCGACTGCAGGTACGCGCCGCCCACCCGGACCGAACCCCGGTCGGCGTCCAGGCGCAGGGTGGCATCGTGCACCCGGACGTCGCCGCGGCCGAGGGCGTCGCGCGAGGCGGCCGCGAGGACCCCGGCGGCGGCGGTGGGTGTGCGCGGCGGTGGACGGGCTCAGCGGTGGGTGAGCTCAGCGGTGTGTGAAGAGGAAGCCGAGCTTGTCGACCCCGTCGCCGGCGCGGCCGTCGAAGCCGGCGACCTGCCACCCGTCGGGCGCGGTGCGGGTGACGCAGTCGGCGGTGGTCGTGCCGCCGGCCAGCGACCGGCCCAGGCTGGTGGTGAACTTCGCGTAGAAGATGCGGGTGTGGCCGCCGTACGTCCCCTGGCAGAGGGTGGCGGAGCTGACGTACTCGCCGCTGCCGAGGCTGAGCGAGGACGCGGTGCCGCCGGAGCCCCCGTGGGTGAGCGTGGTGCCGTTCCCGAGCGTCAGCTGGACCTGGTCGACCCGGGCGCCCGCCCGCAGGCCGATCGTGGTGGCCTGCGCACCGGCCGGGACCTGGTCGATGTCGTGGTAGAAGTCGCCGTGCGGGCCGCCGAACTGCTCGCTCGCCCGGTAGGCGGGGTTCTGGCTCCAGTCGAAGCCGACGGCGATCGGGTCGTGGTCGGAGAGCATCGCGCCGGCGCCGTCCAGGAAGTCGGCGTGCCTGTTGTGGTACGAGGTCGCGTTGAGCGAGACCAGCGCGCTGCTGCGGTAGAGGACCTTGTCGACCACCTCGCAGGTGTCGGTGATCGCGTTCTGGTCGCACAGCAGCGGGTCGGCGCCGCGTGCCGGCGCCACGCCGCCACGCTCCAACTGCGCCCAGGCGTCGGTGAGTCCGTTGTCGGCGGCGAAGGCGGCGATGGTGTCGTCGGCACGCGTGTAGCGGGTGTTGGTGTCACCCATCACGACCACGGCGTTCCCGGCCGAGTGCGTCCTGACGTAGGAGGTGAGCTGCGCCAGGTTGGCGGCGCGCGCGGCCTCGTCACCGGTGGACGTGCCCGCGTTGGCGTGGAGGTTGTAGACGTCCACGTACACGCCCTCGGCCAGTCGGGCCCGCAGGACGGAGAAACCCTTGGGGGTGAGGCAGTCGCCGGAGTCCAGCTGGCAGTCGTTCCACTTGACGCGCTCGAAGTCGTCGGTGTCGTAGGCGAGACCGGACAGGGTGTTGAGTCCGCTGCCGATGCCCGCGCCGCCGCTGGTGGGTGTGCGGTAGGGGTGGGAGTCGGCGGCGTAGAGCGCGGCGTGGTAGTTGAAGTCCTCCTGGACGTTGACCAGGTCGTACGGGGCCAGGCGGCCGCCGATCGCGGTGGTGCTTGACTGCCGGTCGGTCGAGGCGCTGGAGAGCACCTGGGGAAGCCCGGCGACGTTGTAGGCCAGGAGGGCGAGCGACCCGCCGGCGGTGGCGGAGGGGGCGGAGGGGGCAGCTTGGGCGGCCGGCGCGCTGGTGAGGCCGCCGAGGGCGGCGGCTGCGGCGAGCGCGCCGACGAGCACGGTGCGGGCGAAGGGGCGGCGCGGGCAGGGTTTGAACATCACTGCTCCGATGGGGAGTTCGGCTGTGGGGGATCCGGTGCCCCGGAGCGTATGAGCCGTCCATGTGCGCGTCAACAGTGCCGAATTATCGGCGTCGGCCCTGTGACCTGCGGGTTTCTGTCGCCGTGTCGGATGATCGCGGAAAGGTTCTGTTAGCGTCAACAGAGAATTCTCGCGGGCCCGGGTGGGTCGGCTTGCACGCCGCACGTGGCCATGGCGCCGGATCACGGCGACGGTGTCGGATCACGGCGACGGTGTCGGATGGTTGACGCCGCCCGGTCGTAGAGTACGGACCCGTGACCCCCACCGCCGACCCCACCAGGGCTGAACTCGCCGCCCTGCTCGCCGATGTCCGAGACTCCGCCGGGCGCTTCGTCGCCACACTCGACGGCCTGAGCGGCCCGCAGGCCCGCGGCGTGTCCGCGCTGCCCGGCTGGAACCGCGCCCAGGTCGTCACCCATGTCGCCCGCAGCGCCGATGCGTACCGATGGCTGCTGACGTCGGCTCGGACCGGTGCCGAGCCCGGCCCCCGGGCGGACGCGGCCGCATTGGACCGGGCGCTGCGGGAAGGAGCCGGGCGCGAGGCGGCCGCGCTGGTGGACGATCTCCGGTGCAGCCTCGACCAGTTGCTCGCCGAGGCGGCGGCGATGCCCGCCGACCGCTGGCCCACGCCGGTGTCGGCCCTCGCCGGGTGGCGGCATCCCGCCTGGTTCACCCTCCACCGTGCCTGGCGCGAGCTCGAAACCCACCACGTCGACCTCAACCTCGGCCGCGGCCCGGCCGACTGGCCCGCCGACTACGTCATCTGGGCGCTCGACGCGACCGTCGCCACGCTGGCCGCGCGCGGCTTCCCGGTGGCCCGCTTGGCCGCCACCGACCTCGGGCGCGCCTGGCCGCTCGGGTCGACCGGCCCCGCCGTCACCGGGCCCGGACACGTCCTGCTCGCCTGGCTCGCCGGTCGCGGCCCCGCCCCGGAGGCCGACCCCGGCCACCCGCTGCCGACGCCGCCGGTGTGGCCGCTCCCGCCGGTGCCCGGCTGGGGCTGAGAACGGGCCACTGAGGGGGGGCGGTTTGCTGGGGAGCGCACCGAAGGTGCGTAGGACGGCGATCAGCTCGCGCAGGGGCGAGGGTGGCGGCGGTGACGGCGGTGGCGGCGGTGGCGACGAAATCTGCGGGGAGGCCGTGTACGCCGTCGCAGGCCGGGCAGGCGTGACGTCCGGGCGCGGTTCGGCGCCCGGGAGGACGCACGCCCGGGAACGGGAGAGCAGGAGAGCCGCGCATGGGAACGCCGCCGAACGACCCGGTACCGCCGAACCCCACGCCCGTACCGGGGCCGGGACCGCAGCCCGGCCCCCTGCCCGGGCCGGTCCCCGCTCCCGGCGGCCCGGACCCCGTCCCGCCGGGGCCGCCCCCGCCGGGCCCTGATCCGCAGCCGGCGCCCGCGCCGGGGCCGGACCCGCATCCGCAACCCGGCCCGCTGCCCGGCCCCGGCCCCGTTCCCGCACCGGTCACCTGAGCCGCCGCAGCCCCCGCGCGGGGCAGGCGCCGCAGAAAATCCTGGTCGATCGTGAGGCGGGGGCATGGGGCGACGCCCGACACTGGTCGCGGTGAGCGGCCCGCCCGGGGCGGGCAAGACCACGCTCGCGCACGCCCTCGCCGACGCGCTCGGCTGGCCGGCGGTCTGCCGTGACGAGATCAAGGAACGGCTGGTCGCCGCGGCCGCCGCCGCCGACGACGACGGCGATCGCGCCGCGAACCCGGACCTGAGGACGCTGCACGAGTTCTTCCGCACCATCGGTGAACTCCTCGCGACCGGGCGGAGCCTGGTGGCTGAGGCGGCCTTCCAGGACCGCCTGTGGCGCCCGGGCCTGGAACCGCTCGCTGAGTCGGCCGACCTGCGCGTGGTGCGCTGCGCCGTCGACCCCGAACTCGCCCGCCTGCGGATCATCCGCCGGGCCGCCGCCGTACCCTCGCGCACCGTCCACGCGGATGCCGATCTGCTCCGACGCATCGCGGCGGGGGAGCGGCCGATCGAGGCGTGGGTGCCGATCGCGCTCGACGTCCCCTGCCTGGTGGTGGACACCACCGAGGGGTGGGAGCCGGCTCTGGCGCGGATCGTCGAGTTCGCCGCGGGTACGTCCTGACGCACGCTCCCGGTCCACGCTCGGCGCCCGGTCCACCGTCTGCGGCCGGGCGTTACCCTCGGCGGTATGGACGCGCCCGAAACCGCCGCCGCGCACACGCCGGAGAGCCCGGTGCTCCCGGTGAGTCCCGAGGGTCCGGAAGGCCGGGCGGGCCTGGCGGATCTCGTAGGGCTGCTGCACCGGCGCGGTGCGGTGGTGCTCAGCGGTGCCGGCCTGTCCACCGAGTCCGGCATCCCCGACTACCGCGGGGCCACCGGCCGTCGCCGCACCGGCACCCCGATGACGTACCAGGAGTTCACCGGCAGTGAGAGCGCCCGCCGCCGCTACTGGGCCCGCAGCCACACCGGGTGGCCGGTGTTCGCGCGGGCCCGGCCCAACACCGGCCACCACGCGGTGGAACGGCTGCGCCGCTCGGGGCACGTCACGGCCGTCATCACCCAGAACGTCGACGGCCTGCACCGCGCGGCCGGCACCCGCGAAGCCGTGGAACTGCACGGCGGGCTCGACCGGGTGGTCTGCCTCGACTGCCGGCGCACCAGCTCGCGGGCCGCACTCGACCTCCGCCTGGACGACTTGAACCGGGGCTTCCGCCGCCCCGGGGCGGTCCTGCGCCCGGACGGCGACGCGCAGCTGCCGCCGGAGCTGGTGGCGGGGTTCCGCGTCGCGCCGTGCGCGGACTGCGGCGGCGTGCTCAAGTCGGACGTGGTCTTCTTCGGCGAGAACGTGCCCGCCGCCCGCGTCGAGCGCTGCTACGAACTGGTCGACGCCGCCGAGGCGTTGGTGGTCCTCGGCTCCTCGCTCACGGTCCTGTCGGGCCTGCGCTTCGTCCGCCGCGCTGCCCGTGCCCGCCTGCCCGTCGCCATCGTCAACCAGGGCCCCACCCGCGCCGACGACCTCGCCGCGCTCCGCCTCGACCTCCCCCTGGGCCCCAGCCTGAGCGAGGCGGCCCGGCTGCTGGGCGCAGCCTGAACCCGTCCGTTCGCCGTTTGCCGTTCGTCTGCCGGCGCTCCGGCCCGGCTTCCCTCACCCCGCCGGTTGCCAGGGCCGCCCCGGCACCCAGAGCGGTGCCGCGCCGCCGCGTGGCATGGCGCGGGCCGCGTCCGCCTCCAGCCATCCGGCGACGCGGCGCGGATCGCCTTCGCTCAGCTCCACCAGCGCGGCGGCGGCGATGCGGGTGCAGCCCAGCACCAGCGCGAGGGTGTCCTGGCGGCGGTGCCGCTCCCGGACGTAGGCCTCGCCGCGTTCCTCGATGCGCCGTTCGTGCTCCGGCGCGGCGTCGGCGGCCAGGGCCTGGACGCCGTGCCACACCAGGGTCAGCGCGCAGGGCTCGGCCGGGTGCGTCACGCCGTCCGAGTGGGCCTGCTCGCGGGCCTCCGCCGAGCGGCGGCCCAGCCACTCCAGGGCCGTCGGCTCGTCCCCCGCGCAGGACTGCACGACCAGGTCGGCGGCCCGTCGGACGACCGCCCGCAGCGCGGCCGGCGCCGGCACCCGCAGTCCGGGCGCCGCAGGGTCGTCGAACGCGAGCCAGGCATCCGCGAAGGAGGCCGCCCGAAGGCCTCCCACCCAGGCCGGCGCCGTCCCCGCCGCTCCTGCCGTGCCCGCCGGGCCCAGCCACTCCTGGGCCCCCAGCCGGACCAGTCCGACGGCGACCAGGCACGCCGCGTCCCCGTCCAGCCCCAACAACCGTCCACTGCGCATCACACACACCCCCACCAGCGGTCATCACCCCGTGACCCGGACATCCCACCACACCGGGACGCGAACGAACTAGACAGGGGCACGTCACAAATTGGAGCCGATGCCACACCCTGGGGCGGCACCGGCCGCGTCGGTGGGGCGACCGACCGGGGGACGTTCCGGCGGGCGCGGCGACCGGCTGGAAGTGCCGTTCCGTCAGGAGTGTTCTGCTGGCGGGCAGGTGGCACTCGCCGCCCCGTCGATCAAGGAGAGAGCCCATGCCCCGCCTGCCCGGGTCGCCCCGCCCGCCCGGATCCCCCCGCCTGCCCCGCGTCCGCACGGCCGCCGGCGCCGTTTCGGCGGCGTGCGCAGCCCTCGCCCTGCTGGCCGCGACCCCGGCCGTCGCCGTCGCGCCGCCGCTGTCCAACCCCCGGATCGTCGCCCACTTCGACCTCGCCCAGGGCCGACTGCCCGAGAACATCGCCCTCGAACCGGACGGCTCCGCCGACCTCACCCTGTCCTTCGCCCGGCAGATCGGCCGGATCGACCCCGAGGGCCGGCTCACCGTCCTCGCCACCCTGCCCGCCCCCGCGAACCCCGCCACGCCGCTCGTCGGCGCCGCGATCGTCACCGGCATCGCCCGCGCCCACGACGGCACCCTCTACTTCGGCTACGCCACCGGCACCCCGGACCTGCACGGCATCTGGCGGCTCTGCCCCGGCGGCACCCCCGAGCGGATCGCGGCCCTGCCCGTGACCGGCCTGCCGAACGGACTCGCCCTCGACGAGCGCGACGGCCGCCTCTACACCACCGACTCGGCACTCGGCGTGGTCAACGCCATCCCGACGGACGGCGGCGCCCCCACGACCTGGTCCGACGACGCCCTGCTGAAGCCCACCACCGGATTCGGCGCCAACGGCCTCAAGGTGCACCACGGCGCCGTCTGGGTGAGCAACACCGACACCGGCCACCTGCTGCGCATCCCCATCGGTGACGACGGCGCCGCCGGGCCGGCCGAGGTCCGCGCGAGCGGCCTCGCGGGCATCGACGACTTCGCCTTCACCGGGCACGGCGACGCCCTGATCGCCGCCCTCAACGCGCCGAACGAGGCCGTCTACGTCACGGCCGACGGCAGCCACCACACCGTGCTCACCGCGAGCGACGGCCTGTCCAACCCCACCGCGGTGGCCGTGCGCGGCGAGTCCGTCTACATCCCGAACGCCGCCTACTACACCCGCGCCGACCCGAACCTGCTGCTCGCAGACCTGCAGCGCTGACCTGCGGCGCCGGCTGACGGCGCTGGATCGGCGTGCTCGGCGGCGCGCGTGTCGCCCCGCCGCCCGGTGCGGTGCAACCGGACCGGGCGGCGGGGCCCTGGTGTGCGGGCTCGTCGTGGGTGGGGTGGGGCGTCAGCCGTCGTCGGCTGCCGAGTCGGCGTCGGCCTGGGCCGCTGCGCTGTCGGCTGCGTCGAGCTTGTGCTGCATGTCCTGGACCTGGCCGCTGTCGGCCGTGCCCGAGGCAGGGTGCCCGGTGGGGCCGCAGGCGGTGAGCACGGCGGCCGCGGCGAGGGCGAGGGCGGCGAACGCGGTGCGGGCGGCGGTCGGGCGGCGGATCACTTGGCCGTGCCCTGACCGTGGGCGGCGCACCAGGTGGCGACGGAGCGGAGGTCGTTCTGCCGGGTCTGCAGGGTGGTGACCAGGTTCTTGCGGGCGGTGAGGCGATCGTTGAGGAGCGTCTCGATCTCGGTGTGGCCCGCGGCCTTGGCGTTGGCGGCCCGCTGCTGCAGGCGGGCGACCGACCCGGCCACGGTGGCGTCGCCGCCCAGGCGGGTGAGTGACTTGGTGACGCGCTGCTCGGTCTTCGGCAGCCGCTTGCAGATGGCCTTCGCGCCGTCGCCCGAGGGTGCGGACACGGCGGACGCGGCCGCCGGGGCAGCGGACGGGGAGGCGCTCGGCGCCCCGTCGGCCTGAGCGGGGACGGCGGCGAGCAGCGAGCCGGCGAGGGCGAGGGCGCCGAGGACGGCGGCCCTGCGGCCGACGGACCTGGTGGACGGCGCGGAGGTGGGGGGCATGCGGGTGGCGGACACGGGCGTCCCTTTCTGCCGTGGGCGGTCTCGGGCACCGGGCCCGTTCGGTCGGGCCGATGCGGTCCGGTCGCCGGGAGCGTAGGACGGCTTCTTGTGGATTCCCTGTGGAACGGCGGTCCCGAGCACGGCAGCCCTGGAGGAGCAGCGGCCCGCCGGGGAGCCGCCGCGCTCAGCTCTCCTCGCCCGCGATCCAGTCCCGCCGCACCGGCAGCCGTACGGCTGCGGTCGCTGCGTCGGCGTTCGGGAGCGGCAGGCGGATCTCCACGCGGCAGCCGGTGCCGTCCGGCGGGTCGGTGATCCGGGCGGTGCCCCGGTGCAGCGCGGCCTGCTGGGCGACCAGGGTGAGCCCGAGGCCCGAGCCCGGGCTGTCGCGACGGCGGTGGAAGCGGTGGAAGACGGCTTCGCGTTCGGCCGGCGGGACGCCGGGCCCGGCGTCGTCGACGGTGAGCAGCGCGACCGTGCCGGCCGGGGCCAGCCGGACGGTGATCCGGGCGGGCTCCGGTCCGCCGCGCCCGTGGACGGCGGCGTTGGCCAGGAGGTTGACCAGCATGATCCGTAGCCCGGGCTCCCAGCCGAACACCCTGAGTTCCGGCGGGAGTTCCAGGCTGATCTCGGCTCCGGGGTGTCGGCGCAGGGTGTCGGCGGCGGCCGCGTCGGCGAGTTCGGCGAGGTCGACCGGGCCGAACGAGTCGACCTCGACGAGGTCGCCGCGCGCGAGCGTGCCGAGCGCGGTGAGCAGGTCCAGCAGCCGGGCGTGGTCGTCGCGCAACTCGGCCACGATCTCCGCCCGTTCGGCGCTCGGGAGGTCCTGGTGGGCGGCCAGGACGTCCAGGTTGGTGCGCAGGCTCATCAGCGGGGTCCGCAGCTCGTGCGAGGCGGCGGCCGAGAACGAGCGTGCAGTGTCGAGGGCTTGGGCGGTGCGCAGCGCCTGCTCGTCGTAGCGGGAGAGCAACAGGGCGAGGGCGGTGGCGAGTTCGTCCACTTCGGCGGTTCCGCTGCGGTCCGCCGCGAAGGGGGTGCCGCCGTCGGTGCCGGGGGGTGGAGGGGCCGCCGGGTCGAGTTCGGCCGCCCGGCGGCTGAGCCGGCGCAGCGGTGCGGTGGCGCGCTCGGCGAGGGCGAAGCCGATCAGGGCGGACAGCGGCGCGGCGACCGCAGCGACGAGCAGGACCCGTCGGCGCACCGCCGCCGCCTGGTCGCCGGCCAGGCCGCCGGGCTCGCTGACCCAGAGCGTGCCGCTGCCGCCGGCGGCCCCCGTGCCGGAGACGTGGACGGTCAGCACCCGCCAGGCGGCGCCCCGGTCGCGGACGGTGGCCGGGCTGCCCGGCGCGGTGGGGAACACCCGGTCGTCGGCGGGCTGCGGGCCGACCGACAGCAGGACGGTGCCGTCCTGGGCGGTGACCCGCACGCCCGCGTCCAGGGCGGCGTCCAGCACCTTGCGCTGCTGGTTCTGTTCGGCCTTGGGCCGGCCCCGGGTGTCGGCGGCGACCAGGGCGCGCACGCCCGGCAGGACGGCGGCCGCCCGGTCGGCGAGCCGGGCGTCCTGCTGGTGCCGCAGGTCCCGGCCGACCAGGGGCAGCAGGAGCAGCCCGGCCAGCACCACCAGCAGTGGCACCACGGCGGCGGCCCACAGGGCGATCCTGGTGGAGAGCTTCACGGCGGCCGCTACCCGTTCCCGCCGGGCAGCCGCAGGACGAAGCCGACGCCCCGGACGGTGTGGATCAGCCGGGGACGGCCGTCGGCCTCCAGCTTGCGCCGCAGGTAGCTGACGAAGGTGTCCACGGCATCGCTGCGCACCTCGAAGTCGTACCCCCAGACGCGCTCCAGCAGCAGTTCGCGGGAGAGCACGATGCCCGCGTTCCGGGCGAGTTGGGTGAGGAGTTCGAACTCCCTGCGGGTGAGCCGCAGTTCACGGCCGTCGAGGTGGGCCTGCCGGGTGGCCGGGTCGATGGCCAGCGGGCCGGCCAGGACGCGGTCGGCGGGCTGCGGCGGCCGGCGGCGCAGCAGGGCGCGCAGCCGCAGCACCAACTCCTCCAGGGCGAACGGCTTCACCAGGTAGTCGTCCGCCCCGGCCTGCAGGCCGGCCACCCGGTCGGCGGGCTCGTCCAGGGCCGAGAGCATCAGGACGGGGAGGTCGTCGCCCCGGGCGCGCAGGGCCCGGCAGACCTCGGCGCCGCTGAGGCCGGGCATCGAGACGTCGAGCACCAGGACGTCCGGTGCGGTCGGCGGCGGTGCGGCGTCCGGGGCGGCCGGCAGCAGGCGGGCGAGTGCCGTCTCGCCGTCCTCGGCCAGGGCGACGGCGAAGCCGCTCAGGCGCAGGCCGCGCTCCAGGGTGCGGCGGATCGCCGCGTCGTCGTCCACCACCAGGACGCGGCCACCGCCGCCGGGTGTGCCCGTGCCCCCGGGCCCGTTCCCGTGCATCGGCTCCTCCTCGCGTTCGGGCCGCCGACTCTCTCACACCTGTCGTCCCCGGCCGCTGCGGGGGTGGGGCAGGGGTAATCGCGGCGGGTGGGCGTGGCCGACGTGGCGGGCGCGGTGGACGGGCGCGGGTTCCGTGAAGGGCGGGTGCATACCGGGCGGGGATCGGGGCACGCGGACACCCAGAGGCTCCCGCCGGGTGCGGCGGGCGCCCGGGAGGAGAGGAGGAAACGGTGGGAAGGATCGAGGAGTCGGTCGAGGTGCAGGCCCCCGTCGAGACGGTGTACGAGCGCTGGGTGCGGTGCGAGGAGTTCCCGCAGTACATGCGCGGCGTGGTCAGCGTGGACGTGGAGGGCCCGGGCAGCAGCGCCTGGGTGGTGCAGATCGCGGGCGGCCGGCGCGAGTTCGAGGCGGCGACCACCGAGGTGGTGGCGGGCGAGCGGGTGGCCTGGGACGGCGGGGACGGGCCGGTGCGGCACTCCGGCGTGGTGACCTTCCACCACGTGGACGACCGGACCACCCGGGTGATGCTCCAACTGGAGATCGAACCGCACGGGATCTGGGAGCACTTGGCCGAGGCGCTCGGCTTCGTGGACCGCCGCGTCATCGACGACCTGAACGACTTCAAGCACCACGTGGAGCAGCAGCACGCCGAGAGCGGCCAGGCGCAGAACTGATGTCCCGTCAGGATTGCGGTCAAGCAAGCAGGTCATGGCCCATCGGCACCAGTGAACGACGCACGACGAACCTCTCGGGAAGGGGAACCCGCTCGATGGAACGTCTCACCACCCGGATCGCCATGCGGCTGATGACCGGCGACGAACGCAGCCGGGACCTGGACGTCGAGTGGTGCTACCGGCCCTCCGACCCCTACGCGATCGACCTGGACTTCAGCGACTGCCAGGCGGACACGGTGTGGACGGTCTCGCGCGACCTGCTGACGGCCGGCCTCCACGCGCCCGTGGGCGAGGGTGACGTCCACGTCGCACCGTACGGCGACACCCGGCTGCTCCTCGCGCTCGCGGGCCCGGAGGGCGTGGCCCTGTTGGCGGCCTCCGCCGAGGAGGTCGACCGGTTCGTCACCGCCACCGCCGAGCTCGTCCCGGCCGGGTCCGAGCACACCCGGATCGACTGGGGCGGCGGCCTGGAGGACCTGCTGGCCTCCTGACCCGCCCGACTTCGGCCTCCTGGCCCGCCCGACCGTGGCCCCCGGCTGCGCCCGTCACTCCGCCGCGAGCCGGTCGACGCCGGCGGCGCGGAAGGTGGGCAGGCGCAGTGTGGCGGCGAGCTGCAGGTCGGCGTCGGAGAGCAGCGGGAACGGGATGCACACGTGCTCGGCGAACGCGGCCAGCCGGCCCCGGGTGTCGGGTGCTGACGCCGTAGACCCGCGGACCGCCCTGCTCCTGTCGGCCTTCGCCGGCCTGGTCAGCCCGATATTGCCGGAGTGCTTGACCACCGAGGCCTCGGTGACGCCCAACCGGGCCGCGGTGATCGACGGCGCCGCGTCGTTCAGCGCGGGACCGCCCAGCCCGGCGCCCAGGTCCCGCCGGCTTCGTGGCCGGGCGACGCGGCGGCGAGGTGCGCGCGGAGAGCGGCCAGCGCCGGGGCGGGGTTGTCGCGGTGCCACAGGAGCGAGTGCGGGTAGACGGGCGTCGGGTCGGTCACCGGGATGCGGCGCAGGCCGTGGCCTGCGGGCCAGACGAGGCGGGTCTGCTCGCCGAGGAACGTGGCCAGGGCGGGGGTGTCGGCGACGGTGTCGAGGAGCGCTTCGGAGCCGAAGTCGGGGCCGGTCGGCTCGATGGTGAGGCCGAACTCGGCGACGAGCTCGTCGTAGTAGGCGGCGCACTCGGTGCCGGGGCCGGTGCCGGACGTCCAGATCCGGTGCCCGGCGAGCTGGACCAGGGTGACGGACCGGGCGGACGCCAGCGCGTGGGCGGGGCCGGTGACGAGGTGGAGCGACTCGTCGGATGGTTCGGTGTCTCGGTGTCTCGGTGACCGCGGGCCGTCGCCGGCGGCGGCAGCTACGCGCGAGGGGCGGCCCCCGTGGGGACCGCCCCTGACGCATCATCTGATCGCCGTGCTCACCAGGCAGATGCCTGGGAGTGGCGAACCGCCGCGGTGCTGCTGACGGGCCGGCGCGCATCACCGATGCGCGTCACCGGCCCGCGCATCAGCGGCTCTTGGCCAGCAGTTCGATGATCTCGGCGGTGGTGCCGCGCTCCCCGAGCATCGGGAAGATCCGCTCGATGCTGTTGTGGTGCGCCTCCGGGCTCATGTCGGCCATCGCGTCGGTGGCGAGCGTGACGTGGTAGCCGAGTTCGTGCGCGTTGCGGGCGGTGGACTCGACGCCGATGCTGGTGGCGATGCCGCCGAGCACGACCTGGGTGATGCCGCGACGACGCAGCTGCAGGTCGAGGTCGGTGCCGTAGAAGGCGCCCCAGTTGCGCTTCGTGATCAGGATGTCGCCGGGGTGGCCGCTGAGCTCTTCGACGATCTCGTCCCAGCCGGTCGGCATGGGACCGGTGTAGGTCGGTGCGTCCTTGCGGCCGGGCGTGCTGTCCGCCCGGTCCTCGGACTCGGTGACGCGGACGAGGACGACCGTGGCGCCGTGCTCGCGGAACGCCCCCGCGAGTTCGGACGCGCGGGCCACGATGTCGGCACCGGTGTGCGGCACACAGGGTGCGCCGACGGTGGCCTTCTGCACGTCGATGAGTACGAGAGCAGTTCCCTCGTCGAGCTTGGTGACCGGCACGTTGCGCCCTTCCAGTTTTTGGTACTCGCGTCGTCGGCGCCGCGCCACGGACCGTGGCTGGAACGATTCCGCGACGGGCGCACAACCGGAGGTTGTGCGGCGACGGGAACTGGAGCCATGAATTCCGCTGAGGTGCGCGCGTTCGGGACGGAGTGGAGACGATTTCGGAATGCGGCCGACCGGCCCGTGACCGGGCAGTACGACCGGGTCGCCACCGGACCCGTCAGGCAGGTCCTCACCTGGTGGCGCACGAAACCCTACCGTTCCCCGGTGGCGCACGAAACCCTACCGTTTCCGGAAGCGTGCGAGAAATGCGCAGAGGTGCGGTGCGCACGGGGTGCGGGCGGTTGTCCGGCAATTCGGCGATGCTTTCCGGCCAGAAATGCTTCGATGGGCGGAACCACGGGCACTGCGCGGCGGAACCCACTACGATGCGCGCTCTCCCGGGGCTGCTCGGACCCTTCGAGTCGGGAAAGCCACCCGCGGTCCGGGGGCGGCCGGCCGTCAGCGTGCCCAGGCGGGGGTCCACAGGCCGTCGCGGGCCGTCTTCCGGTACCTGGCGTGGAGGTGGTCGAGGAAGTTCGCGAGGACGGGGTGCGGATTGTCCGTCCGCCAGATCACCGACAGGGGGTAGACGGGGGTCGGGTCGACGATGGGGATCCGGCAGAGGTGGTAGCTCTCCGGCCACAGGTACCGCGAGCCTTCGCCGACGAGGGTGGCGAGCCGGTTCGAGCGGGCGATCTCGGTGAGGAGCACCTCGACGCCGAAGCTCGGCCCTATCGTGTCGATGGTCAGCCCGAACGCGTTCGCCAGGTCCTCGTAGTAGCCCATCGGTTCGGCGTCGGCGATGCCGGGCATCCAGATGAGGTGGTCGGTGAGCTCGGCCGGGGTCACCGTCCCGGCGTTCGCCAACGGGTGCCGCGGGCCGACCAGGAGTTCGTGCCGGTCGTCGATGACGCGCGCGGACCGGAGCCCCTCGGGGACGGCGCCGGCCGAGGCCCGGAGGGACCTGAACGTGGCGTCCAGCGTTCCGGCGCTGATCTCCGCCAGTGCCGACGCGGCGTCGGCGTTGGTCAGGGTGACGACGTCGAGCTGGATGCCGGGATGCTGCTGGTAGAAGTCGTGGAGGATGTTGGACGGCGCGATCCGGCGGCCGACGACGTCGATCCGCAGCGGCCTGCGCCCCGGGGTCACGGCCGCCGTCAGGCGCTCGGCCGCCCGGAGCAGTTCGCGTGCGTGGGGTAGCAGCGCCTCCCCGTCGACGGTGAGCCGCACGCCTCGGGCGATCCGGCTGAAGAGCTGTACGCCGAGCTCCCGCTCGAGGCTCGCCACGCGTTTCGAGGCCCCCTGCTGGGTGATCCCCAGATCGTCGGCAGCGGCCTGCAACTGGCCGGCGTCGGCAACGGCGACGAAGGTGCGAACGGCGTTGAGATCCACGGGACGAACCTATCGGCCCGGGGGGTGGCCGCGCGGCGCGCCACTCGCCCGGCCACCCCCGGTGGCGCCGCCGGTGGCGCCACCGTCCGGGAGGCGACCGGACGGCGGGCGGCGGAACGAAACGGCCCCGGTATTCTGCGCCAGCCGGTGGCGGGACGGCGCGGAAACCGTGCCGGGAATGCGTCCGATTCGTGTGGTGCGGGACGGGGGCGGCGAACGGATTCGGCGCCCGGCTATTCCCCGATTTCCGCGGGGTGGACGAAGGTCCACTAGGCATCCGGCGCGCCCGGCTGTTAAAAACAGTACTCAATTTCAAGAAAAGCGGTATTCGAAGGGAAGCTGATGACCAAAGTGACGCCTCCGGACGCACCCTTCACTGTCGATGAACAACACGTCACCGACTTCCGGGAACACGGATTCACCCGGATTCCGGGCCTGATCCCCGCGGACGAAGTGGCGCGGTGGCGCGAGATCGCGCTGGACACGATCGAGGAGGACGGCCGGCGGGCCGGCATGGGCGGCGGCCGCACCAAGCTCAGGACCACCTCCGACCCGTGGTGGAAGCACGACACCATGACCGGCCTCGTGCGCCACCCCCGGGTCGCCGCGGCGGCCGAGCAGCTGGCCGGCACCCCGATGCGGGTGTGGAGCGGGCAGGCGTACGCCAAGCACCCGCACGACGAGGTGCCCACCATCTGGCACGAGGACCTCACGCTCACGCCGCTCGAAGCGGCGATGAACGTGAACGCCTGGGTCGCCCTGGTCGACGTGCCGGTCGAGCGCGGCTGTCTGATCTTCCTGCCCGACTCGCACAAGCGCCCGGAGCCGCACCGGGCCGAGATGTCGGTGGTGAAGAGTCACGCGACGACCTACATGTTCAACGAGTGGCCGGAACTCGAGTGGTACCCGCGCGTCACGGTGCCGATGCGCGCCGGGGACGTCACCTTCCACCAGAGCACCCTCGGGCACGGGAGCCACGGCAACCAGTCCGACGGGGTCCGGCTGGCCTTCATCATCTCCTACACCGGGGCGTCGGCCGTCTACCAGCCGCGTCCGGGCCACCAGCGCATGGACGAGGACCTGGTGCCCGGCCAGCAGCTGCCCGACGACCGCTACCCGCGGGTCGCCGACCTGCTGGCGGAGGCGCCGCGGCGATGACTGCGGTGACCGCGCACATCGGCATGTCCCTCGACGGATTCGCCGCGGGGCCCGACCAGAGCCCGCAGCACCCCGTCGGTGTGGGCGGGATGCGCCTGCACCAGTGGCTGCTCGGCACCCGCGCGTGGTACGAGCACCGGGGCCTGGCGGGCGGCGAGGAGTCGGCCGACTCCGAGGTGCTCGCCGAGGCCATGCACGGCATCGGCGCCTACATCATGGGCCGGCGGATGTTCGGCGGCGGTGAGGGCCCGTGGGACCTCTCCTGGCGGGGCTGGTGGGGTGAGGAGCCGGCGTTCCACGTGCCGGTGTTCGTGCTCACCCACCACCCGCGGGAGCCGTTGGAGCTGAAGGGCGGCACCACGTTCACCTTCGTCACCGACGGCATCGAGTCCGCACTCGCGCAGGCCCGGGAAGCCGCCGCCGGCCGGGACGTCTCACTCGCGGGCGGGGCGAAGGTGGTGCAGCAGTACCTCGCCGCCGGTCTGCTCGACGAGTTGACCATCCACCTCCGGCCGATCCTGCTGGGCTCCGGTGAGCGCCTGCTGGAGAACGCCGGGGATCCGGTCCTCGAACCGCGGAAGGTGGTCCCGACCGGCCTGGCCACGCACATCACCTACCGGGTCGTCCGCTGACGCCGGTGCCTCAGGAGGCGGACAGCTGCGCCTGAGGCACCGGCTCCGGCCGGACGTCCGGCAACGGCTCCGTACGGTCGGCCCGGGGAAGCAGCAGCGGGGTCGCCAGGACGGCGAGCCCGGCGACGGCGACCGCGACCCGCGGGCCCGTGAAGCCGGCCAGCACGCCCCACAGGACGGTCACGGCCGCGGTGCTGGCCTTGCCCGCGACCGCCCAGGCGGACAACGTGCGGGCGACCATGCCCGTCGGGATCTGGTTGAGGCGATGGGTGGCCAGCACCGGGCTGAACACGGCACAGCAGGTGATCAGCCCGAACTCGGCCGCCATGACGAGCAGCAGACCGGGCACGCCGGGGCGGACGAAGACCAGCCCGACCAGCCAGCACGTGCGCACCGTCCCCGCCACGAGCATCACCCGGTGCGGCCCGAAGCGCGGGACGAGCCGGCGGGCCAGCCGTGAGCCGAGCAGGCCGCCCAGGCACGGTGCCGCGAACGCGAGACCGTACTGCCACGGCGCGAAGCCGAGCTCGCCGAGCATGACGACCGCCATCAGCGGTGAGACCGCCATGATCAGGCCGTTGAACAGCAGCACGTTGAAGAACAGCCGACGCAGCGACGGGTGGGCCAGGATGTAGCGCCAACCCGCGAGGACGTCGGCTGCGCGCATTCGCCGTCCCGGGGCCCGAGCCGGCTGCGGCTCCGCTCCCATGGCCCGGATCCCCACGGCCGAGAGCACGAAGCTGACCGCGTTGGCCAGGATGGTCACGACCGGGCCGACCAGCCCGATCGCCGCACCGCCGATGGGTGGTCCGAGCATGGTGGCCGTCCAGGTCGTGGACTCGAACCGGCCGTTGGCCACCAGGAGGTCGTCGCGGGGCACGAGCGACTTCAGGCGCGCGCCGCTCGCCGCGGTGAACGTGATGTCGGCCGCCCCGACCACCATCGACACGACGAGCAGCTGGGTCAGGCCGAGCAGGCCGAGTGCGTACGCCGCCGGAACGGTCAGCAGCGCCCCGAAGCGGACCAGGTCCATGGCGATCATGACGGGCTGCTTGCGCTGGAACTCCACCCACGGGCCGAGCGGCAGCGCGATCACCGCGCCCACCGCCGGCCCCACGGCCGCCAGCGCCGAGACCTCTCCCGGCTCGGCGTGCAGCGCCCGGATCGCGATGATCGGAAAGGCGTCGAAGGCGAGCCACGTACCGAACGTGCTCACCGCGTACGCCGCCCACAGCCACCCGAACTGCCGCCGCAGCGTTTGTTCGCCCCGCATGCCGTACCCGCTCTGTTCCCTCGGACGCTCCCGCTCCTGACCAGGGGGGATCCAAGCCGACGATCGGTGGCAGGGTCAAACAACCGGCCCCCGGCTGATCCACAACCGACGGTTGTGGATCAGCCGGGGGGCCGACCGTCAGAGCGTGCGCAGCCAGGCGTCCACGGTCCGCGCGGTGCTCTCGGCGTGCTCCGAGACGATCGTGAAGTGGTCGCCCGGGACCTCCAGGTCCGTGTCGCACTCGGCCCACCCGGGGCCCCAGTCGCAGTCCGGCAGCGGCTTCCCGTCGGCGTCGGGCAGCGCGTCGGCGGCACGCAGGAAGAGCGTCGGCACATCGGAGCGTTGTGGCTCCCAGGTGCCGAACACCGAGAAGTAGCCGCCCATGGCGGTCAGCGACACGTGGTCGGTCGACACGAGTTCGCTGCGCCGGGCGAAGAGCCCGTGGGTGAAGGCCTGGTTGAGCCTGGGGTTCATCTCCCGGGGCAGGTAGGTGTCCAGCAGCACGACCCCGCTCGGCGGCGAGTCCGTCCCCGCCAGGCGGAGGGCCACCTCGTGGGCGATCCAGCCGCCCGACGAGTAACCCAGCAGGGCGTACGGCGCCCCGGCGGCCTGTTCGAGCACGGCCTGCGCCTGCACCTCGACGAGGGCGGCCACCTCGGCCGGCAGCTTCTCGCCTGGCACGAACCCGGGCTCGGGCAGGACGACGGTGCTCCGGCTGTCGCGGAGCGCGGCGGCGAACCGCGCGTACTGGTGCGCTCCCGACATCGCCACCACCGCGGGGAAACAGAGCAGCATCGGCTCGGCCGACCCGCGGGACAGCGGTACCGGGTGGGGGCGCCGGCCGAGTTCGTCCGGCGTCCGGAAGGCGGGCCGGAAACGCGCCGCCAAACTCACCAGTTCGATGCCCTCTTCTATCCTTCCCTGTTCACACGCCTGGGTGAACAATGCGCCGAGAGTGTCCTCCGCATCGCCGGATTCCGGTGCTGCCGAACCGAATTCGGCGGACAGGAACCGCACGAGATCCGGCGCGGTCGGCTGGTCGAAGACCAGGCCGGCCGGCAGGCGCAATCCGGTCGCCTGTTCCAGCCGGTTCCGCAGATCGACCGCGGTCAGTGAGTCGAATCCGAGTTCGGAGAACGCGAGCCCGTCGTCGAGCGTGTCCGCCGAGGAATGGCCGAGCACCGTGGCCACCTCCCGGCGGACCAGGTCCAGGAGCTGACGGTCGCGCTCGTCCCCGGACAGCTGCTGGAACCGGGATGACGGATCCCGGTCGGCCCGGTGCGCGTCCTTCGCGGGCGGGCGGACCAGACCGTGCCAGATCGGCGGCACCTGGTGCCGCCGCGCTGCCGCGCCCAGCGCGGCGAGGTCCGCGCGCACCGGCACCAGCAGTGGTTCGGGCCGGGTGAGGGCCACGTCGAACAGCGCCAGTGCCTCCTCGGCACCCAGCGGCACCACACCGGCGCGTTCGAGCCGCCGACGACCGGCGGACATGCCGACCTCGGTGGTCCAGGGGCCCCAGGCCAGGGACAGCGCGGGGAGACCACGAGCGGCCCGGTGCGCGGCGAGCGCGTCCAGCGCGCTGTTCGCCGCGGCGTAGGCCGCCTGTCCCGCCGAGCCGAGGATTCCCGCGATGGACGAGAAGAGCACCAGGAGCGTCGTGTCCCCGGTGAGCTCGTGCAGGTGCCACGCACCGTCGAGCTTCGGGCGCAGGACGCGGGAGAGCTGCTCGTCGGTCAACGACTCGACGACACCGTCGTCAAGCACACCGGCGGCGTGCACGACGGTGCGCACCGACCGGGACGACAGCAGCGCGGCGACCTGGTCCCGCTCGGCGACGTCGCAGGCGGCCACCTCCACGGTGGCCCCCGCGCTCTCCAACTCGGCGCGGAGTTCCGCCATTTCGCCGCTGCGGCTGACCAACAGCAGGTCGCGGACCCGGTGGCGGTCGACGAGGTGGTGGGCGACCAGCCGGCCGAGGGCTCCGGAGGCCCCGGTGACCATGACCGTGCCGGCCGACAGGTCCACCGCGGCCGGGTCGGACGCGGAGAGGGCGGCGAACCGGGGCACCTTCGCGACACCGTCGCGAAGGCTGAGGTGCACCTCCCCGGAGGCCAGCGCCGCGGCGAGCACCCGGGGGTCGATCCGGTCCGTGCCGGCGTCGATGTCCACGACCGCCAGCCTGCCCGGGTGCTCGGCCTGAGCGGCCCGGACGAGGCCGGCGAGGGCGGCCGCGACCGGATCCGTCGCGGCGTTCCGGGTGACCAGCACGAGACGCGTCGCGGTGAAGCGCCGGTCGACGAGCCAGGTCCTGAGGACCGCCAGGACGCGCGAGGCCAGTTGGGCGGTGGCCGCCGGCACGTCCGCGCCGGCCGGTGCCGACGGTGCGAGGAACACCGCATCGGGCGTGGTGCCGGAGGCGGCCGCGGCCGCGGCGAGACCGTCGAGGTCGGAGTGGGCCTCGATCCGGCCGCCGGCGCCCTGCAGCAGGGACGTCAGCCCGATCTCGTCCTCACCGAGCATCACCCACCAGGACGGCGGGGCCTCGCCCGAGGACGGGAGGTCCTGCCACCGCACGTCGAGCAGCGAGCGCGGAACGGCCGTCGACGGCTGATCCGCCGGCATGCCGCGGAGGGTGAGGGCGTCCACGCTGCCGATGCCGCGGCCGCTGCCGTCGAACAACCGCAGCGTGACGGTGTCGGGGCCGACGACCGCCAGCCGTACCCGCAGGGTCGTCGGGCCGGAGGCACCGGAAGAGCCGGCGGAGTCGGACTGCACGCCGCGCCAGGCGAACGGCAGCCGCGGACCGGTCTCGCCCGCCTCCACGAGACCACCGAAGCCGATGGCGTGCAGGGCGGCGTCCAGCAGCGCGGGGTGCAGCACGTACCCGGTCACGTCGGTGCCCTCGGGCAGGGCCGTTTCCACGAACAACTCACCCGGTCGCGACCAGGCGCGGCGCAGGCCCTGGAACACGGGGCCGTAGTCCAACCCGTGGGCCGCCAGTGTGGGATAGACCGGTGCGAGGTCGAGTGGCTGCGCGCCCGGCGGGGGCCACTCACCGGAACCGTCGGACGCGGAGGACGCGGACGGCGCGGAGGGCGCGGAGGGCGCGGACGGAGCGGCGAGGACGGCCCGGGCGTTCCGGATCCACGCGCTGTCGGGGTCCGAGCCGCGACTGTGCACGCGAACCGTCCGGCGGCCCGCCTCGTCGGGCGGCTCGACGGTCATACGGACGTCGACCGGGGCGTCCGGTGGAATCACCAGCGGCGCTTCCAGCGTCAGATCGTCCAGTTGGGACAGCCCGCACTCCTGGCCCGCCCGCAGGAGGAGGTCGACGTACGCCGTACCCGGCAGGACCATCCGGCCCGCGACGACGTGGTCGGCCAGCCAGGGATGCGCGTCGGCACCGATGCGACCGAGGTACGTCAGCCCGCCCGACTCCGGATCAGTGATGAGCGACGTCACCAGAGCGTGTCCGCTGCTGTCGAGACCCGTGGTGTCGGGCGTGGCGGGCCCGGTGCCACGGTTGTCGAGCCAGTAGCGGGTGTGTTGGAAGGGGTAGGTGGGGAGGGGGGTGGGTTGGGGTTTGGTGTGGTGGTAGTAGGTGTGCCAGTTGGGTGGGGTGCCGTGGGTGGTGAGGTGGGCG